>NZ_MJKZ01000003.1:0-232714 GCF_002138935.1 Campylobacter sp. P091
AACATTACAGTTACCCAAGTAAATGTAAAATCAGCTGAATCTCAAATAAGAGATGTAGACTTTGCTAGTGAGAGTGCAAACTTCTCTAAATTTAACATACTAGCCCAAAGTGGAAGCTACGCTATGAGTCAGGCAAATGCTGTCCAACAAAATATATTAAGACTACTACAGTAACTTAAATTTAAATCTTTAATAGCTTAAATTTACTCGCAATGCTTAGCCATTGCGAGGGTTTATTTAAACATAAAATCTAAATTTATTTTATTGCTTTATTTTTTCTTTTTGCACTCTAAGCTAACTTGGTTATCTTTTTGACTAAATTCATATGTATATTGACTAGTTTCTAGCGTGATTACTGGCTCGCATTTTGGACGCTTGTTGGCTGCGATTTTATTTAAAATCCATTCGTAATTATTAGCTACAAGTAGTTTAATGCTCATATCCATTCCGTGAGATAGATTTTTGATAAATTTACCATCAACTCTAGATTTATCGCTTACGATATCAAGAGTAGCATCAAAGCCATTGGCTTGTAATTGCTCATAAAATTTAATCTTTTCACCAATTGGTGCTACACTATCACCTTTTACATGGTAGCATTTAAAAATCGGTTTTGGATAGTTGCTAAGTACTTTTAGATGATTAGGTTCATTGACGTCTCTAATCTCATATCTAGAGCGACTAAAGTAGTTTGGGCTTTGCGAATTTGATGTCCAAAATGTTTTATCTGAGAGGCATAGGTGAAAGTTTTCATTATCTCTACTATCTCGCCTATATTTCATAAAATCAATCTCTTTACCAAATCCAATAGTACGGAATGTTCCTGGCTGGTAGTCTTTTTTATCAAATATTTCAGTGCTTAGGTTCCAACCGCAATTATCCAAAACAGCATCTACAGCCCATGGGGCAAATTTAGCACAGAGATTAGCTATATATCCACCATGGCTTGAGCCTACATAGATTGTAGCAAGCTGCCCATTTTGACAATTAGGATGAAGCTTAAATGGAGGATTGTTTTTAATATATAAAACTGAATTTACCACATCAAGTGCAGCCATTAGGCCAAAGTTTTGATACTCGCCATTTGGTGGAGTTAATGTCATATGCATAGGCATTTTAAAATATCCTCTAAGCTTGCCAGTTAATTTTTGTATTCCAATGAAAGCATATAGATGCTCATTGACAAAGTCCCAAATCTCTTCTGATTCCATTTTGGTTAGTTCTATATTATCTGGAATTGGATTGCCAATATTCTCAGCTACTGTTTTAAGGATTAACTCATCAATCTCATCAATGCTAAATTTTGCCGCTGGTGGATTGCTTTTGACGCCAAAATAATTAACTGTAATTACAGCAGCATCAAGATCTCTTGCTATGCTATGAGCTAGATTGTTTCTATAATAGGTGTCACCATCTTCGCCAAGACCCGGAATAACAGCTATAAGCGCTCTAATCTCTTTAGTGCTATCATAGGTGAGCTTAAACTCAAGCTTTGAGTTACGCTTTATATCTAGTTCAGCGTCGTTTATTCCATCTATTTGATAGTCAATTGTCTTTATCATTTATTACCTTTATTTTTAATTATTCTTAGTGCATCTTGGGCGATGGCTAGCTCTTCGTCAGTTGGGACTATGGCTATGCGGACTTTGGAGTCGATTTGGCTTATGCGTCGTGGTTCATCTTTTGACTCTTTATTTTTAATTTTATCAATTTTGATATCAAAAATCTCTAGACCTTCGCAAACTGCCTCTCTGATTCTAGCGTCATTTTCGCCAATTCCAGCAGTAAATATAATTGAATCGATTTTACCTAAAATTGCAATATACGCACCAATGAATTTTTTCACCTTTAGCACAAACATATCAAATGCAAGCTTAGCATTCTCATCTCCTGCATCCATCTTTTGTTCTATTATACGCATATCGTTGCTACCGCCGATGGCTAATAGGCCAGATTTTTTATTCATTATATTATCAACTTCTTTAGCGCTTAAATTTGCATTTTCCATCAAAAATGGCATAATCGCTGGGTCTATGCTTCCGCAGCGTGTTCCCATCATTAACCCTTCAAGCGGAGTTAACCCCATTGTAGTATCTATACATTTGCCATTTTTTATCGCTGCAATACTAGCACCATTTCCAAG
Source organism: Campylobacter sp. P091 (assembly GCF_002138935.1). NCBI lineage: Bacteria > Pseudomonadati > Campylobacterota > Epsilonproteobacteria > Campylobacterales > Campylobacteraceae > Campylobacter > Campylobacter sp. P091. The sequence continues at coordinate 2,144 of NZ_MJKZ01000003.1, forward strand.
ATGTAGAGTGATACAGCTAAATTTATCATAATCAATATTTAAGATTTTAGCAGCTGCTTTAGAGACAAATTGATGAGATGTACCGTGAAAGCCATATTTGCGAATTTTATATTTCTCATAAAATTCAATCGGCAAAGCATACATATATGAGCTTTTTGGCATAGTTTGGTGAAAGACTGTATCAAATACGGCAACATTTGGGATATCTGGGCGAACTTTTAGCGTCTCTCTCATTCCAGCTAGGTGAGCGGGATTGTGAAGTGGAGCTAATGGTATAAGCTCTTCAATTTTTGCCATTACACTCTCATCTATTAATACTGCATCACTAAAAACATCAGCACCTTGAACGACTCTGTGACCTACACCATCAATTTCATCTAAGCTATTTACTACTCCAGAATTAAATAGCAACTCATTCATAATATCTATACCTTGAGCGTGATTGGCTATGGGCCTAGATATCTCTTTGATACTTCCATGAGCGGTGGAGATTTTAGCAAAGGAGTTATCTGAGCCTATTTGTTCAATTAGTCCTTTGCACATTACGCTCTCATTTTTCATATCATAGAGTTTAAATTTAATAGAACTACTACCAGAGTTAATAACTAAAATTTTCATCTACTCTCCCTGGATTGCGCTAATTAGTGCAGTATTTACGATATCTTCGACCAAGCAACCACGACTTAAATCGTTAATTGGCTTATTTAATCCTTGCAATATTGGCCCAATAGCTAAAGCATTTGCTGTTCTTTGGACTGCTTTGTAGCAGATGTTTCCACAATTTAAATCTGGGAAGATAAATACATTTGCATTTCCAGCGACTTTTGAATTTGGTAGTTTTTTGGCTGCTACTACTGGGTCAATGGCTGCATCAAATTGGATTGGACCTTCTACATCTAGGCTTGGATCTAGCTCTTTTAAGATTTTAGTAGCCTCTATAATAGCATCAACGCTTGGGCCACTTCCGCTATCTCCTGTAGAGTAGCTAAGCATAGCAACTTTAGGTTCAAAGCCAAACTCACGAGCTGTAGCAGCTGTAGCAATAGCAGCACCGGCTAGATCTTTTGGTGTAGGATTTGGCATAATAGCACAATCTGCATAGAAGTGAATTTGGCCATTAGCACACATAATAAAGCTACCACTAACGCTAGTAACGCCAGGTTTTGTTTTTATAAATTGCAAGGCTGGACGGATGGTTTGGGCTGTAGTTGTACTAGCGCCACTTACCATTGCGCTTGCTAGCCCTTTATATACAAGCATAGTGCCAAAATATGTTCTATCTTTGATTAGTTCTTTGGCTTTTTCTAGCTCCATACCTTTACTTTTACGAAGATCATAAAGAGTAGTAGCAAATTCTTCTAAAAGTTCGCTATTAGCTGGATTTATAATTTTAGCTTTGCTTAAATTTAGCCCTAATTCATTAGCTCTTTTATTGATATCATTCTCATCGCCAAGAAGAATTAAACTAATAGCACCGCTATTTAGCAAGATATCGCACGCTTTAAGAACTCTATCATCATCGCTTTCTGGTAATACTACAGTTTTTAGCTTTTGGGCAGCTTTTTGATAGAGTAGGGTTTCAAATTTAAGAGGAGTTATATAGTTGCTTTGAGTATTTTTAATCTCATCAATGCTTTTTAATGATTTAAATCCAAGCAGCTTAGCTTTATAAGCAGTTTGATTGCTAAGCAAAAATGGAGCATTTAGATTGCGAGCAAGCAATGAGTCAAGGAGTTCATCGCCAGATCCAATTATTATTATAAACTCAGCCTTAATGCTACCGAATTTATCCATTACAGCTTTGATTAGTTCATTTTCTTTGCCTGAATTTAGTAGAGCGATTGCTTCATTAAGAGTGAAAACTTTAAATTCGCCATCATCGCTAATGGGTAAAATCGTAACACCTTGGCTAAATTTAGAGCTTAAAACATCTCTAAATTCACCATTTTCATAGTCGCTTTTTAAGATATAAATCGATTTTAGCATTGTTTTATCCTATATTTGGTATTATTTTAACGAATTATTAGTATATTGTATCATAAAATTGAGAGTTATTTATGAAAAAAGTTTCTTTTTTTACACTAATTTGCGTTGCAGGCATTGGTCTTGGCGGTTGTACAACTGGGGCTGATCCACACATTTCAATGGCGCCACCAACATATGTAGAAGAGTTGCCAAGTCGTGTTCAAGGTAATGGAGTAGGAAATCCTGGAAGTTTATTTGGTAAAGGGGATAATCCGCTATTTTCTGATAGAAAAGCGATGAATGTCAATGATATCGTAACGGTTATAATCAGAGAAAACGCCAATCAAAGCTCACAGGCTGATCGCTCAACCTCTAAAGATAGCTTAACATCGCTAAAAGGTGGAACATTTACTACGCCTGAAGGCTCACCATTAAAAGGACCACTAAATGATATTAATAAAATAGCTGGTATAGGATTTAGCGCTGGAAGTGGTAGTAGCTATTCAGGTGGGGGTTCAACTAGTAGGACTGAGGCATTTACTACTACGATTTCAGCTAGGATTATTAAGGTTTTAAGCAATGGTAATTACTTTATCGAAGGTAGTAAGGAAATTTTGCTAAATAATGAAAAACAGATAATGCAAATTAGTGGAGTGATTCGTCCATACGATATTAGCCAGTATAATGAGATTGAATCTAGACATATATCTGATGCTAAAATATTATATAAAACCGAAGGCGACCTGCAGCGTGCGACTGATAAACCATGGGGAACTCGTGTTTTAGAGACGATTTGGCCATTTTGATTTATTAATTTATTAAATTTATAATTGCTAGGGTAACAATTTAGTTACCTTAGCAATTGAATTAACTAAATTTAGTATAAATAGCAGATAGATATCTATTATCTACAAATAGCTTTAAATTTGCTCTTTACTTTTTTCAAGTACTGAGCAGAGTCTAACTCCATACAAAAATATAATCCACGATATATATATCCAAAGTATAAAAAATAGCAAAATAGAAAATGAGCCATATATACTAGCGTAAGTTTTATTATAAAATGAGTATTGGATAAAGCCCCATTTTGATAGCGACCAAGCGAGCGAGCTAATAAATGAGCCAATGGCTATGCTTTTAAATGATAATTTTTTGTTGATACTAATTAGATATGTAATAGCAAAAATTGCCCAGATTATAATATGAGGAAATATAGCTAGAAAATTTATCGAACTGGTAAATTCACTGCTTTTTAGTGTGTTTTGGATGAAATTTGAAATCCAAAATGATAAGCCAAGTCCTAAAGGCATAAGAGTAGTAAGTGTCCAGTAATTACTAAGACTTTGCCAAAATCCTCTTTTTGGCACATTAGAAATTCGTGATATAACATGATCATATTCGCTAAAAAACATCAAACTAGTAAAAAATATAGCCACAACTCCCATCACTCCAAGTGAGCTAGAGTTGCTTAAAAATTGATCTAGATATTGGGTGATATTTTGACTTGGTAGCAAGTTTGAGTAGATAAATTCCTTTATTTTAGCATAATAATCAGCAAAATTTGGCATAGTAGTAAAAATACTAAGCGATACAAAAATAATAGGAATTATTGAAAGCAAAGTGTGAAAGCTAAGACTAGAAGCAAAATGAAATATCTGCTTATCTCTTAGCTCTTTTATAATAATCTTAGCAATTTTTTTAGCTTCTTGCATTAAAGTCCCATTTTAAATGGATTTAATATATTATTTGGATCAAAGGCTTTTTTGATTGATCTAAATAGTTCCATCTCTCCATCACTAAATGCTAAATGCATAAAAGGAGCTTTTGATATTCCAATGCCATGTTCGCCACTTAGCGTTCCGCCAAGCTCGATTGTGGCTTTGAAAATTTCTGTGATTGCTTGATGGCCACGCTCGATGGCTTGCGGGTCTGATTTATCTACCATAACATTTGTATGGACATTGCCATCGCCCGTATGGCCAAAGCAAGGTGTAGTAACATTATATCTAGCTGAAATTTGAGATATTTTATCTAAGAGTTCAGGTAGCTTAGAGCGTGGGACGGTGATATCTTCGTTTAATTTCAAGCTACCATACATTGTGATAGCTTGAGAGCAGTTGCGCCTAGCAAACCATATATCAGCACTCTCTTGATCATCTTTTGCTACTTTGAAATCTATGGCGCCATTTTGCGTAAAGCAGTTTTTGATAATCTCTAAATCTTCATTGATTACATCTAAATTTGGTCCATCCACATCACTAATCAATATCGCACCCGCATCAACTGGTAAGCCTTTATTAAATTTTTGCTCAACAGCTTTAATACTTAAAGAGTCTAAAAACTCCATCGCCACAGGGGTTACACCAGCGGCCATTGTCTTATATACGGCATTCATAGCTGAATTCACACTAGGAAATACCCCCATAGCGGTCTTTTTGAATTTAGGTTTGGCGATTAATTTTAGAGTTATTTCAGTAATTACTGCTAAGCTACCTTCACTAGCTATCAAAATTCCAGCTATATTATATCCGGCGACATCTTTTATCGTTTTTTTACCAGCTCTTATAATCTGTCCATTAGGCAACACAGCACGCAAAGCCATCACATAATCTTTGGTAATTCCATATTTCGCAGCACGCATTCCGCCGGCATTTTCACTTACATTGCCACCTATGCTACTATAATTTTCACTAGCAGGATCAGGCGGATAAAATAGCCCCACTTCTAATGCAGCCTTTTGTAAATCCATATTTATCACACCAGGTTGGACTACGGCTACCATATTTTGCATATCTATCTCTAAAATTTTATTCATATGCTTCTCAAAGCTTAACACCACTCCGCCACCACTAGCTAGGGCGCCACCAGTAAATCCACTTCCAGCGCCCCTTGGGACGATTATTATCTTATTTTCGTTACAATATTTTAAAATTTCACTTACATCATTTTCATCTCTTGGGAATAAAACACCATCTGGTTCATATCGCTTTTTTGTTGCGTCATAGCAGTAGGCTATCTGATGGGCTTTGTCAAATTTGGCATTATCTTGACCAATTAAATTCTCAAAATATTTTATATGTTTAGAATCCATACTTATCCCCTTATCTAGCTAAAAGTTTATTGTAATATTTGTCATAATTGCCGATTTTAGCACCATCAAGTTTCCAAAATACTGTATCTATATTTTTAATTCTTGTATAAAATGGTACTTCATAATAATCTACACTGCCAGTTTTAAAGCTTTGCAAAATTTCAAAACTACCACAATCAGCAAAAACAGCCTCTTTATCAAGTGCTATAAATATCAGCCCAGCTGCATTTTGTGCGCACATTTTACGAAAATCAGATCGGCTTGGGTTTGGCTTATACTCATAGCTTAAATAAGCAGCTATAATATCAGGATGAATAAAATCAATATTACTAAAAGCTTTAGTAACTTGATCATAAATTTCTTTGTTTGGAACTACGATTAAAGATCTATTATACATAAAATTTAAAATTACTTCATCGCCAGCTTGTGGCAAGATAGTAGGGAGTGGAAGTGCTGTTTGTTTAAGCTGGTCAAATAGCTCAAATCTTAAATTTGCATAGCCATCTTTTTTGCTAGTTACAACTGCCCTGGCTATTATGGTTTTGCTGCCATCTTTTAATTTGTGTAACACAACACCACTTGAGCCAACTATAAAGTTATTATTATCTATAATTGTAGCGCCACCTTGAGTGGTATTTAAAATTAGATTGTAGCTTGGTTTTAGATCAAATTTAGCTCCAAAACTAAATGAATATATAGCAAAGATTAAAACTATAATTTTTTTCAATTGCATCCCCTTTTTGATACTTTTTATAAATTTGGCCATAATTATATCTTAGTTTGGGTAAATGTTTGCAATGTGTAAATAATTTTGAGTTATAATTACAATATTAATCTGCTTCTATTGAGGTTTTTGATGAAAAAATTTATCTTATCTATTTTAGCTTTTATGAATTTACATGCAGTAACCACAAGTGTTGAAGAGCTGACATGGCCGCAAGGCGATACATTTTTAACCTTTTTAGAGAGACATAATATACCATTATCTATATATTATAATCTCTCAGGCGAGGATAAAGAGTTAGCTAGTGAGTTAAGCGCTGGGACGAAATTTCAAATTTTGCGTGATTCAAATAATAATATTAGTCAAATTTTATTACCTATTAGCAATGAGATTCAAATTCATGTTTTTAAAGATTTTAATAACCATTATAGTCTAGATTTTATCCCAATTGTCTATGAAAATGAAAATTTCATACTAAATGTAGAGATAAATGACTCTCCATATAGAGAGATAAAAAGAGCAACAAATGATGAAGCACTAGCTAATTCGTTTAATAAAGCTTTTAGTGGAAGTGTAAATTTTAAAACGCTTCAAAAGGGCGATCGACTGGCTATAGTATATGAGCGTAAAAAGCGCTTAGGTAAATATATCGGCGAGCCAAATATCAAAGTTGCTATGATAGAGACTAGGGGAAAGCCAAATTATATATATAAATTTAATGATGCGTTTTATGATTCTAATGGAAGAGAGCTTGAAAATTTCTTATTGATTAAGCCTGTGCCAAATGCTAGAATTAGCTCAAGATTTAATCCTAAAAGATTTCATCCAGTATTAAAAAGATATAGAGCGCATTTAGGTACTGATTATGCTGCGCCAAGAGGGACAAAAATTTACGCTGCTGGTGATGGTGTGGTGAGCTTTGTAGGCAATAAAGGCGGATATGGTAAAACTGTAACCATTCAGCACTCAAGTGGATATATGACACTTTATGCGCATTTAAATGGTTATGCTAAAGGTATTAAAAAGGGTAAAAAAGTAAAAAAAGGCCAATTAATAGCCTATGTAGGAAGCACTGGTTTAAGCACTGGACCGCATCTACACTTGGGATTATACAAAAATGGCAACGCTATAAATCCAGAATCTGTAGTCAAAATCACAAAATCTGAACTTAATAAAAACCAAAAAATTGAATTTAACAAGCTAAAAGATAGCCTAAATAACCAAATTCAAGCTAGTTTCAAAGATCATATAAACAAAGCACCGCTTGAAGATATAGCAAATATAACAGAGATATAATCATGCCAAATTCAAATTTAGAAGAGGTAAAAGAACAGCTTCAAAAACATATCGTAGATGAGAATGAGTTAAGTCCAGCCGATGTAGCAAGCCATTTAAAAAGGCTAAAAATCCTTGATGAGGATGAGTATGCTAAGTATTTAGAAAAGCTTGATGCGCAAACTCTTGGTGAAGCAGCTATGGAGATGCCTGATCACATGCTACGAGATGTGATAGAAAATCTTCCAAATGACAAGATAGCTGAAGCGATCGATGAGCTTGAGAGTGATGACGCTACTGATCTTATACAGACTATAGAAGAGATAGATGAAGAGAAAGCCAAAGAGCTTTTTAGCTCGCTTGAAATAGATAGCCAAAAAGAGATTAGCAAGCTTATAAATTATGAAGATAACGAAGCTGGTGCATATATGCAAACAGAGCTATTTAGCGCTAGATTAGATGAGAGTTTAAGTAGCGCTATAGCTAGATTTCGCATTATGAAGCAAGAAGATAAGATAGAAAATGTATTTTCTTTGTTTGTTGTGGATAATGAAGGGGTATTAAAGCATACAATTGCTCTTGAGGATCTTATAACATATGATTTTAATCTAAATTTAAGTCAAATAGTGAGCGAAGATGAGGAGAGATTTAAACCACATTTTGCTATTGATAGTGATGATATTAAAGTAGCTGTGGATATTATTATGGATTATGATTTGAGCGCTATTGCTGTGACTAATAGAGCTGGTGTGCTACTTGGCCGTATCACAACAGATGATATTCACGATTTTTTAGAAGAGAGTGCAACTGAGCAAATCTATAATCTAGCAGGGGTTAATGATGATGCTGAAGAAGAGGGATTAGTAAAGACTGGCCGTGCTAGGGCGGCTTGGCTGTTTGTGAATTTAATTACAGCGATTTTGGGTGTAATTGTGATTGGCTTTTTTGAAAAGTCTATTGAGAGCTTGGTTGCTTTAGCTGTTTTGATGCCAATAGTAGCTAGTATGGGTGGTAACGCTGGTAATCAAACACTAGCTGTTACTGTAAGGAGATTGGCCCTTGGTGAGATAGGGATTGGGGATTTTTGGGTAGTGCTTAAAAAAGAGATTATAATGGCTATTTTTAACTCTCTTATCTTTGCTCTGTTTTTAGGTATTTTGGTGGGGCTTTGGTTTGATAAGCCAATGCTTGGAGTAGTCATAGCAATAGCACTTGTGGCTAATATCATTATGGCGGCATTTTTAGGGACATTTATCCCGCTTAGTTTAAAGAGAATAGGGCTTGATCCCGCTGTTGGTAGCACTGTGTTTTTAACTACAGCGACAGATATTATAGGATTTTTTGTATTTTTAGGATTAGCGACATGGATTTTACTATAAGCGATTTAAGGGTTGTAGCATTAAAAGAGTCTAAATTTGTTAAGCCATTTAGTATTTTATATAATCAAGATGGCAAAAATAAGCGTTGGGATTGCGTAGAAGCGCATGATAGCGTGAGTTGCTTGCTCTATCATAGGGAATTTGAGTCGTTTTTGTTTGTTAGGCAGTTTCGCCCATCTGTGTGGTACTATCAAGAGAAAAATCAAACTCCAATCAAAAATGGCCTTACTTATGAGCTTTGTGCGGGAATTATGGATAAGGGATTAGATACCAAAGCTACGATAATTGAAGAGATTCTAGAAGAGACTGGATATAGAGTTGGTAGCGTTGAGAGAGTGACTAGTAGCTTTACTGCTCTTGGATTTGGGGCGAATGCTCAAACGCTATTTTATGGTGAGATTGATGAGAGTATGAAGGTTTCAAGTGGTGGCGGTGTTGATGATGAGAAGATAGAATTGGTCTTTATAAAGCGTGATGAGATTCTAAGCTTTATATATGATGAGAGTAAGGTTAAAGCGCCAAATTTACAATTTTCGATTCTTTGGTGGATGATAAATAAAAAGGCTAAATTTGATTAAAGCCATTTTGGGTTTTTAGTGAAGCTCACACTTAGCCAAATTTTATAACTTGGGATATCTAATCCCTGTTCTATCTCATCTCTGATTAAATCCATCTCATCTATATTTTGAATTTTAAATGACTCTCCCATTAAGATATTTACCTCAATCATAAAAAATCTTCCGCTTTTTGCTACATGCGTATCATAGTCGCTAAAATTATATTTTTTGGATATATTTTGAAGTAGGGTATCTATCTTCTCATCCATATCTTTTGGTGCGACCATCACCAAATCGGCTAAATTTTTTATAAAAACCTTAAGTGGCATAACACCTAAAATTATTGAAAGTACTACTAAAAGTCCTGGATCAAGGTATTTAGCCCATTCTGATTGGCTCTCTCTATCAAATAGCCAAACTGTTCCAAAAACTACAAATCCACCTAGATATAGCACACTATCAATTAGCCACTCAAGACTATCAACTGAGATTAGAGGAGATTGTAAAATTTTGGCTTGATATGATGTAAAAAGCCAAATTCCAATAGATAAGATCATAGAGAAAAATGAGTAAAGCATAGCCTTATCAAATTCAACTTCATATCCACCAGACAAAATCGCCTGAATTCCATTAACCATCGCATACATACATAACAAGAGTAAAATTAGGCTTTTAAGTAGATTCACCATTGGCTCAAAGCGCATATATCCATACTGAAAGGTATCATCATCTTCTTTGTATATAAATTTAGATGTGATAACGCTAAGTAGTATTAAGATAATTGATAAAAATGCTACTAATCCATCAAAAATAATTGCCTTAGAACCAATATAAATTCCATAAGCAATTCCAAAAACTGCTAGCGCTACAGCACAAGCTAGTGAAATCTTTAAAACAAACTGCTCTTTTTTACACTGCATTAAAGGCTGTTCGACATTATTTCTAACTTTTTTATATTTATTATGTGGACGCTTTATCATATTCTATCACGCAGTTATACTTTCATTTAATGATTGATTGTGATGATGTGCAAATATCATCTCAGCAACCTTTAGCATACCTTTAGTTATATTCTTCATCAGTGCCGTATCATTCATAAGAGAAGTTGCCATTTTATTGGTAATTTTTTTATTTATGATTAGCACATCAAAGTTAAACTCACTATCATATGCATTGTAAATTTTGCGTAGATTTTTTATTTGAGCTTCTAACTCATCTATATCTTTAATGCTTGCAATATTATACATAATGCGAAGGCACTCTAACATCTCAACTCTTAATCTATCATACTCTTCTTTGGCATATTGGTTAGAACTAGTGATATATTTAAAGACATTTGGTTGAGTATTTTTCATATCCTTTAGCGTCTCAGCCATAATTAGTGCTGCATGCCTAATATCCATAAATTTACTTAACTGTTCAGGTTTTGCATTGGTTCCAGCTAATATAGCGTAGTCGATGATTTGACTATAAATCTCTTTAAATCTATTGTTATATAGTTCATCATAATCCATTTTAATTGGAGTTTGGCGTAGCTTTATTATATCTTTTGCTGAAATATCACTATTTTGGATATCGCTGTTACTTATGCTAATAGCTTTAGCTATAATGGAGTTTGCATTAGAATAAAGATGTAAAAGCTCCTTGCCAAGTACTTCAAGCGCACTATCAGGGAATTGCAAAGATTTCTCATCAAGATATTTAGCACTATCGATTTTACTTCTTTTGCTTGAGTCTTTCATATATTTATTTAAAAGTTTTTCCATAAATGGAATAAGCGGGTAAAATATAATAACCCCTAATGCGTTAAAATATGATAAGAATACTGCTAGTCTAAGAGTGTAATCATCATCTGCGATTCCAAAATATGTACTAGTTACATCAGTAATATACATAAAAGGTACGATTAGTATAACGCTAATAATTGCGCATGTTACATTAAATAACACATGAGCAACAGTGAGCTTTTTACCCTCCATATTTGCATTTAAGGAGCCAATAATTGCCATCACAGTTGAGCCGACATTTGAGCCAATGGCAATACCAACAGCATTATCATAGGTTATCTGTCCTGCACTTAGTGCTGCTAAAGCTAGAGTAAGAGATGCGTGCGAGCTTTGGATTAATACCGTAACTATAATTCCTACAAAGGTATAAACAATCAACCCAGCCATTCCAGACATCGCAAATTGCGATAGATCAATGCTATCTTTGATATGATCAAAGCCGCCTTTCATATAAGATATTCCAAGAAATAAAAGACCGATACTAAATAAAAAATATCCAAAACCTTTAATTTTTTCAGTTTTATTTACCATGCATAACATACCTATAACTATTAAAGGCATAGAGTAAGCAGCGATATTTACCTTTAGACCAAAACCAGCCAAAAACCAGCCAGTAGTAATAGTGGCTAAATTTATTCCATAAATGATAGCTAAACCTGAGGCTAATGTGATTAGCCCAGCACTTAAAAATGATATTGCAAGAACGCTAACGAGACCGCTTGATTGCATTACTGTAGCGCTAACTGCACCAAATAAAAAGCTTTGGAAGTTTCTTTTTGTCATTTTTTTTAAAAATTTATCTAGACTTGCCATCATAGAAAAACTTTTTTCTAATACACTCATAGCATATAAAAATATACAAATTCCAAAAATAATAGTAAGAAAGCTTTGGCTAAGATACATTAATACGCAGGTTAAACCAATAAAACCAAAAAATAGAATATTTTTCATTAAAATCCTCTTGAATTTTTCTCTAACAATATATGACTTAAAAATATTACAAAGAATATTTGTAAAAATAGTCCAACAAATGGCACTAATGTTAGAATATAAAATAGTACTGAAGCGCTAAAAAATTTAACCCCACCACCTTTTTGCATATCTATTTCAAAGATTAAGCTATCAGAAGTATTACTAGCTATATCAATGAGCATTAGGCGATAAAATAGATAAAAAAATGGTAAATTTAGAATAAATAAATTTAACACAGGAATAAATAAAAGGGGTATACATATTAAAAATATTAGAATAAATTTAATAATCGTAATACCAATTAGCTTAAAAACATGCATATTACTAGGTAGTGGAGTTGAGTTATAACCATAATACTTATCGTTTATATATTTAACTACATATGGTGTTAAAAATCCAGTTATAATACCTGCAATTGCTACACTTAATAAAATAGCTAAAAATATACTAATTAGATAAAATGATGAAGTTATCATAAACTGCACAATGCTAAGAGATAAAAGCCACGCTATAAATCCATCTCCATTAGCATATGCTTCAATGCTAGGACGGGCTAAAATGCTAAAAACATCACCGCCAAAATATATCACTAACCCAATCAAGCCGCCAAGTGAAATAAAAAGCGGCAAAAATGAAAGTGCTAAAAATCTAAAAGTTAAAAAGTCGCTCAGCGAGCGTTTGATTATACTATTCATTTGATATTTTGGTAGGCAGTTTTAAGTTTAGCGTAAATTTCATCTACGCTACTAGCGCTATTTTGTAAAATTTCATTCATCACAGCATTATCCTCTACACCATTCCAAATTTTTATATAGCTTCCATCTTTATAGCCGTGATCTTGACGGAATTTATTTAAAACATTTTTGCCAATATAGATATTAAATAGCTTTTGTAAATTTACTCCACATTTTAATGAAACCCTAAAATAATCTCTTAAAAGGTCGAAGAAATTTATATTAAATCCACTGCAGCGATTTATAATTAGCTCAGTATCGTTTATAATTTCATAGATACTATACTCTTTTATATTATATGGCTCTTTACAAAACTCATTAAATCCACTAGTTGATACTATATCATCAGTTAAATTATCAATATCGCCAAGGGAATTTATCTTATACTTCTCTAGTCCAAGACTCATAATAAAGTGCCAAATATCAACAATTTCAATGGCAACATTATCTACATCTAGTGGAGAATTTATAGCCTTCCAATGCTTCCACGCAAAGTTATCAATTAGCTCAGCACACTCCATATAAATGCAACGTTTCCAGCTAATTAATTTACCATCTTTAGTATGCCCCATCTCCCAGCCAATACCATTAGTATCATCATTTAATTGCTGTTGGAGATTTAACATCTCTTTTATTAAATTTCTATACATCATAATATACGCCTTAAAATTTTAAATTTAAGATTATACAGTAAATTTGTTTAATTATATATGAAATTTGGCCTAAAAAAGCTTGCTAAAGTAGCAAGCTTATGCATAATAATTTAGATTATTTTGCGGTTTTAGCATATTTTCAAATAGCTTTTGAGTCTGTTCTAGTAGAGATTTATTTAAGTTGTTATTTTTAGTTTTATGTTCTTTTAGCATCTCATCAAACATATCTAAAAGTGAACTTTTTAACTCTATTTTAGCATCATCGCTATTTAAATTTGGTAACTCTTTTTTGAGTGAATTTGCAATATTTGAGATAGTTTCATCGCTAAAAGGTTCATTTTCTTTGATATGTTTCATAAAATCATCAATTTTTGGGCGGAGTTCTTCTAGCGCTTTTGCAATCTCTAATTTATCTTGCTCACTTATACCATTTTGACTATTTAGCTCAAATTTATACCCATATGTATGGCGTAGATTTAGGCTTTGTTCGCTTGAATTTTTGGAGTTCTTGCTTGAGTAGGCTAACTCTTTATTATCATACATCGCAAGATTTATGGTATCGCCAGAGCTAGTTTTAAATGAGTAGTTAAACGCATTATATGAAGCGTTTGCGTAGCTGTTTGTAATCATTGAAAATCCTTAAAATTTTATAGTATATCGGTTAAAATGCGATATATTTTAAGCCAAATTTGGCTAAAATTAAGCAAAAATAGTGCCAAAATGGATGAAAAATGGATGAAAAAATAGCTAAATTTATAGATAGTCAGCATATTTTAACCCTTGGAGTAAATGGGAAAAGTGGCGCATATCTATGTAGTTGTTTTTACGCTTTTTTAAAGCCAAATTTAATTATTGTTGCTTTTGGCGATGATAGCTATCATGCTAAAGTGATTAAAAATGATAGTAGGGTTTTTATAAATATCGCCTTGCAAACAAAAATAGTTGGCAAAATTCAGGGTCTTCAAGCGAGTGGGTCTATATATCTAGTAGATAATGAAGTGGAGAAAAATGCATATATATCACGCTTTATTTATGCTAAGCTAATGAATTTAAATTTATATAAAATAGAGTTAAAGTGGCTCAAATTTACAGATAATACCTTAGGATTTGGTAAGAAAATTGAGTTAAATTTAGCTTGAATTATTGGCAACTTGCTTGATTAATTTACCTAGCGTTTTTTTACTAATTGGCTTTACAAGAAATGCAAGTACTCCAAGCTCCATTGACCGTTGACGAAGAGTTGCATCAGTGCTAATTACGATAATTGGAATATCTTGGAGATATTTGCGACTTTTAAAATTATGTAAAAATTCAAAACCATTTAATCTTGGCATATAGATATCTAAAAGTATTAAATTTATATCAAATCGCCTCTCTAAAATTTCCATAGCCTCAAGCCCATCACTTGCTGTAGTAATGCTAGAGATATATAAATTATCAGATAAAATTAGCTCTAAAAGCTTAATGCTTATTATATCATCATCAATTGCTAAAATATTTAGTTTTGTCATTGGATTAGCTCTTTTATCTGATTTTCTAAGTTAGATTTACTAATATTTGTGCTAATTAGCTGAGTAAATTGGGCTTGAATTTGTGTTGGGATTTTGCTGTTTGGTTCGATAAATAATACGACTTTACTCTCAAAATTATGCAGTTGAGAGCTATTTTTGATAATATTTAAAATTCTATTAGCATCAAAAAAGCTTGCTGTATAATCTATCAAAACCAACTTGTATGCTCTATTTTGCGTAGCCTCTTCAAGCTCATCAAATGAATCGACAGTATCTATCGTATGGCAGACTTTTGATAGTACAGCGTGATAAATTCTATTTTCCATTTTGCTCTTTTTAAATAATAAAATATCTCTTGTGCCATCTAATGCATTAAGTGGATCTTTATTACCAATACTTGCTAAGATTTCGATAATTTGCGATTTTAAAAGCGGCTTTTGTAGATAATAATCAAATAGCAAGTTTGTTTTATTAATTTGCTCTTTAGAACTTGATAACATTGCAATTATCGGTGTTCGTTCGATATCCTTTTCATCTTGAGTACTAATGATATTTGTAGCAGCAATTAGCGCATTTTGTTTATCTAGTGCAATATCTGTAAAAATTGCATCATAATTATTAATTAAAGTA
This sequence comes from Campylobacter sp. P091, assembly GCF_002138935.1. NCBI lineage: Bacteria > Pseudomonadati > Campylobacterota > Epsilonproteobacteria > Campylobacterales > Campylobacteraceae > Campylobacter > Campylobacter sp. P091. The sequence continues at coordinate 17,422 of NZ_MJKZ01000003.1, forward strand.
AGCTCATATAAGCTTTTACCATCATTTACTACATCGACACTGGTACAAATTTCTTCAAACATCTCTTTTGTTTTTTTGCTCTTATCATTTGTGCCTATTAGAATTTTTAGGTCATATTTTTGAGTTGATTTTAGGCTATTTAACAAGGCATTTATTAACGAGATTAAGCTAGGACTAAAGCCGTGATTAAGATCGCTAAATTCGATATCTTTTGAATCTTTTTCATTTTTAAATTTACCAATTGCTGGGCTTAAATTTGGCTCAACTATAACTCCAAGATAGTTTAAATATAAATTTATAATTTTTAAATTATCATCGCTTATTCCTTCAGGAATGATTGAAACTTTTGAACCTTTAAAAAGATTTGCATAGCTTTTATCTACATTTGAGTGGAGTTTTAAGGTTAGATCTAGACTAAATTCGCTTCCAATTTTTAGCTGGCTTTTGACATTAATTTTGCTATTTAGCATTTTAGCATATTGGCTAATAATACTAAGCCCAAGACCGGTTCCACCATATGTTTTAGTTGCATTTTCATTGGTATAGAAGTTATCAAAAATCTTGCCTAAAGCATTTTGAGCAATACCAATTCCAGTATCTTTAACCATAAAGCTAAAGCTAATATTACCATTTGTGGATTGTAATTTTTTTACATACACAGTAATTTGTCCGCCACTTTGGGTAAATTTAATAGCATTATCGATTAGATTTATAGCGATTTGTTTAATTTTGTCTTCATCGCTAAAGACAGTTACCATCAATTCTGGATCGATGTAGTAGGTTAAGGTTAAATTCTTAGCCAAAAGTCTATTAAAGTAGGAGTTAATAATCTCATCAAATAGAGTATAAAGGCTAAAATCACTCTCATAAAGCTCGACATTTCCACCTTCAATTTTTGCCATATTTATGATGTTATTAATAGCTTTTAGTAGGTTTTGGCTGCTTTGTTCGATTATATCAATTAACTCTTTTTCATCTTTACCTAGTGAGCGGCTCTTTAATAGCTCACTAAAGCCTAAAATACCATTTAATGGCGCTTTAATCTCATGAGATATATTAGCTAGAAATGCTGTTTTAGAGCGGCTATCACTTTGGGCGATATCTTTTTGAGCGATTATTTTATCTAAGGCTTCATTTATAATTTTATGACCATTTTCTAAAGTTGCAGTTTGAGTAGATTCTAGCGGGTTGGTAGCCGATACGGATTTGATTTTATCGATAATTTTTGATAGGTTATCAATATTGGCTTTTATATAGTTTTTAGTATAGTATGATACTAGTGATAAAATTATACTAATAATCCAAACAATAAAAGCCAAAATAGAATCTATCCATAAATCTTTTTCAAATTCATCTAGCTCAGTTTTGATTTGAGAACTGATTACATCTTGTATTTGATATGAAAATTCTAATTCATCACTGATTAAATCATAATATTTTTGTGCTAAATAAATACTTGGTTCACCATTTTTAATCAACTCTATTGTAAAAGTACTTAAGTTGTCTATAGCTTGCTTATAATTTTCGCTTTTAAATATCGCTTCTATCTGTTTTTTTGCATAACTATCAGGTAAATAGCCGTAATTTAATCCATTATTTCTAATCAAATCTAGCCATAATAAAAGCTCTTGTGTATTAAGTGCTCTGTGATTAATGATATTAGCTACCAAATCACGCTTGGCACTAATTGAAATGCTATTAGAATAAGAGGATATAAATGTAAAAATAAATAGATTTAGCCTATTTGATAGATCATGTTCCCTCAGGTTAAAAATTTCATTTTTAATCAGCAAGTTTAAATCTCTAAAGTAGCTTAAAACTTCGGAGTTATTTAAATTTACATCATCTAGCGTGTAGCGAATTTGAGGTAAGGACTCTAAGTGGTTTAAAATCTCGTTTAAGCCTAGTTCGTTACTATGTAGCTGTTTGATATGTTCTATTGTATGGTCAGTAATTTGCCGATTGACATTTTTGCTATTAGTATCATTGATTATCATCTCTTTATCTAACTCTTTTGAGAGATTGGCAAGATCTAAAGCAATTGAAAATTCATGGCGTAGTTCTTTTAAATTCATACTAAGATTATATTGAAAAATTAGATACCAACTAGATATCAAAAATATTACAAATAGTGGCAATGTAGCAATTAAGCGTAAAATTCCAAGTAAGCTAAAGTATGATCTCATTGCATCTCGCTTTGAATTATATTTTCTATATTTGTTATAAAATTAGTATATTTATAAAATTCATCATTTAGTAGCTGTTCATCGCTAGTTGCTTGAATATTAATTAAGATTTCACAAAATTCGGTTAGTTTTAATTTTGTTGCTAGTTGGGCAAGCTCTCTTATAGTATCATTTGCATCAATTAGTAATAGTTTTGCTTCATATAATTTTTCATAGTTTTGACGGGCAAATTGGGTAAATTCTAGCATTCTACGCTTGAATTCGGTTGCATCTAAACGGCTAATATATAAAATATCCCAAAGCCATCTATTTTTATCATTAACATATGATAGACGATTTCCATCAAATAATAATTTAACACTGTAATAATGTTCATTTACATCCTTTAAATTTACCACCTCTACAGCGATTTTTACACTCATTATATCGCCATTATCAAGCTTAATTTGCATATCTTGGATATTGCTTTGAGATTGAGAGATTATTAGGTCTATGTAGTGATTTTTAGCATTATATAGCGGACTAGTCTCTAAAAAATAGTCACTAATATCATTACAACTCCTAAAAAAATCCTCTGGAGTTAAAAAGCCAAAAAGCGAAAGTCCTTCGCTACTAATACCAATCATTTCATAGTTTTGATCATAAAGTATCATCTTAAATTCCAAAATAAATTTCTTGATTTTAGCGTAATTTGCTTTAGATTGAATTTAAATAGATATAGCTAAATTAAATTTATAAAAATTCAAAGCAGTTTAAGTAAAATTTAGGTAGAATCCAAAACTTAATTTTTACCTAAAGGAAAAGTTTATGAAAAGAACTTATCAACCACATAAAACACCTAAAAAACGCACTCATGGCTTCCGCGTTAGAATGAAAACCAAAAACGGTCGTAAAGTAATTAGCGCTAGAAGAGCAAAAGGTAGAGCAAGACTAGCTGCCTAAGAGCTAAATTGAAAATTAATAAATTTGACTCTATTAGCGATAGTAAAGAGTTTAGCAGAGTCTATCAAAGTGCCAAAAAATGGCATTGTGATTTAGCAGTTGTCTATTTTTTAGAGTCAGATACGAGTAGATTCGCCGCAGTAGCAAGTAAGAAGATAGGAAAGGCAGTTGTAAGAAATAGGGTCAAAAGGCTTTTTCGTGCTGCATTTTCCACACTTAGTAGTGATCTAAAAGATGGTATATATATCTTCATTGCAAAAAGCGGAGCAGATAAGGTGCCCTTTGATAAAATTTGCAAGAGTTTTAGATGGGCGTTAAAAAGGATGGACTCTATAAGATAGTGAGCGCTCTTATCCTTTGAGTAGATAATTTAGCGCTCTTTTTGTTCATTTTGATTGCAAATTTATAGGCGCAAATTAATGAAAATTGCTACTAGTTTGGTTATTTTTTATAAAAAATATATCTCACCATTATTGCCAAGGTCGTGCAGATACTATCCTAGTTGTTCTGAGTATGCTCTTTGGCAGCTTAGCCACAGCGGGATAGTCGCCTCTATTTTTGCCATTAGCCTTAGAATTCTGCGATGCAATCAACTCTTTAGAGGTGGCATAGATTATCCTATTATTAAGCGAAAATTTACGCCCTCTTATCTATTTTTAAAGCAGAGTTATGTAAAGCCAAAATTTTGGCTTATTCGGCATAAAAAAGATAAATTTTATTTAATAAAAGCATTTGACTTATCAAAGGAAAAGAAGTGTTAGATAAACTCTCAACCCAAAAAAGGCTGATAATAGCCACAGTTATATCTGTCTTATTTTTTATAGCTTATGATGCGTTGTTTGTCCCAAAGCCGTTAATTGATACAAATAAAACAGTAGAACAAAATCAAAGCGCACCAGCTACTAATTTAGCTAACTCTACGACAGATAAAGCAGCTATTGCGCCAAAACAAATTAGTAAAAATATCGCTACAATTGAAGGTGCAACTTATAGCGCTACAATTGATGAGCTTGGAAGAATTAGCAACTTTACACTAAAAGATTCTAAATTTAAAAATGAAAATGGTGAACAAATTTCACTTTTAAAACCTAGCTCGCCACTTCCGCTTGAGATTCGTTTCTCAGACACAGCTATAAATGAAAAAGCCTTTAAGGTTGCTTATACTGTAAGTAGTGATAAAATTGATGCTACTAAGTCCCCAGCCAATATTACTCTTACACAAAATTTAGATTCATTTAGCGTAGTGAAAAATTTAACTTTTCACCCAGATGGATCATATGATATTGATGTTAGGGTAAACTCAAATCACGAGTATTTTATCACTGCTGGATTTCGTCCAATTGTAGCAGTAGATGGATATACAGTTCATGGGGTTTTATTACGCAAAGAAGATGATAGTTTAGAGATTATAGAAGATGGTGATGCTAAGGGGAATGAAATATTTAGAAGTGTTGATCTTTTAGCAAATAGTGATAGATATTATACAACTCTATTTTATGATAATAAAAGATCAATGGAAGTCTTTATCCAAAATGATGCCGATGAGAATACCTTAAGCTTTGCTAGAAATATTGGAAATTTTAGCGCTAAAGGCTACATTGGGCCAAAAGATTATAAAACTTTAAAAGCTATTGAACCAAGTTTAGTTGATACTATTGAGTATGGTTGGTTTACATTCATTGCTAAACCTGCATTTTTATTACTTGATTGGCTATACTCGTTTATAGGTAACTGGGGCTTTGCTATTGTTGCGCTTACTATTATTATTCGTATAGTTTTATTCCCGTTAACATATAAGGGAATGGTATCAATGAATAAACTAAAAGAGTTAGCTCCAAGAATGAAAGAGATCCAAACTAAATATAAAGGAGATCCTCAAAAAATCAACGCCCATGTAATGGAATTATATAGAAAGCATGGAGCAAACCCAATGGGCGGATGTTTGCCGATTTTAATTCAAATTCCAATTTTCTTTGCTATTTATAGGGTTTTATTAAATGCTATTGAGTTAAAAGGAGCTGAATGGATATTATGGATTAACGACCTTGCAGAGCTTGATCCATATTTTATTTTACCTATACTTATGGGTATTACGATGTATATTCAGCAACACATCACTCCAACAAATTTTACTGATCCAATGCAAGAGAAGATTATGAAATTTCTACCGCTGATATTTACATTTTTCTTTATTACATTCCCAGCTGGTTTAACGCTTTATTGGTTTATCAACAATCTGTGTTCTATAGCACAACAAATGGTAGTAAATAAAATATTTGCTCGCCATAAAGCTCAAGAGATAGCGGAGAAACGCCATGAGCATTAGGATAGAAGCTAAGGATTTAGAGGCTGCTTATATAAAAGCAGCCAGCCAACTTGGATGCTCTACTATAAATTTAGAAATTACTCCGATTAAACCATCTAGAAAAGGCTTTTTTGGTTTTTTTCAAAAAGATGGACTTTTTGAAGTTGTAGTTAAAAAAGAGGCTGAAAAAAAGGCTAAAAAATCAAAACTAGAGCGCAGTGAAAGAGAGATAAAAGAGCTAAAACATCATACCCCAAAACCATTAAAGGCTGAAACTAGCAATAAAAGTGAAGATAAATCTGAGCTAAAATCTCAATCAGAACCAAAACTTCAATCTGAGCTAAAAACTGAAAATAGGGCCGAAGTAAGATCGGCTAAAGAACAAATAGCCAAAAAACCAGTACTAAATATCGACCACTCTATATTTGATTCATTTCATAAAATAGATGAAAATAAACCTTCTCAAGATGATATTTTATTAGAAATTAGAGCAGGACTTGATAAATTATTGATAGCAAGTTCATTTGATATTGAAGTAAGTGAACTCTCAATTTATGATGCCGATACTATATATATCAAACTTGATGGAGCTGATGCAGCGCTAATGATAGGCAAGGAGGGCTATAGATATAAGGCGATTTCATATTTATTATTTAATTGGATAAATGCTAGATATAATAAAGGAATTCGCTTAGAGATTGCTGAATTTTTAAAAAATCAAGAGAGTAGTATGGCAACATATTTAAGCGGTGTAATCGAAAGAGTAGAGCTGATTGGAAAGGCTCAAACTAAGCCACTTGATGGTGTTCTTGTTAAGATTGCCTTAGAACAGCTTAGAGATAGATTCCCAGATAAATATGTCGGAATTAAAAATAGCGATGAAGGCAAATTTATCGTTATAAATGATTTTCATAAAAAATGAATATTGTAGCACTTGCGACTCCGTATGGAGTAGGAGCAATCTCGATTATAAGACTTAGCGGCAAAGATGCTCTAAGCATTGCTGATAAAATATGTGGTAGTTTAACGCCTAGAGTTGCGCATTTAAAAGAGTTAAAAGATAGAGATGGCAATGTCTTAGATGAGGCTATTGTTATATATTTTAAGGCTCCATTTAGTTTTACTGGTGAAGATGTTGTGGAGTTTCAAACTCATGGTGGCGTAGTTGTAGCAAATTTAATTATAGATGAAATTTTAGCTTATGGAGCTAGGGTAGCTGACCCTGGAGAATTTAGTAAACGAGCACTACTAAATGGTAAAATCGATTTAGCTAAGGCTGAGAGTATTCAAGGATTGATAAATGCTAGAAGCGAAGGTGCGGCTAAAATTTTAGCTAGAGTTATGAGTGGTGAGCTTGGTTTATTTTGCGATACTTTGCGTGATGAACTAATATCAACTCTAGCTTATACTGAGACTTGTATTGATTATGCTGATGATGACTTGCCAGCTGATATAATGGAGCAAATTAAGCTAAAATTAAAAGAAGTATCATCAAAGCTAGATCACATAATCTCAATTTCAAATTCCAAAAAAGGCTTAATTGATGGCTATAAAGTAGCTATTATCGGTTGCCCAAATGTAGGTAAAAGCTCAATTTTAAATTCACTTTTAAATTATGAACGTGCTATAATTAGCGATACTCCTGGTACTACTCGTGATACTATTGAAGAGCAGATAAAAGTAGGCACTCATTTAGTACGCATTATCGATACCGCTGGTATTAGGCATAGTGATCATGATATAGAAAATATAGGAATAGAGTATTCTAAAAGAGCTGCTAATAGCGCTGATATAATTATTTGTGTATTTGATAGCTCAAGAGTTAGTAATAGTGAAGATATAGCTATTTTAGATTTTATCAATAGTTTAAATAAAAAGGTGATTTTTGTATTGAATAAATCTGATTTGGAATTTAAATTTGATCTTGATATTGATGGGATTTTGCTTAGCGCAAAAGATGAATGCTCAGCTTTAAAATTTGCACTTGAGAGATATTTAAACTCACAAGATACAAATGAGATAATGCTAAGCTCAAATCGCCAAATAAAAGCATGCCAAGATGCTAAAAATGCAATTGATAGAGCAACTGAGCTTTTAGATGAATCAGTGTTGGAGCTATTTGCTTATGAGATAAATAGAGCCATAAAAGAGATAGGAAGCATTACAAAACCACTCCAAAATTCTGAAATTTTAGATAAAATGTTTAGCAGTTTTTGTCTAGGAAAATAAATTTAAAAGGGGAAACATATGGATAAAGAAACGATACAAGCGCATAAAATTAGCGATGATGAATATAAGAAGATATTAGAGATTTTAGGGCGCGAGCCAAATTTACTTGAGCTTGGTGTATTTTCTGCAATGTGGAGTGAGCATTGTAGCTATAAATCATCTAAGAAATATTTAAATGGCTTTCCTACTAAAGCCCCATGGGTTCTTCAAGGTCCAGGCGAGAATGCTGGAGTGATTGATTGCGGTGATGGTATGGCTGCTGTATTTAAGATGGAAAGCCACAATCACCCAAGTTTTATTGAGCCGTTTGCTGGTGCTGCTACAGGAGTTGGCGGTATTTTTAGAGATATCTTTACGATGGGTGCTAGGGTTGAGGCTAGTATGAACTCTTTAAGATTTGGTCAAGTGCGTGGCGATACAAAAATCAATCGCCATCAACGCTACTTAGTAAAAGGTGTAGTATCTGGTATTAGCCATTATGGCAATTGTATGGGGGTGCCAACTGTAGGTGGTGAAACTACATTTGATGAGAGTTTTAATGGTAATATTTTAGTTAATGCTTTTGGTCTTGGAATTTGTAAAAGTGATGAGATATTTTACGCAAAAGCCGAAGGTGTAGGAAATCCAGTAATGTATGTTGGGTCAAAGACTGGTAGAGATGGCTTAGGCGGTGCTGTGATGTCAAGCGATAGCTTTAATGAAGAAAATAAATCTCTACGCCCAACCGTTCAAGTAGGCGACCCATTTGCTGAAAAGCTTCTTATGGAGGCATGCTTAGAATTATTTAAGTGCGATTATATTGTAGGAATTCAAGATATGGGAGCAGCTGGTCTTACTTCAAGTAGTTTTGAAATGGCAGGCAGAAGCGGTAGCGGTATGAGAATGTATCTAGATAAAGTTCCTATGCGTGAGAGTGGAATGACTCCATATGAGCTAATGCTTAGTGAATCACAAGAAAGAATGCTAATCTGTGCTAAAAAAGGGTGCGAAGATAAGATAAAAGCAATCTTTGCTAAATGGGATTTAGATGCTGAGATTATCGGAGAGGTAACTGATACTGGCGTGATGGAGTTATATTGGCATGGAGAGCTAGCTGGTAGTGTGCCTATTGCTCCACTTAGCGAGGCTGCTCCTATGCTAGATCGCCCAACTAGCAGACCAAAATATCTTGATGAAATTGCAAAAATTAATTTAGATAATATGCCAAATATTAGTAATCAAGAAGCATTTGAGCTATTAATAAGAGATTTAAATGTGGCAAATAAAAGCTTAATATATGATCAATATGATTCAACTGTAGGTACAAATGTAATTAAAAAAGCTGGCAAACTAGGTGCTGCTGTGATGAGAATAAAAGAAAATGGCAAATCAATTGCTATGGGTATGGAGTGTAATACTAGATATAATTATGTAAATCCAAGAATTGGCGCTGCTGCAGCTGTTGCAACAAGTGGTAGAAAAGTGGCTATGAGTGGAGCTACTCCGCTAGCTATTACAGATTGTCTAAACTATGGAAATCCACAAAATCCTGAAGTAATGTGGCAGTTCGCACAAGGTTGTGAAGGGATTAAAGAGGCTTGTGCTGCGCTTAATACTCCAGTAGTTAGTGGTAATGTAAGCTTGTATAATGAAACTGATGGTATTAGCATTCAGCCAACTCCAAGTATTGTAACTGTAGGTGTAGGTGATGATGCTAATAAAAGCTTAGATAGTGAATTTAATAGTGCTGGCGTGAGTGTTTATTTGCTTGGTAAAACTACTGGTGAGTTTGCTGGATCGCTATATATGAAAGCTATAGCAAATCTATGCGCTGGAGAGCTAAAGGAGATTGATTATAAGGCAGAAAGAGCACTTTGGGATTTAGTAATTGAGGCTAATAAAAATGGAGTTTTAGCTTTTGCCAATAGTGTAGGAGTAGGTGGTATTGCTATAACTCTAGCTAAGATTGCAGCAGTTAGCTCTATTGGTTTTAGTGGTGATGTTAAATTTGATGATAGTCGCTTTGTATTTGATGAGAGTTTTTCTAGAGCAGTAGTAGGTGTTAAAGATGCTATTAAATTTGAAGAGCTAGCTAAAAAATATGGAGTTGAGTTTATTAAAATTGGCTTAAGTGGTGGTGATGAGTTTATTCTTAATGATATTAAAATGGACTTAAAAGAGCTGCAAAATATCTATTTTAGCGAGTTTGCTGCTGTTATTAAAAGTGAAGATTGATAGTGAATATATTTTTAATCTTAATTGGGCTTGTTGTCGCATTTTGGTTACTTAGTCGAGGGTTTGCTAATTCAAACTATAAAAAACAAAGCCTTCAAGAGCTTCAATATGATGATGCTAAATATCTTATAATGCTTACTGCAAAAGTCGCCAAAAGCGATGGAGTAGTAAGCAAAGATGAGGCTAATTATATATCACTTTTATTAGATGATATATGCTTAAAGCTTGGAGATGTTAATGTTAGAAATGATTTAAAAGAGCTATATACCTGGCATAAAGATAGCCATAGCTCAGCTTATGCTATTGCTAAAGAGTATAAGCAAAAGATGAGGTTTAGCCAAAAAATCTGGATAAATCGTATAATATTTTTTATGAATTTAGCCTATATTGATGGTGAATTTAATGGCAATGAAAAGGCAATACTACAAGAGATTTGCGATGGATTTGGCTTGCATAAGAGTATTGTAGAGGATCTTTTTGCTCATTTTGAGGCTGAATTTAAAAATTTATCTAAAGAAAATACTAATATTGATCCATATGAAGTTTTAGGGCTTTCAAAAGATGCTAGTTTTGAAGAGATTAAGGCTAGTTATCGTAGATTATCTAGAGAGTATCATCCTGATTTTACGATGGATAAAAGTGATGAGATAATTACTCAAGCAACTAAAAAAATGCAACAAATAAATGAAGCATATGATATGTTAAAAGCGAAATTTAAATAAGGAGTGTATATGAGGGCATTAATTAGTGTTAGCGATAAAAGCGGTATAGTTGAGTTTGCTTTAGGACTTGAGGCTTTAGGTTTTGAGATTTTAAGTACAGGTGGTACATATAAAACGCTAAAAGATAATGGTATTAAAGTTATAGAAGTTAGCGAATTTACTGCTAGTCCTGAGATGTTTGAAGGTAGAATCAAAACACTTCACCCAAAAATCCATGGAGGAATCTTACATAAAAGAGATAATGCTAGTCATGTAGAACAAGCTAGTAAGCACGATATTAAAGGTATTGATTTAGTATGTGTAAATTTATATCCATTTAAAGAGACTACAATCCGTACAGATGATTTTGAAGAGATTATTGAAAATATTGATATTGGTGGCCCTACTATGGTAAGAAGTGCGGCTAAAAATTTCAAAGATGTCTTAATAGTTACTGATATGAATGACTACGATAAGGTACTTAATGCTATTAGAAATGATAGTGCTAGTTATGAGTTTAGACGTGATTTAATGATTAAAGCATATGAACATACTGCAGCATATGATTCTATGATAGCTAACTATATGAATGAGAGATTTAATGGCGGATTTGGTGCCAAAAGATTTATAACTGGTTCAAAAGTATTTGATACAAGATATGGTGAAAATCCTCATCAAAAAGGTGCTGCATATGAGTTTGATAGCTTTTTAAGTTTAAATTTTACTCAGTTAAAGGGTGAAGCAAGTTTTAATAATATGACAGATATAAACTCAGCTGTAGCTATCGCTTCGGCATTTGGGGATGCTCCAGCAGTTGCTATTTGCAAACATGCTAATCCGTGTGGTTTTGCTATTGGAGAAAATGAGCTTGATAGCTATATAAAAGCTCTTAAATGCGATCCTATTAGTGCATTTGGCGGAGTAGTAGCGATAAATGGTACGCTTACAAAGGAGCTAGCTCTTAAAACTAAAGAGATATTTATAGAGGTTATAATCGCTGCTAATGTAGAAGATGGTGTTTTAGAGCTTTATAGTGATAAAAAACGCACTAAAATCTTTACACAAAATAATAAATTTCTAGTAACATCTGGCTATAAATGGGATTTTAAACATATTGATGGTGGTTTTGTATTTCAAGAAAAAGATAGCATAAGCGATGCTGAAGTAGATAATGCTAAACAAGTTACGATAAAAGCCGCCAATCCGAGCGAGATAAAAGATCTAAAAATTGCATGGAAAATTGCAGCTTTAACTAAATCAAATTGTGTGGTTTATGTCAAAGATAGCACTCTTTTAGCTATTGGAATGGGGATGACTAGCAGGGTGGATGCGGCTCGTGCTGCAGTAGCTAAAGCTAATGATATGGGTATAGATCTAAAAGGTTGCGCATTAGCTAGTGAGGCATTTTTCCCATTTGCTGATAGTATAGAGATAGCAGCAAGTGTTGGCGTTACAAATGTGATTCAACCAGGTGGTTCAATTCGTGATGAAGATGTAATAGAAGCAGCTAATAAAGCTGGAATGAGTATGTATTTTACAGGCATTAGACACTTCTTGCATTAATTTAACTTGGGTCAAATTCGACCCAAGTTTGCCTATTTTAGGCGAAAATTATCTTATTAAACTTCTAGTAAGAGTTAAAGATGTATAATTTCACTATATTTTATTCAAGGTGAGACAAAATGATTAATACCATAGGTAAGAAAATAGTTCTCAGTATTATTGCTGTGCTATTTATTAGCTTTGTAGTTATGCAGTTTATTATCATAGCTCAATTTAACAGTTCATCTACACAAATTACTAAAGATAGTTTAAATATGCTTAGTTCGTCGATTTTTCAAACAGTTCAGACTGCTATGAATACAGGCGACCCACAAATTATAGAAAAATCAGTTCATGATGCAAGTTTAATTAAAGGCGTAGCATCTTTAAATATTTATCGTTCTGATGTTGTATCTGAAGGGTTTGGATTAGATAAGGTGGTGCCTAAGGATAATATTATCAAAGAGCAATTTATAAATCCAAAAAATTATACAGAGACTATCAAAACCAAAGATAACCATCAATTAAGATTAGTTACTCCAATTATTGCTAAGAGCGAATGTTTGGCTTGTCATGCTTTATCTAAAGAAAATGATGTTTTAGGCGTGATGGATTTATCATACTCATTAAATGCTATGGATAAAGATTTACGAGATAAGAGTGTTATGTTCTTTTTAATCTTTGCTATTTCACTTATTTTAACTGCTATTATTGTTTTGGTTGTACTTCGCAAGGTTGTTATTGCTCCAGTGTTGGAGTTATTAAATCGTGCCAAGGATTTAAGTAGTGGCGATGGCGATCTAAGTGCTAGAATTTCAGTTAAAAGTAGTGATGAGATTGGTCAGACTTGCCAGCATATTAATATATTTATAGAGAAAATTCAAGACATAGTCAAAAAAGCTCAAAATAGTGCTAAGAGTGTAGAGAATGAGACAATGACGCTAAATGACAACGCTTCAATACTCCTAAATAGCACAGAAGCAGGAAAAGCTCAAGCCAAAGAGTCATACGCAATTAGTAAAAGCATATCCGATGAGTTAGAGATATCAACTGACAAATCAAGCAAAGCAGCCGGCGCTAATAAACAATCTTATGATGAGCTAGAAGAGATGATACACTCTCTTAGCGAAGTTGTAACTCATCTAAATGAAGCAAATGCTAAAGAACAAGAGATAGCACAAAAAACAATAAGCGTAGTTAGCCAAACCGAAGATATGAAAAAGGTATTAGATATCATAGGCGATATAGCTGATCAAACAAATTTACTTGCTTTAAATGCAGCTATAGAGGCGGCTCGTGCCGGAGAGATGGGAAGGGGGTTTGCCGTAGTGGCAGAAGAGGTTAGAATCTTAGCTGAAAAGACCAATGAATCCTTAAGCGGTATAAACTCTAATGCTCAAAATATGATAGAATCTACTAGGGAGTTAGGTGTTTCGCTTAATGAAAACGCTAAAAATATTGCACTTATTAGCACAAGTGCAAATGATTTAATGGATAGAGCTAGATCAACCCAAAAAGCTACAAGCGAATCTATGCAGATAGTTCAAGAGGTATCATCGATGGCTATAGATATTAATAAAAAGATAAAGACTCTACTAGATCAGTCTGAAAGCTCTGTAGAAGCATTTGATAATAATGCTAAAATTGTACATCAATTCTTAGAAGTATCAACTAGTCTAAAAGATGTATCTACCAGATTAGAAGATGATCTAAATAAATTCAAAACCTAATTCTAGCTACCCAAGCGGTGGCTAGAATTATAGCTTTTTTTAAACTTAAATTTAATTATAATTAATAATTCAAAGTTACAATTTCAATTTAAAAATATTAAGGATTTGATAATGAAAAATATGGGCGAACCAAGGATAAAAATCGTCGCTATGCCAAGCGATACAAATCCAGCTGGAAATATATTTGGTGGATGGATTCTTTCTCAAATTGACCTTGCTGGGGCTATAGCTGCTAGAGAGTTAGCGCCTATAAGAGTTGTAACAATCTCGATGAAAGAGGTAATTTTTAAAGAGCCAGTATTTATTGGTGATATTGTTAGTTGCTATGCAAAAATAACTCAAGTAGGTCAAACTTCAATAACAACAGTGGTAAAAGTAGTCGTGCAAAGATTAAATTCGCAAGGATTTTGTGAGTGTGTTCCAGTTACAACTGCTGAAGTAACTTATGTTAGCGTAGATGAAAAAGGCAACAAAAAACCAATAGATAGCGATTTAAAACGATTACACGGATTTTGATTAATAGGCTAAATTTGAGATTTTAAGTACTCAAATTTGGCTTTCAATTTGTTATTATTTACTCTGCATTTTATTGCAAATAGGTGAAATTTGCCACTATCTTAATTAGATTAAATGAATTGATATTTTGTAAAAAGTATGTTTGTATAAATTTAACTTATTTTAAGAAAAAAGATATTTTTTGGTAGATAAATAGTAATGCAAGTAGCACAAAAGATAAACAATGTCATTTATCAGTGCTACAAAATAAGAGCAAAGCTAGCTTGTTTTTTGTAGAAGTTAGATTGTAGCTAAATTAGTTTTTGCTATATCTGTAAAAATTTTCATTTGCTTTAAAATAAATTCACCGCTAAATTATCCAGCTAAATTTAAACTTATAAAGATATAATATAGCTATCAAAATACTATATTTATATTCCAAAGGCAGACTAATGGCAATTTTCCAAGTAACTAATATAATTAGCACCCTAGAAAAGCTCCCACTCAAAAATGGCTACATCTATTATATTGCCAATCTTGATAATTTAAGCGATATAATGAGTCACGGCATTAGCGCTATCTCCACTGACCCAAAGCGCTCCCACGCTGAGCCGATATATGGCAAGGCAATCAGTGAATATGTAAGCTTATACTTCAACCCACGCAACGCCACCTTATACTCAGCACAAAAGAGTTATGGAAGCAAGGTTATAATCCTACAAATTCACAAAACTGCTCTACTAGCTGATGGGGTGATATTTACTAACGCTAGTGCCACTGCTGCTAGATATGAATGTGCAAATGAGCTTAGCGACTTGCTAAATACGCAGTTTATCAGCTGGAGCGAGGTGATGTCAAAAGGCTGGAACCACGCCAATAAATCCATCAAGCAATCTAAAAGAGATAAAATGATGGCTGAGGCACTTGTACCTACGCATTTGCCAATTGATATGATAGCTGGTATCATCTGTCAAGATAGCTTTATAGCTAAGAGTATTGCTAGTGATTACAACATTACAGCTGTAGCGGATATGGAGTATTTCTTTCCTATTAAGCTATATGCACCACAAACTAAAGATGAACTAGAAAATTTGATTTGTGATGAAGATATATATTTAGGCGATATAGATACTAGCGCCATAACTGATATGAGTGAGTTATTTTATGAGAGTGGGCGTAAAGATTTTAGCGGTATAGATAACTGGGATGTAAGCAGTGTAACTAATATGCATATGATGTTTTATGGTTGCGAAAATTTCAATCAACCACTTAATAACTGGGATGTAAGCAGTGTAACTGATATGAGCGGGATGTTTGGCAGTGTAATTGATTTAGATGAGATGTTTAGAGGTTGCGAAAATTTCAATCAACCGCTTAATAACTGGGATGTAAGTAGTGTAACTGATATGAGAGGGATGTTTGAATATTGCACAAATTTCAACCAACCACTTAATAGCTGGGATGTAAGTAGTGTAACTGATATGCGTGAGATGTTTAGAGATTGCGAAAACTTCAATCAACCACTTGATAGCTGGGATGTAAGCAGTGTAACTAGTATGAGTGAGATGTTTGCTGGTTGCGAAAATTTCAATCAATCACTTAATAACTGGGATGTAAGCAGTGTAACTGATATGTATGAGATGTTTAGAAATTGCGAAAATTTCAATCAACCACTTGATAGCTGGAGAGACAAACTATCTCAAGAGTTAATTGATGAACTTTTGCTGACATGTTTTGTAGAGAGAAAAATAGTAAATAATAAAACACGACACTATCCAAAAACAAAAGATGAATTAAGAAGTTTAGTAAGAGAAGAAAGTTTAAATTTAGGTGATATAGATACTAGCGCTATAACTGATATGAGTTGGTTATTTTATGAGAGTTGGCGTAAAGATTTTAGTGGTATTGAGAATTGGGATGTAAGCAGTGTAACTGATATGAGCGGGATGTTTAGAGGTTGCGAAAATTTCAATCAACCACTTGATAACTGGAATGTAAGCAGTGTAGCTAATATGAGTGATATGTTTGCTGATTGCTATGATTTCAATCAACCGCTTAATAACTGGAATGTAAGCAGTGTAACTAATATGAGTGCGATGTTTTATGAATGCTATAATTTTAATCAATCACTTGATAACTGGGATGTAAGCAGTGTAACTAGTATGAGTTATATGTTTTATGATTGCAAAAATTTTAATCAACCACTTGATAACTGGGATGCAAGCAGCGTAACTGATATGAGTGAGATGTTTGATGGTTGTATAAATTTCAATCAACCACTTAATAACTGGAGAGACAAACTATCTCAAGAGTTAATTGATGAACTTTTGTTGATATGTTTTATAGAGAGAAAAATAGTAAATAATAAAACACGATACTATCCAAAAACAAAAGATGAATTAAGAAGTTTGGTAATAGCAGAAAGTGTAAATTTAGGTGATATAGATACTAGCGCTATAACTGATATGAGTGAGTTATTTTATAAGATTGAGCGTAAAGATTTTAGCGGTATAGAGAGCTGGGATGTAAGCAGTGTAACTGATATGCGCGGGATGTTTGCTGGTGTCGAAAATTTCAATCAACCACTTGATAGCTGGGATGTAAGCAGTGTAGTTAATATGGGCGGAATGTTTGCTGGTTGCGAAAATTTTAATCAACCGCTTAATAACTGGAATGTAAGCAGTGTAACTAATATGTGTGCTATGTTTGCTGGTTGCTATAATTTCAATCAACCACTTGATAACTGGGATGTAAGCAGTGTAACTGATATGTATGAGATGTTTTATAATTGCGAAAATTTCAATCAACCGCTTAATAACTGGAATGTAAGCAGTGTAACTGATATGAGTTTGATGTTTGATGGTTGCAAAATTAATGATGAGAATAAGCCTAAATTTACTAAGTCTAAATTTAATGATGATGAAGATGATGATGAGATACCATTTTAAAGCTACTTACTTTGGTATCTTTATTAAAGCTTAGCAAGCACTAGTAAATAATATAATAGCTAAAATTTTATTCATATTTTCTTCTTGTTATTAAAATTTAATTTAATATTTTTTTTGGATATATTTCCACTATTATATGAACTAGCTCTTCGTGCTTTGATAGCTCTTTTTTGATAAGATTTATATCAATTGGATTAATGGAATTTAGAGAGATTATACAAGTATATTTGTCATTTGCTACTTTTAGAAGGTGTAGATCTTTGATTTCTATATCACTTCTAAATAGGCGTAAAATATCTACCACTTCGCTAACTATTGGCTCATTCATATTAGCATCAAGTAGTATTTTGCCCGATTGTTTTAATAGCCCTATAGCCCACACTAATACCAAAATAGCACCAATAATCCCCATAAGTGGATCTAAAAAATCAGCTCCAAAAAGCAGCCCAAATCCCAAAGCCACAATAGCCAAAATAGAAGTAAGCGCATCAGTAAGGACATGTATATAAGCAGCTTTTAAATTCAAATCATCGTGATGATGGTTATGATGATGATCGTGACTAGACCTTAATAGCCAAGCACAGATTAAATTCACCATAAGTCCGATAATAGCTATCAAAATCGCCTCTTTATATGCTATGGATTCTGGATTTATAAACTTTAAAATAGAGTGATAAATCATCAAAAACGCAATCACTAAAAGCGACAAGGCACTAGTGTAACTAGCTAGAATTTCCATCTTATAAGTACCAAAATTAAATCTAGCATCGCTTTTATATCTATTTGACATAATATAAGCAAAATACGCTAGTCCAAGTGCTAATGCGTGAGAGCTCATATGCCAACCATCGGCTAGTAACGCCATAGAATTAAAGTATATACCGCCTATAATTTCAGCTATCATCATAGATATTGTGATTATCATTGCATATAGCGTGTTTTTCTTGGCGGTAAGATTAGCTGAGTGAAAATTGTGATTATATGAAAAATTTAAAATATTATTACTCATATTAAACCCTTTTTAAAAATATTATGATACTATACCCCAGTATAACTTATAAAAAGATAAAGGAAAATTATGGCTCACATAGTAGCAAATAAAGATAAGCTTCTTTTGCGTATTAAAAAGATAAAAGGGCAAATTTCAGCTTTAGAAAAGGCCTTAGAAGATGAGAAAGATTGCTTTAAAGTACTTCAGCAAATTAGTGCCGCAAGAGGCGCTATCACATCTTTGATGGCAGAAGTCTTGGATGGGCATATCAAAGAGCATCTTGGAAATAGCGTTAGCCAAGAGCAAAGAGAGCAAGAGATAGCAAATTTAACTTCGCTTTTAAAGAGTTTTTTTAAATAATTATTAAAGGGTAAAATAGTCTATTTCACCCTTTAAATTCTCTTATATTATTTTAGCTTGAGCTTTTAAAATCTCTTTATATAGCTTTCTAAGCTTAGTTGTATATTCTCCGATTTTGCCGCCATTTATGGTCTTACCATCGGCTTTAATGACTGGCAAAAGGATTATAGTCGCAGCACTTATGAAGCACTCATCTGCGTTATAAACTTCATCCATGCTAAATTTACGCTCTTGTATTTGTAGGCCAATTTGCTTGGCTAAAGAGTATTTTTTAAGCTATTTTTCTATAAGTTTTTTGTTTAATTTTTCTAAGACACCTTTTAATTTTTCCAAATCATAACGGATTTCACTAATAAATTTTTCTTCATTGCTTAAATAATCCAAAATCAAATCATCAGCATTGCTAAATTTTTTATAACACCATGCCCACCAATCGCTGCTCTTCCAACTTTTATCTGTACAATAATCACTTTCTTTTACAATATCTTGAAAACAATCATTATTTAATTTATCCATTTCTTCATTACTGCGTACTAGACCAAAAAATATATTATTATATCCGTTTCGTGATTCTATGCAATAATAAATATAATTGCCATCGTGGTTTTTTCCATTATATTCATTTAATTTTGCAGAAAAAAATGTAGTATACTGTGTTATTTTTGTTATTTTGTGAGATTCTATTGTCCAATCATTTGTCTTTATTGTTTCTTTTAAAGTTTCAGAAACTTTGCTAAACAATTCATTTAATAAATTTATTTTTGCGCTTTCAAAATTATCGTGTATTGCAGCACAAAGCTTATAATTTTTTTTGATTTGTTCTATTATTAAGTTATTTTCCATTTTCTCTCCATTTATTAGATTTTTTACTGCTTTTTCGTATTGCGTGATTATTACATTTAAATCAGTTAAATTAACAATTTCAATTTTTACTTCATTTAGCCACTTTAAAATTTCATTTTCATATGAAATATGCCTAAAAGCTACTTGATTTTGCCTTAGTTTTAAATAGTCTTTGCCTACTTCATCAATGCCACCTAACTTTTCAATTACATAATCAAAAGGTGTAAGATATAAAACCAAAATTCTTTCATAAATTTCGCTTAATTCATCTTTGTTTTGTTCATCTATAATAGTTTGTATATATCTTGCGACTTGTTCATTGTGGTCACCAGTCCAGAGTTTATTTTCTATTATTATGTGTTTATTGCCATCGGTTATATAAATATCAATATTTTTATATTCTCTATAAATTAGCACATTTGAAGTATCAAGCCCAAAATCATCTATACCACACACTTCTATAAATTTATTTAAAAACAAATCACCTTGATAATGTAAGCCCTTAGGGTCAAGTAAAGAGGCTATAAACTTTGAATGTTTAATTTCTTTTGCCTCCAAAACATCAAATACATTATAATCATGAATTCCACGAGCCCTACGCTCTTTTACCTTATTTTCATATTCTTTATAAGCCTTTTCAAACTCATCAAAAAACTCTTGATATTGTTCTTGTGTGAATTCAGCCATTTTAACTCCTAAAAAATATTTGTATTTTACCATAATTTTAAAAAAATATAACCAAAAGCGTTCGTACTTTTGCGTTAGAATTCCAAAAAATGATAAAAAATGAGAAATACTCACCAAAAACAAAAGATGAGCTAATAGAGCTTGTAAATAATATAAATTTGATTTTAAGCTATATAAATACTAGCAGTGTAACTAATATGAGTGGGATGTTTTATGGTTATAAAATCAATGATGAGATACCATTTTAAAGCTACTTACTTTGGTCTATTTATTAAAGCTTAGCAAACGCTATAGTATTAGCTTTGCTAGGCTTGAGTGATTTAAATCTTTATCATATCTTTATAATTAGAAATTGGCAATTGTGCTATTTATCAACTTATATTAGCCTCTAGTTTTAAAGCCCTTTTATATAGCTCTCTAAGTTTAGTTGTATATTCTCCGATTTTGCCGCCATTTATCGCCTTACCATCGGCTTTAATGACTGGCAAAAGGATTATAGTCGCAGCACTTATAAAGCACTCATCTGCGTTATAAACTTCATCCATGCTAAATTTACGCTCTTGTATTTGTAGGCCAATTTGCTTGGCTAAATTTAATAGTCTATTACGCCTAATTCCAGGTAGAATCTCATTAGATAGTGGTTTGGTGATAAGCGCGCCATCTTTTATGATAAAAGCACTGCTACTTCCAGCTTCAGTTACATAGCCATCTTCAACCATAAAGCACTCATCGGCTCCAGCTATCGTAGCTTGATTTTTGGCGTAGCATTGACCTAATAAGGATATGGACTTGATATCTCGTCGCTTCCACCTTATATCAGGTGTTGAGATGATGGTAATACCGCTTTTTGCTGCTGGATGCTCTAGCACACTATCACTAAAAGCAAAGGCCATAATCGTTGGTTTAACTCCTTTTACAAAGCTAAAATCTCTTGGGGCTACACCACGGGTGATTTGGATATATAATCCACCTTCTTTAAGTGAGTTTATCTCTATTAGATTGTTTAATATACTCTCAAATTCATCATGTGTATAGGGTAAATTTAAGCTAATCTCATTTAAGCTTCTTTGAAATCTATCCCAAAATCCATCTTTTTCTACTATAATTGAGTTTATCACCGGCACAACCTCATAAATCCCATCCCCAAAGATGAATCCACGATCGAATATGCTTATTTTCGCACTATCTTTATCTACAAATTCACCATTTAAAAAGACCTTTTGCATAGATATCAATGCCGCCATTTTGGCTCCTTTTTTAAATTTGAGCTATTTTATCAGATTTTGACTAATTTTTAGATATAATAGCCTATCAAAAATTATTTAAAAAGTATGAAAATGATAGAGAAAATTAAGCAATTTATGTTTAAAAATTTATTTGTAGTGTCTAAGCAACCGGTGCTTTTTCGTGATCTTTTAGAGGCTAATTGTCTGTATAATGAGGGCATGCTAATTGATCCTGCTAAGTTAAATTTCCGTTATAGAAATCGTAGATTTTATGCTATTTATGCTCTTCTTTGCTTTATTGTTTTAACGCTTTTTGTCTGGATACTTCATATTTTGTTTAGCAAATTTGAAGCTGATTTGCATATATCTGTTATTATTACAGTGATTTTAACTGCTTGCGTGTTTATCGGGTTTGATTATTTTAGAGTTTGGACTAGGAGACTCATTAGCCTTGAGCTGATTCGTGCGGCTTGGAGAGTTCATTTTCCATATTTTCCATATGAGAAATACTCTCAAAAAATTGAGATAATCTACAATGAGGCTATAAAGCTTGAAATTCCACGCAAAGATTTAGAAAAATATGTCTTAGATAGATTAGTTCATGGTATATCATCTGATAAGTAGATCGCTTTGAGCAATTATCCTATCTTGTCTTTTGGCAATCTCTAAGAGTAGAAATTTAATCTTTATATCTTGGCTTAATATTCTATCTTCCATATTATCATAAAAGTAATATGGGAGTTTATTTACTCTTTTTTCTATCATTTCAAATCTAGTTGAGATAATATTTATATCTGAATTTAGCGCATCTTTGGTAGTAATTAGTTTATTTGATTGTTTGAGTGAATCGGTATAAACTTTAAGATTACTAAGTAGCGAGCTAATATCATGAAGATTTTTATAGATTTATAGATATCTTTTAAAATTGCAAAAATTCCAAGTATAATATATAATAAGAAGTAGTAAATTTTAATTTTTGTGAGTGTGTTCCAGTTACAACTGCTGAAGTAGCTTATGTTAGCGTAGATGAAAAAGGTAATAAAAAATTAATAGATAAAGATTTAAAAAGATTACATGGATTTTAAGAGTATTATGCCTCGTTTGAGGCATAATAGCTATTTTTTACAACTTTTTTTGTCTATTAGTGAGTATAATGGGCAATATCCATATACTGCAGTAAGCAAAGGAACAAGTCCGATTAACCACCACCAGCATTGGCATACAAATCCAAATACAAAAAATATTATAGCTGCTATTATTAGTCTTATAGTTTTATCTAAGTTACTCATATTATATCCTTTTTTTATTTTTAAGCTTTAGCATGTATCATAGCTTGCATAACCATAGGCTTCATTAAATATACCTTAACAGCCCAGTTTAGCCAACTTTCTCTTGTAGAACCCATACATTCTAATGTCGGTGCAGCTCCTTTATAATTAAACTCAACCATAACAGCCTTACCATATCTAGTAAGTAGCGGACAAGCTGTATAGCCATCGAATTTAGCCTCTAAAGGTTTATTTTTTAAGTGAGATAATATATTTGCACCTACAACTGGATATTGTTTGCGTATACTTGCTCCTGTTTTGCCTTTTGGTACCCCAGCACAATCTCCTAGTGCAAATATATTTGGATATTTTTTGTGTTGTAATGTATATTGATCAACATCAACCCAATTGCCAGCTACATCGCCTTTGCTTGTGTTTAAACCAGCTTGAGTTATAAAATCAGCACTTTTCATTCTAGGCACTACAAATAGATAATCATATGGTATTTCTACTCTCTCTTTTGCTATTTTTTGTATTGAGTCTTGAGTATAAGGCATTAGTTTGTCAAATTTAGCTATTTGATTTATAGTATCAACTTCTACTAAAAGGTGGCGTGTTTTATACTCCATATCTCTTTGTATATACATTTGTTCAATCATCTTAGCGTGTAATGGGCTTGAGAGCATATTTGCACTACCTGTACATAGTATAGTTTTTAAAGATTTTTGGTTATTTTTTTGACCTAAATCATTTAATAGCATATTTACCTTTTTATTTGCTCCACCGCATTTTGATGGTGTATT
Source organism: Campylobacter sp. P091 (assembly GCF_002138935.1). Lineage (NCBI taxonomy): Bacteria > Pseudomonadati > Campylobacterota > Epsilonproteobacteria > Campylobacterales > Campylobacteraceae > Campylobacter > Campylobacter sp. P091. The sequence goes on from NZ_MJKZ01000003.1 coordinate 40,892, forward strand.
TGGCTCGGCAAATAGAGCATTACCACCATTTTTAACCAATTCTTGAATAAATTTATTTGATTTTGTTGCTCCATTTGGAGTATATATACTAGTAATTTTAGAGTTAGGATCTTCTATAATATCAGCATTTAAACCTTTTACACTTTGAAAATCATAATACACCCCAGTAGAGATTATTAAATAATCATATTTATAGATATTGCCATCATTTGTTGTAAGTGAATTATTGTTTGGATCTACACTTTGTACATTTTGTTTTATCCATTTTACTTTTTCATTTATTAGATCTGCTTTATCATATTTTGTATCTTTGGTAGTATAAACACCAGCAGCAATTAATGTAAATCCAGGCTCATAATGCATTGTTTGATTTGCATCATATAAGGTAACATTTGCTTTTGGCATTATATCTATTAGATGAGCACTCATTGTGATACCGCCAAGTCCAGCTCCTATGATAGCTATATTTGGAGATAAATCACTTGCAGCTTTGGCTTGTGTAGGTATAGTAACAGAAGTAGCTGCTAAGGCAGAACCTAAGGTAAATATTTTTAGAGCGTCTCTGCGGGATTTTTGAATTTCATTCATAATATATCCTTTATTAGGAAAATAGATATTATGATTATATATAGATTTTCTATTTTTATCAGTGATAAAGTCACAAAAGATTATAAATTTAAAATAATTATTTTCCCACGCTCTAATTTTATTAGATTCTCTTTTTCTATATCTTTTAAAATTCTTGATACCACCTCTCTTGCAGTACCTAAATGGCTAGCAAGTATTTCGTGGGTAATTTGAATTTGATTATTTGTAGCATTTTGTTTAAGAAAATCAATAATCCTTTGTGTAATTGGCGTAAATAGAGCTTGTGTCATAACTTTAATAGCGCTAGCTAATCTTATGGATAAAAGCTCTACTACAAAAGATGCTATTGATGGGTATTTATCTTTTAATACTGAAAAGTAACTAGAGTGTAATAATAGTATTTTTGTATCTTTATTGGCTTGTAAATTTAATTCAAGTTGCAAATTATCAGTCATACAATTAGCACAAAGAATGCATTCATCTCCAGAGTTAAGATTAAATACTGTTATCTCTTTTCCTGTTGTAGATATTGCATATGCTCTTAAATTCCCTTTTAATACATATATAAAACCTTGACAGCTATTTTTATCGACTATTACATCATCACCTTTTTTAAATTCCATTATTTTAACATTTGAACTAACGGTATCTAAATCTTCTTTAGACAAATTAAATTTTTTAAATTTATCTATAAATTGCTCTATATCTTTTTTCATTTGGTAACTTTATCACTGAAAATTTATATTATTTTATCTATAATTCCTTAAAAATATATAAGGATATAAGAAGATGAATAGGCGTAATTTTTTAAAATTTACCCTTATGACTAGTGCTACACCACTTTTAGCTGATCAAGAAATATCAAAGCAGAATTCTCAGATGATGAGTATAATAGATCTTGATTTATGCGATGGGTGCGAAGGTTTTGAAGTACCAAAATGTATAAGTGCTTGCAAAACACATAATAAAGATAAATTCCCAGATCCTAAAAAGCCTATAATGAATTATTGGCCTCAAAAAAAATATGAAGATTATAGTGATAAAAAAGATATTATAGATAGATTAACCCCATATAATTGGACATATGTTCAAAAGATAGAGATAAATGGTAAAAAGATAAATATACCAAGACGCTGTATGCATTGCGATAACCCTCCATGCCAAAAATTATGCCCTTTTGGCGTTATAAGCAAAGATAAATATGGAGCTGTAGATATTGATAAGGATTTTTGTTTTGGCGGTGCTAAATGTAGAGATGCTTGTCCGTGGCAGATACCGCAGCGTCAAGCTGGTGTTGGATTATATTTAAATATAGCGCCAAAATTAGCAGGTGGCGGTGTAATGTATAAATGCGATATGTGTAAAGATCTGCTAAATAAAGGCGATAAGCCAGCATGTCAAAATCAATGTCCAAAAAAAGCTATAAAATTTGCTCCAAAAAATGAGATAATGAGTATAGTAAATAAAGAAAACAGGCATATATATGGATTAAAAGAAAATGGTGGAACATCTACAATATACTTAAGTAGTGTAGATTTTGAATCTATAAATGAAGCAATAACAAAAAAATATGAAAATTTAACAAATAAAATAGGCAGACCTCATATGGCTAGAGTAGATAGTCCATTACAAAAGAGCGAAAATTTAGCTATGGCTGCAATGATTACTCCACTAGCTGCAATAGGTGCGGGAGCTATATCTGCTATAAAATGGAATAAAAAGGATAAATAATGAAAATATATAGACAGAGTTTGCAAAATCGTATCATACATTGGGGAGTTGCTATATCTACTTTTGGACTTATTTTAACTGGTATATTTCAAATGCCAGTGGCTAAAAGATATGGCGTAGCAAATATATGGGAATGGAGTGGCGAGTATTTTGAAGGTCTAGTATTGCATTATATCTTTGCTATAGGGCTTATATTTTTTGGAGTTTATCATATAGTTTATCATAGTTTAAAAAAAGAGTTTGATATCATACCTAAAAAAGGCGATATAAAAAATAGTTATTTAGTTATAAAATCTATGATAACAAAAGATCAAGAACCACCAAACCAAAAATATCTACCAGAACAACGCTTAGCATATATAGCAATTGCTTTTACGCTTTTTATACTAGTATTTACAGGATTAATAAAAACATATAAGAATTTATTAGGATTTGATATAGCAAATTGGGCATATTTTTGGGCGGCACAATTGCATAATTTGGGTATGATACTTATCATAATATTAATTATTGCCCATTTAGCAGCCTTTATACCTAAAATTAATCGCTTTTTGCTTATATCAATGTTTAGTGGCAAGGTAGATGCAAAATACACATTAAAGCGTCATCAATTGTGGAAAGAGGGTATAAAAGAGGCTAATAAAATATTAAAAAATGGCAAGGATAAAAAATGAGTAGAATAAGCAATTTTCCTATTATGTTTTTTGCTATTATAATGGGATTTGGCGGGTTTAGTATGGCTATAAAAAAAGTCAGTGTAGTATTTGAAATTAATAGTTTATATTTTGATATATTTAAAATTATTACATCTGCTATTTTTTTATTGGTTGTATTGTTATATGCTATTAAAATATTTATAAATATAGATGAGGTAAAAAGTGAATTTAATCATCAAATAAGATTAAATTTCTTTGGTGCGATACCTATATCTTTTTTAATTTTAGCCAATCTATGGCAAAAAAGTATTGTATATGAGTGGTTATTTTATAGTGGTTTAATATTGCAAACCTATATAACTTTTAGGGTTATTGCATTTTGGATTAATAAGAATTTAGAGATCAAGCACTCCAATCCAGCTTGGTTTATACCAGTAGTAGGTAATTTAATAGTTGTTATATCATCAGATAAAAACTATGAATGGTTATGGTATTATTTTAGCATAGGGGTATTTTTTTGGATTATTTTATTTTCTATAATGTTTTATAGAATATTATTTCATGAGCAGCTAGCGCAAAAATTTATGCCTACACTATTTATTATGATAGCTCCTCCAGCTGTTGGGTTTTTGGGATATTATAAGCTTGTAGGATTTGATGTTGCTGCTAATATTATGCTTAATCTTACTATATTTTTTAGTTTTATGGTGATTTATATGTATAAAAATTTTTTAAAACTTAAATTTTTCTTATCATGGTGGGCGTTTATTTTTCCTAGTGCTGCAGCTTCTATAGCGATTTTAGAGGGTTATAATATTAATAACAACATAGCTTTTCTCTATATAGGAATGACTATTTTTATCTTGCTTTGCGTGATGGTTACATATGTATCTTATCATACTGTAAAAAATATTATAGCAAAAAATATATGCGTAATGGAATGATTAAAGAATTTTAAAGTATAATTAGCACTTTTTAATCAAAATTTCAAAAGGTATATAGTGTTTGAACTTATTGGCGAATCATTAAAATCAGCTGTAAATAAACTTAAATTTGTTGATGATGAAAAGGCTTTAAAAACGCATTAGAAACACTTAAAAAGTCGCTTTTAAAGGCTGATGTCTATCACAAGGTAACAAAAGAGCACGAAGTCTCACGCAAAGATTTAGAAAAATATGTCTTAGATAGATTAGTTCATGGTATATCATCTGATAAGTAGATCGCTTTGAGCAATTATCCTATCTTGTCTTTTGGCAATCTCTAAGAGTAGAAATTTAATCTTTATATCTTGGCTTAATATTCTATCTTCCATATTATCATAAAAGTAATATGGGAGTTTATTTACTCTTTTTTCTATCATTTCAAATCTAGTTGAGATAATATTTATATCTGAATTTAGCGCATCTTTGGTAGTAATTAGTTTATTTGATTGTTTGAGTGAATCGGTATAAACTTTAAGATTGCTAAGTAGCGAGCTAATATCATGAAGATTTTTATAAATTTCAAGATATCGCTTTAACTCTTTGTTTCTATCGCTTTGGGTAATTGTGTTGTGATAATTGGTAAGGCTATTTGATATCGCATTTTGCTCTATTGAAAATCTGCCTTGGATAACGCTATTACTAAGATTTTTAAATTTAGGTAAAAGATTGATATAGGTATTACTAAGCTTGATCTCATTAGTATGGCGAAATAGTATAAATGCTGCGACAAATGATAGGATAAATCCAATTAAAATATCGATAATTCTAATATATACTACGCTTATTGCATTACCTAAAATAAGAGAATATACCATAGTAAATGCACACATAAAAGCTGCCATAGCATAGGCTGGTGGGAAGTTTTTAAAATAAAAGGCTAGAAAAATACAAACTACACAAAATAGAGCAAATAGATTCTCATTTACTACTATATGAATTAAAACAAATGCTAATGTAATGCCAATTAATGCACCTTTTATATTGGCAATTCCAGTAATTTTAGTCATATATGAGCTATCTTTGCTCATGCTTATTACACCAATTGCGATCCAAACTCCATTATGTACATCACCAAAACTAGCGATGATAATAGCAATGCTTACACCAATAGCTAAGCGTAAGGAGTTTTGTACTATTGGATTATGTAAAGTTATATCTTTTATTGCCTTTTTTAGACTCTTTTTTTCTTTAAATTCAAGAGCAATCTTATCTTCACCGCCATCTTTTATTAGTTCAAATTTGGAGTATAAAACCTCTAAAGATGCCTTAAAAATCTCATAATCACTTTGCCTGGCTAATTTAAGAGCATCTATTTTTAATATGCTGTTTTTATCTATAAATATATTTTTTAATTGAATTAAATTGTTTGTAATTTCGCTATTTAGAGCGTTTAATAAATTTGGATTTTTTATAGATTTAAAATACCTTTGCATAGCAACAAGTAGATGATAAATATCTTCTAATTTATATAGATAAAAAATTGCCCGTGAGTGGTGAATGATTAGGCGAGCATCTTTTATAGTGGAGCTTTTATGGGTAAATACTTTTTTAATTTCGTTGATATGCTCATCGCATTGTTTAGCTAAATTTAAAAATTCTTTATCACTAATATTTTGGCTCATATTAATTAAATCATCAAGCACCATTGTGCAAGATTTTTTAGTAAATTTACCATATGTGCCAAAGCGTGTAAGTCTAAAAGCAATAGCAATTATACTCCCAGCTATAAAGCTTTCTAAAGAGTCTGCAAGATTCCAGCTAGATTGGTTTGAAGCAATGATAGTAAGAAGTCCAGTAGCATTTACAATTGTAAGTATTTTATTTAAATTTTGATTAAAAAGAGTGCTAAACCCTACAAACATCATCCAAATTAGCGTAAAAAAGCAAAATAGCCAGCTAAATTTAAAAATAGTACTTACAAATAAAATTGCAAAAATTCCAAGTATAATATATAATAAGAAGTAGTAAATTTTAATTTTTGTGCTACCATCAAGAGAAGCTAAAAAAAATATTATCATAGATGAATTTGCAGCATATACCATTCCTAAAAATCCACCAAAAAAATTCCCCGCAAAGCCGCAGATTAAGATTGATATAGTTGCCTTAATTGAGTAATTTAGCGCAAACCACGATGGGTCGTAGTGGTTTAGAAATTTAACCACTTTTTGCATTAGTCGCTCATATTATCTATAATTTGATTTTTATATCTTATAAATTCCAAATCTCTTTTTAGTAGTTTATGTTCTTCTTTTAGTACATTTAGCTTGCTTTTTAGTTCGGCAATATCTTTGCTAGTATAGTAAATTTCATTACTAAAATATACTTTTGGTAGAGTAATTATAAGAATAATAAATAAAATTATATATCCAATAATTAATCTCTTAAAGCTTAAATTCTCTTCATTTTTAACTCTACGAGTGTTGCTTTGGAGTAGGTTTTCTTTATCAGTCATCTTTGCCTCTTGATATCAAAGATTCTCATTTTTGAACATGCTGACCTTGAGTTTGCTTTTATCTCTTGAGCACTTGGCGTGATTGGCTTTTTGGTGATAATTTTGCCAATAGAATGGTTATTGCCGCACTCGCAGCGCATAGCCTCAGATGGACATATACAACTTGATTGCCAAGATTTAAATTTATCTTTTATTATTCTATCTTCAAGTGAGTGAAAGCTTATTATTGCTACTCTTGCGTGATTTATGGCTGAGTTTTGGATCGAATTTAATAACTCTTTTAGCACATCTAGTTCTTTATTTACCTCTATTCTAATTGCTTGAAATGCTAAAGTAGCTATACTTACAGATCGATTTTGTAAATTTGAATTGCCAATGATTTGGACTAGTTCTTTAGCTGAGCTTATTTCTTTATTTTGCCTAGCAATAATAATTTTATTAGCTATACTCCTAGCATTTGGTAGCTCGCCATATTCATAAAATATCTTTTCAAGTTGAGATTGACTATAATTATTTACTATAGTTTTTGCATCAAGCTGATTTGAGCTATCCATTCTCATATCAAGAATATCGCTTTTAAGGGCAAATCCACGTTCATTTAAATCTAATTGAAGTGAGCTAACGCCGATATCAGCTAGAATAGCTCTTATATTTTCTTGTGGAATTTTTTGTAAAATTTGGCTAAAGTTGCTTTTGTAGATTTGAATTCTATCTGTGTAATTTTTAAATTTATTCGTGCAATAAGAGATCGCCATATCATCTTGGTCACAGGCTATTATTTTGATATTTGGCAATGTATCAAGCAAAGCTTTTGAGTGACCACCATAGCCTAGCGTGCAATCTAATATAACACCATCATTAATATCTCTAAAAGCTTCAACAACTTCGTTAAGTAAAACAGGAATATGGATAGAATTCAAAAGTTTGCCTTTAATAAATTTAGCAAAAATTTTATCATAAATTTAATGAATAGAGCCTTATAATTTGGTATAATGTTGTAATTTTTGTGCAAATTTTAGGAAGAGTTATGAATATAGAGTATTCAATCAGCGAGATTAAAAAAATCTCAGCATCGATGTTTAAAAAGAATTTTCTAGGTATTTTTCACGGCTCAATATCGGCAAGAATTGAGCATAATCAATTTGTTATTAATAAAAAAGATGCGATTTTTGATGGACTAAATGATAATGATTTGACACTTTTATATTCTAAAAAAGATTATAGATGGAATGATGCAAGCATAGATGCTGATATCCATCTAAATATCTACAAAAATATAGCTGAGGCAAAATATGTCTGCTATTCAATGCCACCATTTATTACTGCTTATAGCATAAATCATTCATTTTTGGAGCCAAAAGATTATTTTGGCTATATGAAATTTGGTAATATTTTTATTTATGATCCAAAAAGATTTGATGATTGGTATGAAAGAGCGCCATCAGAAATTTATCGCTATATGATAGAAAAGCGTACAAATATCGTAGTTATCAAAGGTTATGGAGTTTATCTTTATGAACGAACTGCACATGATTTGGCTAAATCAATAGCGCTTTTAGAAAATAGCTGCAAACTATTAAATTTTTCAAATGGATTTGCAAGTTGATTTTTGGGTAAATTAACTTTAAGAAAAATTTGATTTTAATGTTGATTTTAAGGTAATTTAAAAGCAATTTTTGCTAAAATGAAGCCTTTAGAAAAAAGGTGATTTGATGATAACTTGGATGCAAAAACACAAAAAATATTTAGTTGTTACGATTTGGGTTAGCACTATAGCTTTTGTTGGTGCTGGATTTGTAGGTTGGGGTGCCTATGATATGAATACCAATCGTGCCAAATCAGTAGCTAAAGTCGGAAATAGAAATATTTCAATTGGCGAATTTCAACAAAAATATGGTACTATGTATGAGTATTATATCAATGCTTCTAATGGCAAATTTAGCAAAGAACAAGCCGAACAAATGGGGCTTGATAAGATTGTATTGCAACGATTAATCCAAGATAATATTATGTTAAGTTATGCTGATGAGCTAGGGTTAAGCATCTCTGAGGAAGAGATAATTTTAGCTTTAATGAGTGATGCTAGTTTTTTGACTGATGGCAAATTTGATAAAACAAAATACGAAAATGCATTAAAACAGGCTAGAATTTCACCAAAAGATTATGAACAAAATTTAGCTAATAGTCTGTTACTTAAGAAGCTTTTTAGTGCTATTAGAGTTGATGTTAGCGATAAAGATTTAGATATGTTAGCAGCTAGCTACTTTATGCAAGATAAGGTATCTGCACAGATTATTGCTCTAGATAGAAATAGTATAAAAGTAGATGAAAATGAGCTAAAATCAATCTGGGAAAAAAATAAAGATAAATATCTAACCCAGACAAAATACAATCTCAAAGGCAAATTCATCCCAAAAGTTGTAAGTGATGAGAATTTAACCTTATTACAAGAGTATTATGAAGAGAATAGAGTTCAGTATAGAGATGGATTTGATAAAATTTTAAGCTTTGAAGCGGCAAAAGAGCGTGTAAAAGATGATTACGATATGAGACAAACAAGGAAATTAGCCCTAAGCGAATATCTAAAAGCCAAAAAAGGCGAAGTGGAGCTTGAATTTGATCTAATTGCCTTAGATGATGACTATGAATTTGAAGCACAAGAGTTGAAAAATACTCAAATCGGCGAATATATAAAGCCAGTTAAATATAGAATGAACTATCAAGATGGATATCTGATATCAAGATTGGATTCTAAAGATTTGCCAAAGCCTATGAATTATGAAGAGGCTAGAGAGTTAATAATAGATGAGTATATAGATAATAAACTAAAAGATAGCCTAGAGATTGAGGCCAAGAGAGCTTTAGATAATTTTAGTGGTAAAGATATTGGATTTGTATCTAGGGATTCTATGCCGCAGATTGATGGATTAAATGAAAATGAAGTGAGTGAGTTTATAAATTCAATCTTTGCAAGAAATGTAAAAGATGGCTATATAATTGTAGGCAATAAAGCTATAATATATAAGATCACAGATCAAAAATTAGCAAATGCTAATGATATATCGCAATATGAAAATTTATTAAGCAATAGTGCTTATAATATTAAAAATGAACAGCTAATAGATGATTTACTCTCATCACTTCAGCATAGATATAAGATAGAACAATATTACAAAGGTCAGTAGTCGTGGGAACTAAAATTTTAGGTATTGATATCGGTTCTACGCAGATTTGCGCTGTGATGGTAGAACACGAGCCAAGATCATTAGAAAATACTATAAAAGTTATCGGTATGGGAACTATCAAATCCCAAGGACTAAAAAAGGGCTCAATCACAAATATCGAATTAGCTTCAAATTCTATAAAATCAGTCGTAAGCAGCGTAGTACGGACAGCTGGAATTAAATTTGATAAAGTTATAGTCTCAATATCTGGTAAAGATGCAAAAAATATTAATTGTAAAGATGTGGTAAATATTCCTGAAAAAGAAGTAACAATCAAGCAGATTGAGCGCGCTATTAGTTCAGCTGAATATAAGGTAAAAATTCCACACGATTATGAAATTTTGCATACTTTACCATATAATTTTAAAGTAGATGAACAAGACAATATAGAAGATCCTCTTGGTATGAATGGTACTAGGCTAGAGGTGCAAGCTCATATCATTGCTGTGCAAAAATCTGCTATTATGAATTTACGAAAAGCGATAGAAAAAGCTGGATTAAAAGCTGATAATATTGTATTATCCGGATATGCTTCGGCAATTTCTACATTAAATGAAGATGAAAAAGCTTTAGGTACAGTATTAATTGATCTAGGTGGTTCTAGCTGTAATATGGTGATTCACTCAGGAAATTCAATTAGATATAATGATTTTTTATCAGTTGGAAGTTTAAACATAACCACTGATATATCTACAGTACTTCACACTCCACCAGCAGTAGCCGAAGAAGTAAAAATAAAATATGGCACATTAAAGCCTAGAAGTAACGAGCTAATAGTATTGCCTGATTTAGGAGATGAGAACTCTAGTCACGAAGTAGATATTAGTGTAATAATAAATGTTATATATATGCGTGTTGAAGAGGCTTTAATGATACTTGCTAAGATGCTTAGCGAGAGTGGATATAAAGAGTATGCTTCAGCCGGTATTGTGCTAACTGGTGGTATGGCTAAGATAGAAGGGCTTAGAGAGTTAGCTACTGCAATATTTGATAATATGCCTGTTAGAATTGCTAGACCAAGAGAGTTTAGCGGTTCTATTGATGTCTTTCAAGACCCAGCAAATTCATGCGCAATTGGACTTTGTCTATATGGTGCTGGATATTTTACTCCATATGAAATAGACTCTGAGCGAAAGCTACGCCACAAAGATGAGATAGTATTAAGACCAAATCCATTTGTGGCAACTAAAGAATTTGATGAGCATATCCCGCAGACTATTCCAAGTAATAATTCAGCTAATTTTGATGATGTTATGCCTAAAGTTCAGCCTAAGCAAAAAATGGAACTAGATCTTAAAATTGATGATAATGGCGACAAAGATGTCCTAAAAGAGAATATTGCCCTAGAAAAGGTCAATTCTGTCTCTAAATTTATGAACTATTTAAAAAATTTATTTTAAAAAGGGGCTTGTGATGAGTGGTTTTACAGTAGAAGAGAAACAAAATGTTTATGGTGCAAAGATTAAGGTTGTAGGTGTCGGCGGCGGCGGCGGTAATATGATTAATCATATCATTAGAGAAGGTATACATAACGAAGATGGTATGAAAACTGTGGATTTAATTGTAGCCAACACAGATGCGCAAGCACTTGATAGTTCAGCAGCCCCAAATAAAATTCAACTAGGTGAGAAAAAAACTAGAGGCTTAGGTGCTGGTATGCAACCAACTGTAGGCAAAGAGGCTGCAATGGAGAGTTATGAAGATATTAAAACAACATTAGAAAATTCTGATATTGTTTTTATTGCTTCTGGATTTGGTGGCGGTACCGGTACTGGCGCAGCTCCTATTGTAGCTCAAGCTGCTAAAGAGATTGGTGCGCTAACTATTGCTGTAGTAACTACCCCATTTAAATTTGAAGGTAGCAAGAGAATGCGCTTAGCAGTTGAGGGTATAAACGAGCTTAAAAAAGAGTGCGATAGCGTAGTAGTTGTACCAAATGAGAAATTAAGTAATATAGTAGATAGAAAAGCTGGAATTAAAGATAGCTTTAAAATTGTAGATAGTATTTTAGCTCGTGCAGTAAATGGTATGAGTTCAATCGTTCTTAGTCATGGTGAGAGTGATATTAACCTTGACTTTGCTGATGTAAAAACTGCTATGAGTCATAGAGGTCTATCACTTATGGGGGTAGGAGAAGCTCAAGGTGATGGCGCAGCTCAAGAAGCCTTAAAATCAGCTATGCAATCTCCATTATTAGATGATATGGATATAAAAGGTGCGATGGGTGCTATTGTACATTTTACCATTAATCCAGATTGTCCAATGAGCGATATGACTGAGGCGATGGAGATTATTGAAGCAGCTGCTGATCCTGATGCGGATATATTTTGGGGTACAAAATGTGATATAAATATGCCAGTTGATAAAGTTTTAGTAACTTTAGTAGCTACTGGTTTTTCAGATAGCAATATATCTAAACTTCAACCATCTACCGCTACTGCTAATGCAACTACAGTAGCAGCTACTAAAGAGAGTACTCCAGTAAAAGCTGAAGAGCCAAAAGAGAGTATATTTAGTTATCGTAGAGTTTCAGGTTTGGATTTAAATATTAGTAGTGATGATTTAGATATTCCAACAATTAGTCGTCACCAATTAGATTAATAAATTTAGCCCCTTTATTGGTGGTCAAGCTTAAATTTGGCCACCAACTCTTAAATCTATCTTTTATTTATAACTTAAATTTAACTACAAATTCCAAAATCTATCTTTTATTTAAGCTAAACTGAATATAATTATAAATCTAATTTAAATTTAAGGTGGTAACATGGAAATTACACTCAATTTTTACTCCACTAATTATATTTACCAAACTAGCATAGCTATAGTAACCACTCCATTTAAATTTAAAAATAATGAACAAATTCAACTTGCTACTAAAAATATTAATGAGCTTAAAAAAATGTGCGATGGCGTTGTAGTTATCTCAAATGAGAAATTAAGTGATATCACAGATAGTAAAGCTGACCCAAAAGATAACATTGAATCATTTGATACTATTTTAGCGAGTGCAGTAAATGGTATAAGCTCTATATTTCTTAGTCATAGTGAGTACGATATCAATATTGATTTTGTTGATATTATAACCGTTATGAGTAGTGTAGAATGTTTCTTGACGGGTATTGGCGAGGCTCAAGGCGAGAAGGCAGCTCAAGAAGCCTTAAAATCAGCTATGCAATCTCCGTTTTTAGGTGGTATAGATATAAAAGGCACAATGGGTGCTATAGTTAATTTTACTATACATCCAGATTGTCCGATGAGTGATATGGCTGAAGCTATTCAAATTATAGAAGCAGTTGCTGATCCTAATGCTGATATATTTTGGAGTACAAAATGCGATGCAACTATGCCGATTGATAAGGTTTTGGTAACTTTAATGGTTGCTGACTTTTTTGATAATGTATTTAAACTCCAATAAAAAAGAGCTCTAGCTAAGACATAAGAATAGATATTAGTAGTGAGAATTTGGGTATTGGCTATTATCAAAAATTCTCATAAATGCTTTATTGTTTAAATAAATTAAATATAATAGGTATTAATATTAAATTTTAAGGATTTAAATGGAAATTACACTCAATTTTTACTCCACTCTTTGTGCGATGGTTTTTGTTTTGTTATTAGGTACTTTCATCATCAAACATGTTAAATTCCTAAGAGTTTATAATATTCCTGAGCCAGTTGTGGGTGGGATTATTGTGGCTATTTTGTTATTTATAGCTAATAAATATATTGGGATTAGCTTTAGTTTTGATGGTTCGCTTAAAGATCCATTAATGCTTGCCTTTTATGCTACTATTGGTCTTAGTGCGGATTTCGCCTCTTTTAAAAAGGGTGGAAAGGTAATTATCGGATTTTTATTTATTGTGACTGGGTTATTAATTTTACAAAATTTAGCTGGTATCGGTGTGGCTTTGGCAATGGGTGAAAATCCTATTATAGGGATGCTATCAGGATCTATCACAATGAGTGGTGGGCACGGTACGGGTGCAGCGTGGGCGGCTGAGTTTATCAAAGAGCCTTATAACTACGTTCCAGCTATGGAAGTAGCGATGGCAGCGGCTACATTTGGTTTGATAGCAGGCGGAATCATAGGTGGGCCTGTGGCTAGATATTTGGTTGTGAAAAATAATCTAAGCGGACATCACTTAGAAGAAAAGGACGATCCAACTCTTTTTGAAAAGCCTGAAAAACGAAGATTGATAACATCTTCTTCATTTGTGGAGTCTTTGGCGTTGATTGCTATATGTTTGCTAGTGGGGACTGAGCTTAAAAAAATTGTTACATTTGTAACTATGCCTACATTTGTTTGGTGTTTGCTTACTGGTGCTGTGCTTAGAAATATCCTATCAGCAACCAAAATTCACACAGTATTTGATCGTGAAGTCTCTGTGATTGGCAATGTGAGTTTATCTCTATTTTTGGCATTTGCTTTGATGACTATCAATATCGCTCAACTTATCTCACTAGCACTTCCAATGCTAACAATTCTTATAGTTCAAATTATCCTTATGATCTTATATGTCATATTTATCACTTTTAGATTTTGTGGTAAGAATTATGATGCGGCTGTGCTATCGGCTGGGCATTGTGGATTTGGTCTTGGTGCTACGCCTACGGCACTCGTAAATATGCAAACGGTAACAAAACATTATGGCCCAAGCCACATGGCTTTTATCGTTATTCCATTGGTTGGGGCGTTTTTCATAGATATTATAAATGCCTTTATAATTTCAGCAATGATGGGATTGCCTATATTTAATTAACCCCTAAGGCGGCAAATTCGGGGCGATACTCAAAATGCATTGTATCAAAATGCTCCCATCTGCCGCCCCATATAAATCCATTTTTTTCAAATACCTCTACTATTTTATATGGAATTTTGTTTTGGTAACCATCTTTATTCCATAACCAGTAGTGGCTATTTGCTACATTTATATCTATAGCGATTCCCCAGCTATGCGGTGATAGTCTGTTGGTTTGTGCTATATTTCTATATTTAAATGTTCCGCCAATATTTTGAAGATAGATAATCAAATTTGGCTCATTTTTTACCAATGTATCAAGCTCATCGCTGACTTTTTGTAGTGCTTTGGCTGCGCCATTGATGGAGTTGAATTTGATCTTTTGGTTTAGGCTATTTTTTAGCCAGATTACTTCGCTTAGATTAGCCTCTACTGCTTCTTTGCTATCGCCATAAATTGCGTTAAAAAACTGCTCATTTCTTATCCGTCCAGCGTCTATTAACTTAGAGTTTAAAGGCTTTAAAAGTGGGTAGTTTAGAGCAAACATATCTTTTATACTTGGGCTATTTAAAATATCGCTACCACCTATCTCATATGGCATATATGAGTTGTTGGCAAATATTATATTGTTGTTTTGAAATTTGATATTATAACTATTTTGTAGGGCTAGTTTTGGATTTGGGGTTAAGATATTCATAGACTCTACAAGGCTTAATAAAAGCGCTTTTATATCACTTCTATCCTTGCCAATCTCGATATCAGTTATAGCTGTGCGACCTATGACTGCTCTAGAGTTGTTTTTGGTCTTTAAACCCCATGAAGCGTGAGTAACGCTGATTTTGCCATCTACTACGCCGGTGTAGAGCATGATATGGCCACGCATATACAAAAGTGTAGCATAAGGCACGCCAAATTCAACTATTTTGGCCTTTTTGTCTTCATCTGATAACTCTTTTAAATCTATTATTTGAGCGATTTGGGATTGTTGTTTGGAGTTTCGTGGTAGCCAAATTCCAAAACTAGCAAAATAGTCTTTGGTAAAAGCAGAGCAATCTCTAAGCTCATCGAGTCCGCCCCAGCCGTAATTCATCCCTATCATCTCATTTAATATTAGTTTAGCGTTTTTGGAGTTTAGCTCTAAATTTATAGTGGCGATATCTTGGCTGATTTTATAGCCTTGAGGGGTGATGAAGTTGCCATTTTCAATCTTTGTATATGGGACTAGGCCGCCGATTCTTGAGTAAAATAGAAATTTATTAGATTGATCTTTTATAGCGACTCTATCTTTGATAAATATGCCAAATTTGGATTTTCTAAACTCATTAGCCTCTTTTTTGTTTAGAATCTTGATATCATTACTGGCTACAAAGCCGGTAAATGAGTCACTTTGGATAAAGGCCCACGCACCATCAAGGCTAAAATGCGATACCAAAACTGGATGAAAGGCTTCTAAATTTGAATCTTGTAAGTAATCAAATGGATATCCCTCGCCTGGCCTACTATCTAAAAATAGTCTCTCTTTGGTAGGAAAACTCCTAACGGCGGTATCTCTAAGGATTATTGCAGGTTTTAAAACTCTTTTATAAGCTGCGAAATTCGCATTTTGTCTGTGTCTATCAAACCACTCTTGATCACGCAAAATATGGCTCTCTCCATAATATTTTTGCTTATCATAAGTGTAGGTATTAAACGCCCACATAGCCTCATTTATATCCACATCAAATCCGCTATCCCAAACGCTAAAATATCGATTGATTAGTTTATTATTATTTGATTTGAAGTTTATATCGGTATCGGGTAAGATATTTGCACTTTGATTAAAATCCAAATCAAGCCTTAAATTTAACTCATTTAGTGTATAGCTCTGTTTAGCGCAGCCTAAAAATATAAAGATTATTAGAAATAGTAGTGAATTTTTCATCTTTATCCTTAATATTTTTTAGGTATAATTCTAGCAAAAATAGGATAAATAGTTTGTTAAATTGTATTATAGAGCTTCTTAGGGATAATAATCTATTTTTAACTGGTGGTGGCGGAGTAGGCAAGAGCTATACCACCAAAGAGATTATACGAATTTATAAAGATGATGGCAAGGATATTGTAGCACTTGGTAGCACTGGGATTAGTGCTGTTGGGATCGGTGGGGTGACTATACATAGCTTTTTTAAATTTGGGCTTTGTGCTAATCATATGGAGCTAAAAGCTCTTGATCTTAAGCAAAAATCAGGGCTAAAAGAGTTATTTGATATTATCAAAAATATCGATCTTTTGATAATTGATGAGATATCTATGGTAAGTGCTGAATTGATGGAGATGATAAATTACAGACTTATACAAGGCAATTTCAAAGGTCGTGTGATGGTGGTGGGGGACTTTTATCAATTACCACCGGTTAAAAAGCAAGATGATGGTAGCTTGATGAGTTTTTGCTATGCTTTTGACTCTACTGCTTGGCATAATTTGAAATTTAAAAATGTTGAATTGGTGGTATCTAAAAGGACCTCTGATATTAAATTTTATTCTATGTTATCACGCATTAGACTTGGGATTATAGATGATGAAATTTATCAAAATTTAAGATCTAAAATCACAAATGTAATTCCAGAAGATAGCATAGTTTTATTTGGCAAAAATGCCCCAGCTGATATGCTAAATGCCAAGAGATTGGCTCAAATTCCAAATCCATTAATATCTCTAAAAGCTAGTGGTGAGATATATGATGAAAATTTAGATAAAAATGCCTATGAAAGGTGGGTAAATAGCCTAAATGTTTTGAGTGATTTACAGATTAAAATAGATGCTAGAATTATGTTTTTATCCAATAAAAGGGGCGAATACTATAACGGTGAACAAGGTATAATCAAAGAGCTAAATAGCGATGATGGCGGCAATATTATTAGTATCAGTGTCTTAAAAGATAGTGGCGAGATGGCACAGGTGGAGCCTTTTACATACTCTTTGATTGAGTATGAGAGAGATGGCGAGAGTATAAATGAGAGATTAAGGGCGGAATTTACTCAATTTCCATTAAAATTAGCCTATGCTATTACGATTCATAAATCCCAAGGGATGAGTATTGATAGATTGGTGTGTAATTTGGATAATATTTTTGCTAATGGACAGCTTTATGTAGCACTATCACGAGCAATTAGCTGGGATGATTTAAGTATAATTTATACACGCAAAAGAGATTTTTACTCATATCTAAAAAGTGTAGTAAATATAGATAAATGCGTAGCTAGGTTTTATGAAAAAGAGAATTTTATAAAGGAAGGAATATGAAAAAAATTTTTATGTTTTGGCTAATTTTATGTGGAATTAGCTTTGGTGATGTGGTGAGTGTTGAGGGATTTGAGAGTGATTTATACTCCAAATATGATGTAAATAATCTTAAAAAAATATCAATGGATTTAGAGATTATAACTAGAGATGATAATGTGGCAAGAGCGCCTATTTATGATGCTTTAAATATTGTTGTAGGTAGCTTTTATGCTGAAGATATTATGACCTCAAAGGGCAAAGAGAGCTTTAAATCTACTCTAACAAAATATATAGATAAAAAGCACTCTATAACAATCGATGATATATATATCATTAGGCTCAAATTCGTCGATGAAACTAATGTTCAAAAGATTCTTGATGCTATAAGAGATATGCACAACAAGGGTGATTCAACTCAGCCTAATTTGCCAAATTTACCAAAGATTGAAAATCAACTCTTAGATGGTAGATTTTAATAAAAAATTTTAATTGCTAATAATATCGTAATTGCTTGGAATTTGTGGCGTTAAAATATCTTTGCTTATTATTTTATCTTTGCTTATTTGGGTAAATTCAATTATAGCTTTATTGCCTAGTTTATCCTCATAAGCAATGAGTTTTGGTAGTGAGTTTTGCGTTATAATATCATAGACTACATCTTCATAAACTGCTTGAAAATTATCATCGCTAAGCTTTTTGGCGTTTTTTAGTATTTTAGTGATATCTGGAGAACTTTTTAGGTTAGTAATTATGGCTTGTTCTAATTCTGGTTCTATGATAATAACTTGATTATTGCTAAAATATATTAGTTTTTGCATTGGTGTGTTATATTGCCAAAATGCACCAAAATCACTATCAATAGCTAACGACCCAGTATATATTATCTTTTGGTCTTGACTGGTGATAGTTTGAGTAAATTCGCCAATTAAACTTTTAAATGTTAACTCATTAGCTCCAAAAAGATTTAAAGATAGGATAAAAACAAGTATAAATTTTCTCATATTTTGCCTTAAATTTTGAGTATTTTAGATAGATGATTTTAGCTAAATTTAGCAAATAAAAGCTTAAATTTAAGGGATTTTTAGATAAAATAGCGACTTATTTTAACTACAGGATATAATATGCTTTCATTCATAGCTAGAAAAATATTTGGAACTAAAAATGATAAAGAGATTAAAAAATATTATAAAAGAGTAGCCAAAATTAATGCCTTAGAATCAAAATATGAAGCCTTAAGTGATGATGAATTAAGGGGCGAATTTATTACTTTGCAAAGCTCTTTAATAGATGGCAAGGTTACTAAAGATA
The DNA here is from genome assembly GCF_002138935.1 of Campylobacter sp. P091. Classification (NCBI taxonomy): domain Bacteria; kingdom Pseudomonadati; phylum Campylobacterota; class Epsilonproteobacteria; order Campylobacterales; family Campylobacteraceae; genus Campylobacter; species Campylobacter sp. P091. The sequence goes on from NZ_MJKZ01000003.1 coordinate 59,834, forward strand.
GCATATTAAATGATGTTTTTGCTATTGTTAGAGAGGTGTCAAAAAGAACGCTAAATATGAGACACTTTGATGTGCAACTAATAGGCGGTATGGTTTTAAATGAAGGCAAGATTGCAGAGATGAAAACTGGTGAGGGCAAAACTCTTGTAGCAACCTTACCAGTTGTTTTAAACGCAATGGATAAAAAAGGGGTTCATGTAGTAACTGTAAATGACTATCTAGCCAAAAGAGATGCTACGCAAATGAGTGCTATATATAATTTTTTAGGCCTTAGTGTTGGTATTATAGTAGGTGGCGAGTATGATGATACAAAGCGTAAAGCCTCATATGATGCTGATATTACATATGGTACAAATAATGAATTTGGCTTTGATTATCTGCGTGATAATATGAAATTTGAACTATCTAGCAAGGTGCAAAGAGAGCATAATTTTGTAATTGTAGATGAGGTTGATAGTATCTTAATAGATGAGGCTAGAACTCCATTGATTATCTCAGGGCCTACTAATCGCACATTAGATGGGTATATAAAAGCTGATGAGGTAGCAAGAGCTATGAAAAGAGGAGAGCCAGCAGCCACACCGCAAGATAAGCCTACGGGGGATTTTATTGTAGATGAAAAAAATAGAACCATAATGATAACTGAAGCCGGGATTGCTAAGGCTGAAAAGCTTTTTGGGGTTGAGAATTTATACAATTTAGATAATGCTATTTTAAGCCATCATCTAGACCAAGCCTTAAAAGCTCATAATCTTTTTGAGAAAGATGTCCATTATGTGGTGCGTGATTCTGGGGTTGTGATTGTGGATGAATTTACAGGCAGACTTAGCGAAGGTAGGAGATTTAGTGAAGGTCTTCATCAAGCCTTAGAGGCCAAAGAGGGTGTGAAAATTCAAGAAGAGAGCCAAACCTTAGCCGATATAACATTTCAAAACTATTTTAGAATGTATGACAAAATAGCTGGTATGACAGGGACAGCCCAAACCGAAGCTACGGAATTTTCTCAAATTTATAACTTAGATGTAATCTCTATCCCAACTAATCTACCAATTAAAAGAGTTGATAAAGATGATTTAATATATAAGAGTGAAAATGAGAAATTTAAAGCTGTAATAGAAGAGATAAAAATAGCAAATGCTAAAGGTCAGCCAGTGCTAGTAGGTACTGCAAGTATCGAAAAGAGTGAAGTATTTCACAAAATGCTAGTCAAAGAGCGTATAGCTCACTCTGTATTAAATGCTAAAAACCATGAAAAAGAGGCGCAAATCATTGCCGAAGCAGGTGCTAAAGGTGCTGTAACTATTGCAACTAATATGGCTGGTCGTGGCGTGGATATCAGAATCGATGATGAGGTTAGAGCGCTTGGTGGGTTATATATTATAGGCACAGAAAGGCACGAGAGCCGCCGTATAGATAATCAATTAAGGGGCCGTGCTGGGCGTCAAGGTGATCCTGGTGTTAGTAGATTCTATCTAAGTTTAGAAGATAATCTCCTTAGGATATTTGGTAGTGATAAGATAAAAGCTATTATGGAAAGACTAGGTATAGAAGAGGGTGAGAGTATAGAGAGTAGGCTAGTTACTCGTGCTGTAGAGAATGCTCAAAAGAAAGTAGAGAGCTTGCATTTTGAGAGTAGAAAGCATGTCTTAGAGTATGATGATGTAGCAAATGAACAGAGAAAAACTATATATAAATATAGAGATGAGCTACTAGACCCAAATAGCGATCTTAAAGAGAAAATAATCTCAAATAGAGAAGATTTAGTATTAATGATGTTAAGCGAGGCTGATGTTATAGAAGGTGGGTTAAGCGAAGATTTTGATACGAATAGATTAGCTCTTGTGGTAAAAGAAAATAGTCTAATTGATATTGATCCAAATGAGCTTAAAGGGCTTGATTTTAATGAGCTTAAAGGATTGATTATAGATAAATTGGCTGCTGATTATGAGCTAAAGATGTCGCAAATAGATATTGAACAAAGAAAAGGGATTGAAAAATTGCTATATCTTCAAATTTTAGATGCTGCTTGGAGAGAGCATCTATATCAAATGGATATCTTAAAAACAGGAATCGGCCTTAGAGGTTATAACCAAAAAGATCCCCTAACAGAGTATAAAAAAGAGAGTTATAATCTATTTATGGAGCTTGTGAGTAAGCTTAAAACAGAGAGTGCAAGAGCCTTACAGGTGGTTAAATTCAAAATAGAAGAGCCATCGCAAGGGCCAAAATCTAAAGATATAGAAACGCCAAAAGAGAGCCTAAAAACCGCTAAAAAACCATCTCGCAACTCGCCTTGCCCTTGCGGTAGCGGATTAAAATATAAAGAGTGTTGTGGTAAGAGTGGGCCAAAAATCGGAGTCTTTGCCTAGTGGTTAAGTATCTGCTATTTAAATATCTACGATTTGATAAGTCTCAGCCATTTATCACACTATCGGCGATTTTAGCTTTTTTGGGGGTTAGTGTTGGGCTTATGGTGCTTATAATTGCTATGGCTATAATGAATGGTTTTGATAAAGAATTTGAGCGTAAGCTATTTACTATGAACTATCCAATCACGATTATAAGCTATATGAAAGGCTCTATTGATGATAGCGATGTAATCAGGCTTAAAGAGCAGTTTAAAGAGCTTAAATTTAGCCCATATATCTCTACTCAAGCTATTGTAAAACATGGCAATAAGCTTGAAGGCGGTCTATTGTTTGGAGTAAATTTTGATTATGAAAAACAGATAAACTCTGTGGTAAAAGAGGCACTTAGCAATACTACTCCAAGTGGTTTTGAAATTCTTCTTGGCAAGGGAATTGCTGATGATTTTGCCCTTTCGCTTAATGAGAAGGTTACTATGCTATTTATGCAGCTTAGTGCTGGCGGATTAGTATCTATGCCAACAATGAAAAGATTTAATTATGTAGCTAATTTTAGCTCCGGATTAATCGCATATGATAAGGCTTATTCTTATACAGATGTTAATGCTTTGGCTAAAATTTTAGGCTATGAAAGTGGTAGATATGATGGAATTCATATCTACTCAGATAATCCAAAGAGTGATATTGTCAAATTAAATCAAAATCTATCCCCAGGTCAAAGAGCCATCGGATGGTGGGAACAAAATGGCAATTTTTTTAGTGCTTTGGAGTTAGAAAAAAGGGCGCTTTTTATTGTTTTAATGCTTATTATTTTGGTAGCTAGTTTAAATATTATTAGCTCACTTCTTATGACTGTGATGAATCGTCGTCAAGAGATTGCTCTTTTGCTTGCACTTGGTGCTAGTAAAAGCGAGATTAAAAAAAGCTTTTTTGTTCAAGGTGTCGTAATTGGAGGAAGTGGGATAATTTTTGGTCTTATTTTGGGGCTTTTTGGAGTGTGGTTGCTAGGTAGCTTTGATATAGTAAATTTACCTGCTGATGTTTATGGAAGCTCAAAATTACCAATGGAGTTAGCTTTAAGTGATTTAGCAATGATTTTGATTGGTGCGATAGTAATTGTTTTGCTATCATCATATTATCCAGCCAAAAAAGCTAGTAATGTAGATATTTTAACTACCTTAAGAAATGAATAAATTTACTTAGAGTTTAGTAGTTTTTGGCACAATATTAGGTTTATGCAGAAGGAAATTTATGGATATTACTCTATTTTTACAGCAGATGGTAAATGGTTTTAGTCTTGGTTCCATGTATGCTTTGATAGCTATTGGCTATACTATGGTTTATGGTGTTTTAAGGCTTATTAATTTTGCTCATGGCGATATTATGATGGTTGGGGCATATGTGGCTTTGTTTTGTATGACTAGTATGGCACTTCCTTTTGGATTTGCTTTACTTTTTGCAGTTGTTGTATCGGCACTTCTTGGTGTTTGTACTGATAAGATTGCTTATAAACCACTTCGCTCAGCTCCTAGAATTTCACTATTAATTACAGCTATTGGTATTAGTTTTTTACTTGAAAATGTGTTTCAAGTAGTGTTTGGTGGCACACCTAGATCATTTAATGTACCTGAGTTTTTTGAACAAGTAGTAAGTATTGGTGCGATTACATTGCCAGTTAGTGCTATTTTTGTACCAGTAATTACAATATTTTTATTAATGATAGTGTTGTATGTGCTTTATAAAACAAAATATGGCATAGCAATTAGAGCGCTTGCTTTTGATATTAGTACAGTTAATTTAATGGGAATTGATGCAAATTTAATCATATCTATTGTTTTTGGACTTGGTTCATCTCTTGCTGCCATTGGCGGTGTATTTTGGGCTATTAATTATCCTAGTATCGATCCATTAATGGGCGTATTAATTGGGCTTAAGGCTTTTGCCGCTGCGGTGCTTGGCGGTATTGGTAGCGTTGGCGGAGCTGTGCTTGGCGGATTTATTATTGGATTTACAGAGGTTGTTGCTGTGGCACTATTTCCAGATCTTGCAGGGTTTAAAGATGCTTTTGCATTTATCTTTTTGATTTTGGTTTTACTATTTAAACCAACTGGAATTTTGGGATATAATTTTGAAAAGAGTAGGTTTTAGATGGCAAGTAGATTTAAATTTTGGTTAGCTGTTATTTTAGCAATTGGGTTTTTATTTTTTTGTGATGCGTATCTAGGCGAGTATAGTTTAGGAATTGTAAATAATATTGCTATATTTATTACTCTTGCTATTAGCTATAATCTTATAAATGGAGTTACTGGACAATTTAGTCTTGAGCCAAATGGGTTTGTGGCTGTTGGGGCTTATGTAGCTGCTATTTTGCTTCTTAATGCTGATTCTAAGCTATATCAATTTGATGCAGCTGAGCCATCAAATATTATCTTAGCTATTTATACTAGTAATTTTATTTTAGCAATGTTTATCAGTGGTGTTTGTGCTACACTTTTAGCTTTACTGCTTGCTATGCCTGTATTTAGAGTTAGGGGTGATTATTTAGCTATTGTTACTTTGGGGTTTGGTTTTATAATTCAACTTTTAGCTGTAAATTTTCCTGCCTTTACAAATGGTTCAATTGGCTTAAATGAGGTTATGAGAGTAGATAGTAATGGAGATTTAAGCCGTTTTACAAATATTTTTTATAGTGGTGGACTGGCTATTTTTGCTACTGTTGTAATTTTAAATTTAGTATATTCTAAATTTGGCCGAGCTATGAAGGCCGTAAGAGATGATGAAGACGCAGCTATTGCGATGGGGATTAATACCTTTGCTACTAAGACTACAGCGTTTTGTGTAAGTGCATTTTTTGAAGGTATGGGTGGAGCTTTACTAGTTGGATTATTAGGTAGTGTTAGTCCTGATCAATTTACATTTATGTTTACATTCTTACTGCTTATTATCATAGTGCTTGGCGGACTTGGTAGTACTACTGGAGCTATTATTGGTACAGTGTTAGTAATTGGTGGTAGTGAGTGGCTAAGATTTTTAGATGAGCCTATGAATATCTTTGGCTATCAAACTGAGGCTTACCCAGGGCTTAGAATGGTTGTATTCTCATTAGTATTAATCTTTGTAATGCTATTTGCTAGAAAGGGTATTATGGGGCAGATGGAGCTAGGGGATCTATTTAGAGGTAGACGCAAATGATATTAGAACTAAGTAAAATTTGTAAAAATTTTGGTGGTGTAGAGGCTATCAAAGAGACTAGCTTTGGTGTAAAAAGTGGAGAGATTTTTGGGCTTATTGGGCCTAATGGGGCTGGAAAAACTACTATGTTTAATATAATTACTGGAGCCTATGAGCCAAGCAGTGGTGAGATCAAATTTGATGGCAAAATATTAAATGGAATTAAGCCAAATAAAATTGTAAATTTAGGTATTGCTAGAACATTTCAAAATATTCGTCTTTTTGGTTCTCTTACTGTCTTAGAAAATGTATTAATCGGCTTAAATAGCTCAACAAAATATAGTTTTTTAGAAGCTTGTTTGCATCTTGGTAGATTTGCTAAATCTGAAAGAATAGCCAAAGAGTGTGCTATGGGAATTTTAGAGCGTTTAGGTATTGCTAGATATGCTAATGAATTTGCTAAAAACTTAAGTTACGGAACGCAGCGCAAAGTAGAGATAGCAAGAGCGTTAGCAACTAATCCAAAACTACTTTTACTAGATGAACCAGCAGCTGGTATGAATCCTAGCGAGACTGATGAGTTAGCAAATTTAATATTTGATCTTAGGGCTACTGATGGATTATCTATTTTATTAATTGAGCATGATATGAAATTTGTAAATCATCTTTGTGATAGGGTTTTGGTGCTTGATTATGGTAGGGTGATTTTTACTGGCTCGCCAGCTGATGCGGTAAAACACGAAGATGTTATAAGTGCTTATTTAGGGGATTTTATACAATGATAGATGTTGGAAATTTGCATGTATATTATGGAATGATTGAGGCTGTAAAGGGGATTAGCTTTTCTGTGCAAACTGGTCAAATAGTAAGCTTAATCGGCTCAAATGGTGCTGGAAAGAGTAGCACCTTAAATGCACTTATAAACTCAGTTAAAAGAAGTGGCCAGATAAATTTCTTAGGATATGATACTAGTAGGCATAAAACTCATACACTTGTAAGGCAAGGAATTGCTTTGGTGCCTGAAGGTAGAAGAGTATTTATAAACTTAACCGTAGAAGAAAATCTTAAAATGGGTGCTTTTAATAATGATGAAAACTATGAGCATTTAAAAGAGACTATGTATGATCTATTTCCAAGGCTTAAGCAAAAGCGTGATCAACTTGCTGGAACTCTAAGCGGTGGAGAAGCTCAAATGTTAGCTATATCTAGAGCTTTAATGAGTGAGCCAAAGCTTTTAATGCTTGATGAGCCTAGCCTTGGCCTAGCTCCTAAGATTGTAGGCGAGGTTTTTGATATTATTGAGAGGCTTAAAGAAGAGGGTATTACTATATTATTGGTTGAGCAAAATGCATTTTTAGCGCTTAAAACCAGTGATTATACCTATGTATTAGAAAATGGCCATATCGTTATGGAAGGTGTATCAAAAGATATGATAGGCAACGATGAAATTCGCAAAAGATATCTTGGTGCATAATTGTAAATTTAGATAGATTTAGAGTAAATTTAAGTATAAATTAGGGCGAGTTTCTTCGCCCATTTTATTAAAATTTATAGTTATATCCTACATATACACCATAGTTAAGTATGTTATCATAATCTTCTATACCAGTTGTTTGGTAGTCGCCTTTTATACCAAATTCAATCTCATTATTTTCAATAACTTCATAGATGCCACCAAGTTTTAGACCAAATAGCGCACCTGTGCCAGTTGTCGGATCATTATCTATGCCATATTTAACGCCATCTATAGTATATTCTGCTTGGCCTGAGAATTCACCCTTAACAATTGAGAGACCGGTATAAGCACCTAGAGCTAATTTAAAGCTATCTGTTAATGATGGAGTATAATCAGCTCCTACTAAAATATTGTGAGTTTGCCAGTTAAATTCACCATTTATAAAATCTGCGCCATCTTTCATATTATAATCTTCGCTGCCTTTAGTTCTATATGAGTAGCCACCCCAAACTCTAAAAGCATCAAAGTCATAACCACCTTTTAATCCAAGCTCAACGGAGGTATCTTTTGGGTCATCAAGTACTGATGGGTATATATCATCTAGTTTGACTTGACTTTGCAATAATGCACCTTCAACCCCTACAAATACGCCTTGTGCTGCTGCGCTGCTACTTAAAATAGCTGTAGCTGCTATGGCAGCAGCACCAAATTTAAATATATTTGTCAAAAAAATCCTTGTATAATAAATTTGGATAAAATCCGCGTAACGTTATACCCCCACCCTATAAAAGTGAGCTGAAATTCAGTAAAAACCAGATAAAAATTCAAATATATTACCCATAGTGTCACTATGGAGTAATCATCTGGCTTGGACTACCATTTACACTATGATAGATTGTGGTTTTGTATTTATATGCTTTTAGTTTTAGTAGTTTGCTTTGTAAATTTGGCTGAGTAGATGGGCTAAACCACGCATTATTGCTAATAGCTATCATAAATTTAGGATTATCCTTAAATAGCTCATCTTTGGTAGCTTCATAGCAGATAGCATTTCGTATCTTGACCCCATCAATCTCATAATCACTTACGCTATTAGCATGACTATAATCTACGGCTGAATCAAAGAATATCTCATTTATTAAATTTTTAATAAAATTTGGAAGTGGAATCTCTTCGCCAAATGGCACTAATATTAGCTTGTCAAGTCTTTTTATTTCCCCTTTATCAAAAAGATAGGTTGAATTATATATCTTATTATTATTAGCTCCTAGAGCTCCAGCTACGATGGCGATTTGATATGATTTTTGTTTTAAAACGCTAAGTAAAATTTCACTATGATTTAAAAATAGTGGAAATGAACTCTCAGGTAAAACTACAATTCTAGAGCCATCGCTTATAGCTTGATCAATCATATCAAGATTGCTTTTTACAATTTTATCTTTTATAGAGCGTTCCCAGATTTTATCTTGACTAATATTTGTGCTAATAAGTGAGATATCAAAAGGAAGGCTTTTAGACTCAGTTTTATAGTTGTAATTAATCGCTAAAGAGCAAATAAGCAATGAGATACCAAAATATATATTAAATTTAATAGCTATAATTATAGATATAAGCACCAAAGCAAGAGTATAAATAGTAGGCTTAAAAATCGTATCGACAAATATCAATTCAAAATTCAACCAATCAAAGCCAAAAGGTGCCACATAGCTAGCAAATAGCAAGAAAATAGCCTTGATATAGATACTCTCTAGCCAACTAACAGCTAAAAATATAAAGCCATATATTAAGCAAATTCCCAAAATTTCAATAGGTATAAGATAGCCAAAATTATAATAAATCAAACTAAAACTAATCCAATAAAACCAAAATAATCCGATAAAAAACCCACTCCAAAACCAAATTTTTCTATCGCTTTTTAAAAGGATATATAAGCCTATAATCGCACTTAAAAGCCCTAAATTTGCTATGTATTTTAAATTTAGTAGATCCAAAAATATAAAAAGGGATAGCAAAATAGAGATTATAAAGCCTTTTATTATAAATTTTAATGTAAAATAGGCAACTAATTTTTTCTTAAAGGATTTACATGGCAGAAAATTCAATGCTAACTTCATTATTACCTCTTGTTGTATTGTTTGCAATATTCTATTTTTTGGTTATTAGACCACAGCAAAAGCAGCAGCGTGAGCATAAAAATATGCTAGCAAATCTCCAAAAAGGTGATAAAATCATCACAAATGGAGGCTTAGTATGCGAAGTGGTAAAACCAGACGATGATTTTATCAAAGTTAAGCTTAATGATGATGTAATTGTCCGCATTGATAGAAATTTTGTCGCTAAAAAATTAGACAAAATAGAGTCAAGTGATGAGAAGTAGGGTAACTTATAGGCTTATAGTTTTTATCCTTGCTTTAGTGTTTGGTATATTTTTTTCTATACCAAGCTTTACTGATAGTCAAAATGGTAAAAAGGTAAGCCTAGGGCTTGATTTACAAGGTGGTTTATATATGCTATTAAGCGTCCAAACAGACGCAGCCTTAATATCCAAAATTAAATCAATAGCTTCAGCTATTAAATACGATACTGATAAAAATGATATCTTAGTAGATAGATTAAAAGCCGATGAGAGCGGGATTAGTATAGCTCTTTTAGATAGTGATGATATCAAGAAATTAGATGGAATTTTATCTAAAATCAGTGGTATTGAAATTCAAAAAGATGAGCTAAATTACAGAATTTTACTCACCCCGCAAGAGAAGATCGACACAGCCAAATACGCAGTAGATCAAGCAGTAGAGACTATCAGAAATCGCTTAGATCAATTTGGCTTGGCTGAGCCTACGGTAATTAAGCAAGGTGAAGATAAAATTTTAGTTGAACTTCCTGGTATTAAAAATGCAGCCGATGAGCAAAGAGCTATGGATTTGATAGCCAAATCAGCGCATTTACAGCTCATGGCAGTAGATGAAAAACGCCAAGATATGGCTCAAACTATGAACGAAGATGAGGCCGCAGCTTATGGAGATCTATTATTAAGCGATGCTAGAAATCCAAGATATAAGTATTTAGTTAATGAAATTCCTGTTTTAGATGGTAGTATGCTAGTAGATGCTAAGGTGGCATTTGATAATCAAACAAATATGCCAATTATAAATTTTACTCTAAATGCTCAAGGTGCTAAGATATTTGGGGATTTTACTGGGGCAAATGTAGGTAAAAGACTTGCTATAGTATTAGATAATAGAGTATATTCAGCTCCATCTATTAATGAGAGAATCGGCGGCGGAAGCGGTCAGATAAGTGGTGGATTTAGTGTAGAAGAGGCTAGAGATGTGGCTATAGCTTTAAGAAGCGGGGCATTGATAGCTCCTGTGAATTTAGAAGAGAAAAGAAGCATAGGCCCAAGTCTAGGTCAGCAAAGTATCGATCAAAGTATGGTGGCGCTATCTGTGGGTGCTATTTTGGTTTTGATATTTATGGTTATGGTGTATGGTCTAGCTGGAGTTTTGGCTAATATCGCTTTGGTTGTTAATATAGTGCTACTTATAGCGGTTATGGCTCTATTTGGTGCGACGCTTACACTTCCTGGTATGGCTGGTATTTTGCTTACTATCGGTATGGCCGTGGATGCCAATGTGATTATAAATGAGCGCATTAGAGAGCTTTTAAAAGAGGGTCACAATATCCACACTTGTATCCAAAAGGGCTATCAAAACGCTATGAGCGCTATCGTGGATTCGAATTTAACCACGCTTATAACTTCAGCTGCTCTGTATGCTTATGGCACTGGACCTGTAAAGGGCTTTGCTGTAACTATGAGTATAGGTATTGTAGCCTCTATGCTTACGGCGATTTTAGGTACCCATGGGATGTTTGAGTTTTTAAGTCGCAAGATAGAAAAGGGTAGTAGCGTGCTGTGGTTTGGTTATAGGATTAAAAGGGGCTAAAATGCAGATATTTGATAAGAGTAAAATATATAATTTTATGAGCATTAGATGGGTGATGTTTGCTCTTAGTGGTGTGCTGTTTTTTGGTTCTATTGCGCTTTTATTTACCAAGGGGTTAAATTATGGGATTGACTTTGCTGGTGGGACGCTAATTCAGGTTAAATATCATGATAAGGATGCGCCAATAGATTTGATTAGGCAGAAATTTGCTAGTAATGAAATTTTGAAAAATGCTAGTATCACAGAGTTTGGTTCAGCTAGCGAAATCACCATTAGATATACCACAACTAGTGATAGTTTGGGCAATAATCCTGGGGATTTTGTGGCTGATATGCTTAAAGGTAGTGGGGAATTTGAGATTCGCCGAGTTGATGTAGTAGGGCCAAAAATCGGTAGCGAATTAAGGCAAAAAGGTATAATGGCTATTGCGGTTTCGCTTATTTTGATACTTGTTTATATCGGTATTAGGTTTGAGTGGAGATTTGCAATAGCAGCTATATTTAGTGAAATTCACGATGTAGTTATCGTGCTTGGGGCTATTAGTTTGCTTAGTATTGATGTGAATTTAGATACCTTAGCGGCGGTTTTAACTGTTTTAGGATACTCTCTAAATGATACTATTATTATATTTGATAGGATTAGAGAGAGGATTAGAGAGAGTAAATTTATAGAGTTATTTGGGGTAATTAATGAGTCTGTATCGCTTACTCTTTCTAGGACTTTGATGACTTCTGTGACTACGCTTTTAGCGGTGATTACGCTATTTTTCTATGGTGGAGATATGATACATGGATTTTCTACTATTATGATAATTGGAATTTTAATCGGCACTCTAAGCTCGGTTTTTATAGCAGCACCTATGCTAAGTTGGTTTAGATTTAGTGTTGAGGGTTATAGAGCGTTGATTGTTGCTAAGGAGCTAAGAAAAAAAGAGAAAGAGAAAATTCGCGCTATGTATGAAAAAGGTAGATTATAAGGAGTTTATATGGATTGGGGTAAGGTTATATTTACATTTTTTGCGCTTATGAGCTTGACTACTACGGCTGGGTTTTTGTTTGAAGATAGTGCTGTGGCTTTGTTTATCGCTGCTAGTATAAATTTGATCTCAACTCTATTGAAAGTAGGAGTGAGAAATTTGCTCGCAGCGGAGCTTTTTGCTAGTTCATTGGTGGCTGATTTACACCTAATTCCTGCTTTTGTATTACTAATAACTGGCTATAGTCAAAGTATGGTATATACGCTAGTTATAGGTGCGATTTTGGCAAATATATTTTCTATTATTTTGATATTGATAGAAGCGTATAAAACTAGAGATGAATTTTAAGGATAGATAATGCAATATGTAGCTAAAGATATAGAGTATAAATGGCAAACTGCTTGGAGAGATAGCGGTTATAGTGAGCCAAAAGATGATTATAGCTTGCCTAAAAAATATATTTTATCTATGTTTCCATATCCTAGTGGCAGACTTCACATGGGGCATGTTCGAAACTACGCTATAGGTGATGCCTTGTCTAGGTATTATAGAAATATGGGGTTTAATGTCCTTCAGCCAATGGGTTTTGATAGCTTTGGTATGCCAGCAGAAAATGCCGCTATAAAGCATAAAATTCATCCGAAAAAATGGACATATGAAAATATAGAATATATGATAAAAGAGCTTGATACCTTGGGGTTAAGCTTTTCTAAAAATCGCTTATTAGCTACTAGTGATCCACTCTATACAAGATGGGAACAAGAGTTTTTCATAAAAATGTATGAAAAAGGCTTGGTATATCGCAAATCCGCTGTGGTAAATTGGTGTGAAAATGACCAAACAGTTTTGGCAAATGAGCAAGTAGAAGATGGCAAATGCTGGAGATGTGGCCACGATGTAATCCAAAAAGAGATGCCAGGATATTATCTGAAAATCACAGATTATGCTAATGAGCTTTTGGAGTGTTTAAAAGATTTAGATGGCAAATGGCCAAATCAAGTTATCACTATGCAAGAAAATTGGATAGGTAAAAGTAGTGGGCTTGAGTTTGAATTTAAGCTTGATGATCGTAGCAAGGAGATTGCTAGTGAAGATGGATTTATGGTCTTTACTACTAGGGCTGATACTATTTATGGGGTTAGTTATTGTGCTTTAGCACCAGAGCATAGCCTTACAAAAAAGATTTTAAATAGTGATAATACCCCAAAAGAGATAAAAGATAAGATCAAATTTATGCTAAATCAAAGTCCAAAAGAGCGCCAAATAGCCGATAAAGATGGGGTCTATCTAGGCATTAATGCTATCCATCCGATAACCAAAGATCTAGTGCCGATATGGTGTGCGAATTTCGTCTTAGCTGAGTATGGTCATGGGGCTTTGATGGCGGTGCCTGCTCATGATGAGAGGGATTATGAGTTTGCTATTAAATTTAACCTACCTATTAAAAAGATAATAGAGTGCGATGAGTTGCCATATACTCAAAAGAGTGGCAAGCATATAAATTCAGATATGATAAATAATATGGATTATGATGAGGCTAGTAAAACTATCATAAATTACTTCGAAAATAGCAGTAGCGGTAAAGAGGTTACAAACTACAAATTAAGAGATTGGGGCATCTCTAGACAGAGATATTGGGGTGCGCCGATCCCTATAGTGCATTGCGATAAATGTGGAGTTGTGTGCGAGAGTATTGAGAATTTACCTGTTTTATTGCCTGAAGATGTGAGTATCACAGGTGAGGGAAATCCGCTAGACAAGCATCCAAATTTCAAAAAATGTAAATGCCCTAAATGCGGTGGTGAGGCTAAGAGAGAAACCGATACTATGGATACATTTTTTGAAAGTAGCTGGTATTTTGCTAGATATGCAAGTGATGAGAAAACTTGGGAAAAAGTAGCCTTTGATAAAAAAAGTGTTGATTATTGGATGAGTGTAGATCAATATATCGGTGGGATAGAACACGCTATACTTCATCTTTTATACGCTAGATTTTTTCAAAAAGTTTTAAGAGATCTTGGCTATTTGCGTGATAGTGAGCCTTTTGCTAGTCTATTAACTCAAGGTATGGTCTTAAAAGACGGCGCTAAAATGAGTAAAAGCAAGGGAAATACGGTTGATCCAGATGAGATTATTAATAGATATGGTGCTGATACTGCAAGGCTATTTATACTTTTTGCAGCTCCACCGCAAAAGGAGCTTGAGTGGAATGATAGCGCTGTTGAGGGTGCTTTTAAGTTTATAAATAGACTTTATGATAGAAGTGTAAATGCCTATAAAACAGAGCAAATCCCATCTATAAATCACTCAAATTTAAACAAAGATGAGAAATACGCAAGGCTAAAAGTCTATGAAGCACTTAAAAAATCAAGCGATGTTTTTGAGAGTAGCTTTACATTTAATACCTTAATAGCTGCTTGTATGGAGGCTCTAAATGCCTTAAATGCTCAACAAAATAAAGATATATGGACGGAGGGGTATTATATAATTTTAAGTTTGCTTGAGCCTATTATCCCACATGTATCTTGGGAGCTTAGTAGTGAGCTATTTGGGCTTAAAAATCTTAGAAAAATCGAGCTTAAAAGTGAAGTTTTTGAGAGTGATACTATAAATTTAGCTATCACTATAAATGGCAAAAGACGAGCCGAGATAGAGATAGATAAGAGTTTAAGCGACCAAGAGATTATAAATCAAGCCAAAATCGCTGCATCTAAGTGGATTGGCTCAGCTGAGATTATAAAAGAAATTTATGTGCCAAATAAGCTTGTAAATATAGTTATAAAGGGATAGAGTGAGATTAATTGCCATTTTATTGCTAGCGTTTTTTATCGCAGGTTGTGGCTATAAACCATCTAGCGTGGCAGCTAGAGATGCTATAGGCAGCAGCGTTTGGGTTGATGTGATAATTAGTAAAACTGATCCTGAGAGTACTGTGGCTATAAAAGATGGTATAAAATCAGCAATGCTTAGACGCTTAGGTGTAAATTTAGTAGATAAAAATGAGGCTGATAGCATAATAATAGCTTCTATTAAATCGCTTACATTTTCAGCTATATCATATGATCAATTTGGATATGCTACAGCATATAAAGCAAATTTAGTAATGGAATATAGATTAAAGCAAAAAGATGGCTCAATAAAGAGTATTTTAACTAGCGGAGATTATGATTTTAGAGTTACAAAGCGACTAAATGATAGAAGATTTACCGATAGTGTTATTAGCGATAATGAGAGATTTGATGCTATTACAAATGCATCTTTGCAGTGTTTTGACGAGTTTGTAAGTAAGTTAGCTATGCAAGGTCTTTTAAATGGCAAGTCTAATCTCTGAGGTTATCAAAGATGTATTTAAGGAGGCAAGTGATAAGAATATTATTCTAACTCCAGATAACTATCATGAGTTATTTTGTGCGGCTGCAGCTAGGCGAGGGCTGAGTGCAAATGAGTGTAAGAGACTTGAAGGCTATATTGCTCGCTTAGATAAGAGTTACCAAGATGAGATAAAAAAGATAAATGTAAGAAGCATTGATGAGCTTTTTGCTTTTATCTGTTTTAGGTTAAATCGTGCTAATCTAAATGATATAGCTAAAATCAGTCAAGCCCAGACAATGCTTTTAAAACGAGTGTTGCATGCTATAAATTTAATGCACAATAATAAGGCTAAAGATCTAGCTAATTCAAGCTATTCTATGCTAGATGGAACAATTAATGTTGAGAATTTAAATTTAATCAGAGACCGATGGTTTGAGTTTGTTAGCCATTTTGATACTAATTACATAAAGCGACTTGAAAAATATGGAATCAAACAAAGTGATGATATAGAAACCATAATTTCTAAAATTGAGAAATTTAAATATAAAACTAAAGAGAAAAATTTAGAATATCTATCTTACTGCGAGTTATTAATTGCTGCTCTTGTACCATCTATTGCGCCTGGTGCAGATGATGATATAGCTAGAGTAAGTGAGCATTTAAGATCTAATCCTGCTTTATTAACTAGTCAAGCTATGGAAGAAGATATTAAAAAATGTATTTTAAAGCGTGTAAGATTAGACCAAAATGAGATAAAACAAAAAATTAGCGCCTTAGATGAGATTTTAAACAATTTAAATAAACAAATTCAAGATTTTGCTAATACTCTTTTAGATAATGGCAGCAGTCTTGATAGTGCGATTTTTGAGATAAATAGCATAACTAGCTATGATGAATATAATGCTATTAGACAAAAACTACAAAATACATCAAATTCACTTCGTAGTGAAATTTCGGCTATGGGGTTAAAGCTTAGCGATGATAGCAAGATAATTAATGGATTAAAAGAGCGTATAAAAGAGCTTGAAGAGATGATTGAGCAAAGTAAGACCGATGAGCTAACAGGAGTTAATAATAAAAATAGCTTTGAGATAGAACTTGCTAATATCGAAGAGGCTAGAGTAAAGTATGGTGTTGATTATAGCATTGTAGCTATTGGGATAAATTTACTAGATGAAATCAAGGCAAAATATGGAGCAAATGCCAAAGATGCAATCTTATCTACAATGGCTAAAATCGTACAAAATCGTTGTGTAAATGGAGAGTTTATAGCTAGAACAAATACGGATGAGTTTGTGATTTTGGTAGGTAATTTAGATAAAAATGCTACTAATAGCTTAGCTGAAACTATGATAAATGATATTAGTGGGTGTAAATTTAGATATAAAGATGAGCACATAATAGTAAGTGCAAGTTGTGGAATTGCTACACGCTCAGAGTGCAATAGTCAAAATGAGATGCTACAAAGGGTAAATTTAGGGTTGCAAACAGCTAAAAATGAGGGGATAAATTGTATACGAGCACTTTGATGGATTATGAAGTATTTTTAAATAAAAAGCCATTATATTATGATGAGATTGATTATACTAGATTTCCTAGGATATTTAATTTAGTTAAATTACACTTAAATTTACCACCTATAATCCATATAGTAGGCACAAATGGCAAGGGAAGTACAGGTAGATTTTTAGCTCAAATTTTAGCTGGAGCTGGTAAAAAAGTTGGACATTATACTAGTCCGCATATTTTTGATTTTAGTGAGAGATTTTATAGTAGTTTTGAAGAAATTGATAAATTTAGATTAAATTTAGCTCACAATAGACTTTTAGAGATTTTTAGTTTACTCAATAATACTAGTGAAATAGTAGAGAGTTTAAGCTACTTTGAGTGGGCAACATTGATGGCTGGGGTAATTTTTGAGGGGTATGATTTTTTAATTTTAGAGGCTGGAATGGGCGGTGAATATGATGCGACAAATGCCTTTGATAAGTCTCTTAGTATATTTACCCCTATTGGTCTAGATCACATTGATATGCTTGGTAGTACGATAGAAGAAATTGCTAAAACTAAACTTAATTCAATGCAAAATCAAGCATTAATTAGTAGTGAGTTTGCCTGTATGGAGTTAGCAAATCAAATCGCTAAGCAAAAAAGTGTAAGATTAATAAAGCAAAGTGAAATTTATGCTAAAGAGATTCAAAATTATGCTATTAAATTTAATTTACCAGAATTTTTAAGAGCAAATTTAAGTTTAGCAGTAAATGCAGCCAATATTTTAAATATAGAGAATTTAGCCCAAATTATATCAAATTTAGGCGCCTTAACTTTGCGTGGCAGATGTGAAAAAATAAAGCCAAATCTTATAATTGATGTTGGACATAACGCTCACGCTGCTAAGGCTATAGCTCAAAATTTGCAAAATATAGGTTGGAGAGAGATAAATTTAATATATAATGCCTTTGATGATAAGGATATCTTTGGTGTTTTATTAAGCTTAAAGCCTTTTATTGGTAAAATCCATGTTTATAATTATAAAAGCTATAGTAGAAAATTAGCTACACATAAGATAACTCAAATTGCCAAAGATCTTGGTATTACATGTTGCGAGTTTACAAATTTAGATGAAAATGAGAAATATTTAGTCTTTGGTTCATTTATGTTAGTAGAAAACTTCATTAAGGAAGAGATTGAAAGATAAGATTGTTGTTACTATAACTGATGTCAATGGCTCTAGAAATTATTTATTAAGCCAGGTTTTAAAGAGAATTTTTATATATGTTATTGCGGTTTTATTGCTTATTTTTGTTCTTGGTGGGCTATATATGGGATATTTGCAAGATGAGACAAATGTTCTAAGAGAGACTAAAGAGGAGCTAATAAGTAGTAGTAAAAATTTAAATATAGAGTATGAAAATATAAAACAAAAGCTTTCAACCAAAGAAGAGGAGTTGATGGCTATAGAAGATAAAATTTCATTTTTAGAAGAGCAAATCGGGTTAAATGATGACTCAAATATTACTACAATTGATGATAGATTAGAGCAGATTAAGCTTACTGTTGAGCAACAAAATATAATATTTTCAATGATTCCAAATGGCAAGGTAATAGAAGATGGCGGTATTACAGCAGCATTTGGTTGGCGAACTCATCCAGTGTTAGGGCATAAGCATCTTCACCAAGGAATTGACCTTAGAGCACCAATTGGAACTCCAGTGTATGCTCCAGCAGATGGAGTGGTACAAGTGGCGGGATTTAATGTAGTTGGTGGATATGGATATTTAGTAGTTTTAGAGCATAATTTTGGCTTTAAGACTAGATTTGCCCATCTATCTAGAAAAGATGTGGTAAAAGAGGGGCAGTTTGTTAAAAAGGGCGATCTAATAGGCTATAGTGGAAATACTGGTATAAGTACAGGTCCGCATCTGCACTATGAGATAAGATTTGTGCAGCGGCCACTTGATCCGATAAATTTTATCAATTGGAGTCGAAAAAACTATGAAGAAATATTTGAAAAGGAGAAGCGAGTAACATGGCAGTCTTTGGTAAAGGCAGTAGCAAATTTAACTCTGAAACAACCATAATATCAGAAGGCGCATATATAAAAGGCGAGTTAGCCTGCGGTTCAGTTTTATATATTGAAGGTCATGTAGATGGTATGATAAAATCAAATAACACAGTAGTAATTGGTAAAAATGGTAAGGTTACAGGAATAATATCAGCTAATAAAATTGTAGTAAATGGTATTTTTGAAGGCAATGTAGATGCAGATTCAGTGGAGATTTTAAGTGGTGGATTTGTGTTAGGTGATATTTGTTCAGGTAGCTTTAGCATAGAAAATGGTGGTAAATTTGATGGTAAAAGCTCTCTTAAAAAGTCAAATTCAATGCAATCGCTAGAGAATTTTGAGATAATTGACACAGAGGAAAGTGGTGCAAGCAAAGATATATGAGTTTTTTAAAACTCATAGGGATAAATTTAAAATATTAATAGTAAGCGACGATAAGAGTGCTTCTAAGGCTTACGCAGCAGCGACTTATGCTGGGCGTGAGTGTTTTGTTTTGCCTGATTTTAGAGCTAAAAGAGGCGATGATTTACGGGCGTTTAATAGTGAGCTTTTAGATATTAGTAAAGCTTTAAGCAGCTTTTGGCAAAGTTCTAATTCAAATAAACTTTTAATAACTCCATTTCGAACAATCCTACATAAATTACCAAGCGCTAATCAATTAAGAGTAAAAAATATAAATTTTGCCGATACAATTGATTTAAATAGTTTTAAAAACGAAATGCTAGCTTATGGATATACTTTTGTTGATATTGTCGAAAGTAGGGGAGAGATTAGGATTAGCGGAGATATTATTGATATTTATAGCGTAGCTGATGAGTGGCCGTGTAGAATTTTGCTTGATATTAATCTAGTTGAGAGTATTCGTAGGTTTGACCCAGCTACGCAAAAAAGTATAAAAGATGAACAAAGCATCACTATTACTCCATATGTGGCTGCGCTTGATCAGACTGAATTTAAGAATGCATTAAATAGTGCTGAGCATATAGAGTCAAATTCTCTTACGCATGATCTAAATTCGTTTGGATTTTGGGTAATTGATGGATTTATAAATTATTTAGAACAGTTTGAGGCTGTGCGTGATGGAGATATAGATTTTGATGAGTGCGAGATGGATATAAGCGCTCTTGAGGCGGTAACAATCTTGCCTTTAGCAAAATCATATAGGCCATTTGAAGGCAAGATAAATAATGAATTAATTAATTTTCACAAAGATAAAAAAATAGATATTTTAAGCTCTAATGAGAGTGCTTTTAGAGCATTGGGGCTTGATATTAATTTAAATTTAAATTTTATTCAAAGCGACTTAATACTAAATCTAATAAGCAAAGATGAGCTTATAATTAGCCTAAATCAGCCTATTTCACGTCAAAAAAGACGCAAGGCTAGTATTGTTTTAGATGAGTTAAAGATTGGAGATTTTGTCGTTCATAGCGAGTATGGAATTGGTAAATTTGCTGGTCTGGAGTTAATAAGAGTGCTTGGTAGTAGCAAAGAATTTGTTGTTTTAACTTATCAAAATGATGATAGATTGCTTTTACCAACAGAGCATCTTGATATGATAGATAGATACATCGCTGGAAGTGGAGCAGTAGTTAACCTAGATAAGCTTGGCAAGGCTAGTTTTGCAAAGCTTAAGCAAAAAGTCAAAGAAAAACTCTTTATCATTGCTAGTAAAATTATTGCTTTAGCAGCAAAGCGTGAGTTAATCGAAGGTGTTAAAATAGAAGCCAATACAGCTGAATTTGCTAAATTTCAAATGGAAGCAGGCTTTTGCTACACTAGTGACCAAGATAGAGCTATAAATAGCATTTTAAGCCATTTAAAAAGCGGTAAGGTTATGGATATGCTCTTAAGCGGTGATGTGGGCTTTGGTAAGACTGAAGTTGCTATGAATGCGATATTTGCCTGTGTTAAGAGTGGATTTCAAGCGCTATTTTTTGTGCCTACTACCTTACTTTGTGCTCAGCACTACAAAAGTTTACAAGAGAGACTAAGTAAATTTGATATTGATGTAAGACGACTAGATAGATTTAGTAGCACAAAAGATAAATCACGCTTGCAAGCTGATTTGCAAGATGGCAAACCACTTGTAGCAATTGGAACGCATGCTTTGCTTAGTGTACAAAGTGCAAATTTAGGACTGATAATAATCGATGAAGAGCATAAATTTGGCGTAAAGCAAAAAGAGAAACTAAAGGAATTTAGTGAGCATTCTCATCTATTATCAATGTCAGCTACACCAATTCCACGAAGTCTAAATATGGCGCTAAGTAGCATAAAAAGCTATTCTACATTAACAACGCCACCACTTGATAGGCTAGATGTTAGAACTTTTGTTAAAGAGTGGGATAGAGGATTAATTAAAGAGGCTATAATGCGTGAAATTCGCCGTGCTGGGCAAATTTTTTATCTTCATAATAAAATTGCTGATATGCCTAGTATTGAACGTGAGCTAAAGCAGATTGTGCCGACTTTAAAAATTTTAACTCTTCATAGTAAAATTGATGCTAAAACTAGCGAAGATGAGATGATTAAATTTGCTAATGGTGAGTATGACTTGCTTCTTTGTACTAGTATTGTAGAAAGTGGAATTCACTTGCCAAATGCAAATACTATAATAATAGATGAAGCTAATAAATTTGGTATTGCAGATTTGCATCAGCTACGTGGTAGAGTTGGTAGGGGTGCTAAGCAGGGATTTTGCTACTTTTTGGTGGAAGATAGACAGAGTTTAAGCGATGAAGCGATTAAACGACTTGTAGCACTAGAATCAAATTCATTCTTAGGTAGTGGCGCCTTATTAGCTTATCATGATTTAGAAATTAGAGGTGGAGGAAATCTAATTGGTGAGGCACAAAGTGGCCATATAGAAGCTATTGGTTACTCTTTATATCTTAAAATGCTCGAAGATGAGATAAATTTACTTTTAAATAAAGATAACAAAAACGATACTCAAGTCGATATAAAACTAAGCGTAAATGCATTTTTAAATAGTGAATTAATTGCTGAAGATAGGCTACGACTTGAACTTTATAGACGACTTAGTAAATGTACTGAGGTAAGCGAAGTTTATGAGATTGGTGGTGAGATTGAGGATAGATTTGGTAAGCTTGATGTTTATACTAAGCAATTTTTAGATATTATTGCTATTAAAATTATGGCCGCTAAACAAGAATTTAAACATATTAGTAACTATGAACAAAATATCACTCTAACCAAAATCGATGGAATAAAAGTTGCTTTAAAATCGCCAAGCAAAGATGATGACGATGTCTTAGCTGAAATTTTACGCTATTTAAGGAAAAATAGATGATGATTTCAAGTGTTTCATACTACCAGCCAAATTATATGGTAGATAATCAACAAGCTGATGCAAAAACAGGTGATCAAGAGAGCCATAAGCACAACAATCAAACTCAAGCAGAGTTAAAAAAGAGATATAAACACGAGTTAAGTCAAGAGCAAAAACTTCAAGTAATAGAACTTCAAAAGCGAGATATAGAGGTTCGCAATCATGAAGCAGCTCACATGTCAGCAGGAGCTGGACTAACTACTGGGGCTAGTTATAGCTACCAAAGAGGCCCAGATAATAAGATGTATGCTATAGGTGGCGAGGTTGGCATAGATACATCACCAGGCAAAACTCCAGAAGAGACATTAAAAAAGGCCGCCCAAATCAAAAGAGCAGCCCTAGCACCAGCCCAGCCAAGCTCAGCTGATCTTCAAGTAGCAGCAACAGCTACAAATATGGAGATTGATGCTAAGATTGAAATTCAAAATGAATTACTAAAAGAGCAAAAGCAAGATAAGCAAAATGATGATAAAACTCAAAGTAATAAGAATCAATCTGAGCGAAACGAGTCAAATTTAATTCAACATATTTATCAAAATAAAAATAATCCATATGCGCAATATGATTATAGCTCTAGAGTAATAGGATTATTTTAATGAAAATAAAATGGAGAAATACCCATGCAGCACTCGTGCGAGATGGCAAGTTAAGACCGGTTAGAGATATTGCTAAAATTGAACTTGATAGTTTTGTAAATTTGCAAAGTCAAATAGAACAGCTTGAGCTTAATACAATTAAATTTATTGAGCACGGAGTGATAAATCATGCGCTTTTGTGGGGCGAGAGAGGCTGTGGAAAGTCTAGTTTAGTGCGTGGAATATTTTGTAAATTTATGGATAAAAACCTGCGTTTAATCGAGATAAGTGCTAGAGAGTTAAAAAGTTTGCATAAAATTCTTGATAAAATAAGAGATAAGAAAAAGTATAAATTTATAATTTTTTGTGATGATTTTGGATTTGAAAATGGGGATAAGGCTCTAATTGAGCTTAAAAGCCTCTTAGAAGGCTCGATTGAATCTCCGCCAAGTAATGCAATATTTTATGCTACAAGCAATTTAAAGCACTTAGTAAGAAGCCGCCCAAATAGCGACAATTATATTGTCGAAAAAGAAAATAGTAGAGAAAATTTAAGCCTAGCTGATAGATTTGGATTGCACATTAGCTTTTATGAGCTTAGCGTAGATGAGTATATGGATATTGTTTATAATCTTTTTAAAGGGTGTGATATAGATAAAAATCGCCTAAAAACTCAAGCGCTTGCTTTTGCAGCTAGTAAGGGTGTAAGAAGCGCAAGAAATGCTAAGCAATTTTGGCAAAGTATAAAGGACGATATTGAGAAGTGTTGAGCTATTTTTGGCACTTGATGGGGTTTGCGAGTTTGACTTTGAGTTAAATAGACATTGGTGGCCAGATTATGGGAGCTTTTGGGTTATAGTGGGTACGATTTTGACTCAAAATGCTAAGTGGTCAAGCGTGGAAAAATCTTTGGCGAATTTAAGAGATTATGGGGTTAAAGAGCTATCAGATATCGCAAATTTGGATATTCAAGTTTTAAGCGAACTTATTAAGCCAAGTGGATTTTATAATACCAAAGCCAAAAGGCTTAGTATGCTTTGTAATAAAATTATAGATAAATTTGGTAATTTTGATGAGTTTGCTAGTAGCGTTAGCTTTGAGTGGCTTATAGCACAAAAGGGCTTAGGGCTTGAGAGTGTTTATTCTATTTTGTGCTTTGGTTGTGGGCGTGATGTGATGGTCGTAGATAGCTATACTAATAGGATTTTAAGTGCTTTAGGGTATGAATTTGAGAGCTATGAAGAGGCTAGGGAGTGGCTAGAGGGTATCGATAGAGATGAGGTTTATAAAGCAATTGGCGATATAAGCGATAATGAGCTTTTTTGTCGTTATCATGGGGTTATTGTGGAATTTTGTAAAAGCCATTTAAAAGGGGCTAAATTTGATGATTTTGCTTTGAGTTTATTTAGTGAGATTGCTATTTAGATAGCGTTTAAATCAATTTCTATCTTTATAATTAAAATTCACAATAGCTTAACAAATATCATATATAATTACGCTGTATTAATTATTAAAAGGAATTAAGATGAAAAAACTCAGTTTAATAGCTATTTTAGCTTTAACAATTAGCGCAAACGCAGCAGGCTTTACAGGTGGTGCTAGCCAATCAAATACTTCAGGCTTTACAGGTGGTCAAGCACCGATGAATCAAGGTGGATTTTTAGGTCCTAGATATGGGGTAAATAGCGTCAAAGCGGCCCTTAGTGCGTGGGATGATACCTGGGTTGAGATAAAAGGCAAAATCATCTCTCAAGTAGGCCACGAAAAATATAAATTTAGCGATGGTAAAGATACTATTATCATAGAGATTGATGATGATGATTGGGGTGGAGTTAGTGTTGGGCCTGATGAGCTTATCACGATATATGGCGAAGTTGATGGCAACGCTCTTAAAGCAAATGAGATTGATGTAAAAAGAATTACTAAATAAGACTTTAAGTTAGTCTAAATTTAATAAAAAACTTCAAAAACCGCCAAAGTTTGAGTATAAATCACTCACTTTTGGGCGGTTTAAATTTAAACTTAGTAAAATTTAGTTAAAATTCACTCCTAAATTATTAAAAAAGAAAAAATAATGCAAGATATCTTAAAATCTATGAAAAATATAGCCGTTGTAGGCTTTAGCCCTAATGATACTAAAGCTAGTAATCAAGTAGGTTGCTATCTTATAGATATGGGTTTTAATGTCTTTCCTATTTATCCAAAAAGTGGTGAGATAAAAGGTCGAAAAATATATCAAAGTATAGATGAAATTTCAGAAAAAATAGATACTATTGTGATGTTTAGAAAGGCCGAATTTGCCACTGAATTGGCTAAAAAAGCTATAAATTTAGGTGTAAAAAATCTATGGCTTCAGCTAGGAATTGTAAATGATGAGGCTAAGCAAATAGCACAAGATGCAGGATTAAATTTCATACAAGATGCCTGCATAATGATAGAGCATAAAAGGTTTAAAAATGATAAGTCTAAATAAAATTATTCAAGCTAAACGAAATATTGATGGATTTGTGGCTAAAACTCCATTTGGCTTTGCTCCAAAACTAAGCAAGATAGCTGGTGCTGATATATACCTAAAAAAAGAGAATCTTCAAATCACAGGAGCATATAAAGTAAGGGGTGCTTTTAACAAGATTGCAAATTTAGATGAAAATGCTAAAAAGTGCGGTGTAGTTGCTGCAAGTGCTGGTA
Organism: Campylobacter sp. P091; assembly: GCF_002138935.1. Lineage (NCBI taxonomy): Bacteria > Pseudomonadati > Campylobacterota > Epsilonproteobacteria > Campylobacterales > Campylobacteraceae > Campylobacter > Campylobacter sp. P091. The sequence goes on from NZ_MJKZ01000003.1 coordinate 85,242, forward strand.
ATCACGCTCAAGGCGTAGCAATTAGCGCTAAGCATTTTGGAGTAAAAGCTATAATTATTATGCCAGAGGCTGCTCCGCTTTCAAAAGTATCAGGAACTAAAGCTTTGGGTGCTGAGGTGATATTAAAGGGTAATAATTTTGATGAAGCTTATGCATATGCCTTAGAATATGCTAAAGAGAATAATATGAGTTTTATTCATCCATTTGATGATGAGTTAGTCCAAGCAGGTCAAGGGACAATAGCTTTAGAGATGCTTGATGAGGTTAGTAATTTAGATTATATTGTCGTGCCTGTAGGTGGTGGCGGGTTAATTAGCGGTGTGGCAAGTTGTGCCAAGCAGATTAATCCTGATATTAAGATTATTGGTGTTAGTGCAAAAGGGGCGCCGGCTATGTTTGAGAGTTTTAAAGATAAGTGCCAGCATAACTCAAAAAGCGTTCGAACTATAGCTGACGGAATTGCTGTAAGGGATGCAAGCCAGATTACTCTATCTCATATTTTAGAGTGCGTAGATGAGATGGTGCAAGTAGATGATGAAGAGATAGCAAATGCGATTTTGTATCTTTTAGAGCAGCAAAAGATTATGGTTGAAGGCGCTGGAGCGGTATCTGTAGCGGCGATTTTGGAGAGTAAATTTGAGTTTAAAAAGGGCTCTAAAATCGGAGCTATATTAAGTGGTGGCAATATAGATGTCCAAACTCTAAGTGTAATTATCGAAAAAGGGCTTTTAAAAAGCTATAGAAAGATGATAATCAATGTCACATTGATAGATAAACCAGGTGCTTTAATGGCGCTTGGAGATGTTTTAAGGATCGCTGGAGCGAATATAGTTAAGATTGATTATGATAGATTTTCAACCAAGCTAAGTTATGGCGATGCTAAGATTACAATAACTTTAGAGACTAAAGGCAAAGAGCATCAAGATACTATAGAAAAAGCATTAAAAGATGCTGGATATGAGTTTACTCAGGAGTTTTAATTAATTTTTTGAGCTAAATTTAGATTTTAAATTTAGCTCTCATTAGTTATTTTTTGAGCTACGCTTTTGTTTGTTACTTTTTTAATCTCATCAAAACTTGCATTTTTAATATTTTCAAAGCTTCCAAAATAGTTAATTAATTTAATTATAGAACCTTTTGAAATGCCTAAATTGGCTAATTGACTACTTTGTATATCGTTTTTTTGCCTAATTTTTTGATGAAAGCTAATGGCAAATCTATGTGCCTCATCACGCAAACGCTGAATAAATTGAAGTTTAATATCGCTTGAGTTTAGACTAAATTTGCCTATATTTGTGCAAATTTTATCATTTGCCTTGCCTTTAGCACGATGGGCTTTAGCATCAATTTTTTCTTTAGAAATTGCGATTATATCTACATTTGCACCGCTACTTTTAATAATATCATTAGCTAAATTTAGTAGCGCATCGCCTCCATCTATTACCCATAAATCTGGAGCTGATGATTTATCAAAGCTTTTGGCTCTATGAGTTAGTATCTGTTGCATTTGGTCATAATCATTTATATTTTGTAGATGCATATGGCGGTATTTTGCCTTATTAAACTCTCCATTTTCCCACACAACCATCGCACCCACAGGGGCTGCGCCAAATAGATGAGAGTTATCAAAAATCTCAATTTTTAATGGTAGATTATTTAGCTCAAATGTCTCTTGAATCTCTCGTGCTAGGGTGTAGCCATTTGTTTTTATATGTTTTTTGATTAATTCAATAGCATTTTGATAAGCTATATTTACTAGCTCTTTTTTTTCACCTATTTGTGGCTGGATGATTTGAAATTTCTTATTGTGGCGAGAGTTTAAGATATTTTCTAAAATCTTAGCATCTTCAAGCTTCATATATGTATAAATTTTAGTTGCACCAACTGGTTGGTCTATACTAAAAGTATCTAAAATCATTGTAGAATATAGAGTCTCTAGTTCTGATTCTACCATATCTTTAGCCGGTTTTATAGTATGAGTAGATGCGCACACTCTACCATCTCGTACGCTAAACCTGACCCCGCAAACAAAGCTACTACTAATATTTACACTAATTACTTCAAAATCTTCTAATTTAGCTAAATCGATTTGAATTTTAATAGCTGTATCGTTGATTGCTTTTATCTGATCTCTAATCTTAGCAGCCTCTTCAAAATTTTCATTTTGAGCTAAGTTTAGCATTGTTTTTTCTAAATTTGGTATTAAAAGCTCTGGATTTTTAATCTTTTTTATAGCTTCATCTACGATTTTAGCATACTTTTCTTTATTTATTAATCCAAGGCAAGGTGCATGGCAGCGTCCAATTTGATAAAATAAACAGCCCTTTTTTTCTCTTAAACAAGATCTTTTTTGTACTAGTTTAAACTCCAAATACAAAGCTTCTAAAATTTCATTAGCACCCCTAAAAAATGGGCCAAAATATTTAATGCTATTACCTTTAAACACCTTTCTAGTAATTTCAAATCTAGGAAAATCTACACTTAAATCTACACAAATATATGGATATGTTTTATCATCTCTAAGTAAAATATTATATTTTGGATGAAGTTGCTTGATAAATGAATTTTCTAATATTAACGCATCTTGTTCGCTTGAAGTTGTAATCCACTCTATATGTATAGCTTCACTTATCATTTTAGCTATTCTAGGGCTTAGTCTTGGGCTAGGTGAGGCATCAGCGTTGAAATAGCTCTTTACTCGATTTTTTAAATTCTTAGCTTTGCCAACATATAAAAGTTTTGAGTTTTTATCAAAATATTGATAAACTCCAGGGGAATTAGGTAGGGATTTTAATTCATCGATTAGCATTTATAGACTCTCTAAGCTTTTCAAAAAGCGTATAAATTTGCTCATCTTTTGCACTGTTTTTAAATAATCCATCACTTCTTTCTATAAATATAGGCTTTTGTTGCGGTGATACTGCTTGAAAATTTTTTAGTTTTGTAATAAAGATTACTACACTATTTATTGGTTGTAATGCACTATTTGGATTGTTGCTAATATAGGTGTTTAATAGGTTTTTTATTTGAAATTTGATACTATCATGATTTAGCTCAAATTTGGCGAGTGGATGTGTAACGGCTATGAATAAAATTCCATCTTTTTGATAGCTAAATTTAATAAGCTTACTCTTAGCTACACCTAATAAATTTAGTAAATTTCTTGCCTCTTTAGCAGCTTTTAAATTTTTATATTTAGGATCGTTGATAATATGATTAATAATCTCAAAACTTCGCATTTGGCTATTATAGCTGCTTTTTGCTTAATTTTTTTAGTAGGGTGTGGATATAAGTCTGATCCATTTTATACAGATTCGCAGCAAGTAAATGTGGCTAATTGATTTATCAGCCAAATTTAGATAGACTTGCACAAATTTAATTTTAGGATGAGTTATGAAAAATGCAGATATTTTGGTACTAGATTTTGGCTCGCAATATACTCAGCTAATTGCTAGAAGACTTAGAGAACAAGGAGTTTATACTGAGCTTGTACCTTTTAATGCTAGCATAGATACTATAAAAGCAAAAAACCCAAAAGGTATAATTCTAAGCGGGGGGCCAGCTAGTGTTTATGATGAAAATGCCTATTTTTGTGATGATGGGATTTTTGCTCTTGGACTTCCTATTCTTGGGATATGCTATGGTATGCAATTAATCGCTTATAAAAATGGCGCAAATGTCGCACCAGCTAGTCACAAAGAGTATGGCAAGGCTAATATCGAGATTATAAAAGAGTGTGAATTTATGAGTGGTGTGGTAGATAATAGCATTGTTTGGATGAGCCACTCTGATAAGGTAAATGAGCTACCAAAAGGCTTTGAAGTGATAGCTAAGAGCCAAAATAGCGAATTTTGTGTTTTTGGTGATTTTGAGCGCAAAATTTATGCTATGCAGTTTCATCCAGAGGTCGCTCATAGCGAGTTTGGGAGTGTGATGCTTAAGAATTTTGCCAAGATTTGTGGGTGCGATAGTACTTGGAATATGGGAAGTTTTGCTAAGACTCAAATTCAAGCTATTAGAGAAAAAGTAGGCAATGATAAGGTGCTTTGTGCTGTAAGTGGTGGCGTGGATAGCTCTGTTGTAGCAGCGCTTTTGGCTACTGCGGTGCCAGAAAATTTGATAGTTGTATTTGTAGATAATGGACTTCTTCGCACCGATGAAGCTAAGCAAGTTGAGGAGATGTTTAAGCTAAAACTTGGAGTGAATTTGATTAGCATTGATGCGAGTGAGTTATTTTTAAGTCGTTTAAAAGGCGTAAGAGACCCAGAGAAAAAACGCAAAATCATCGGCGAGACATTTATAGAAGTTTTTGATAATGAGGCCAAAAAGCACACTAATGTGAAGTATCTAGCACAAGGGACGCTATACACTGATATTATAGAAAGTAGCGTTGTAGGGGCTTCTAAAACTATCAAAAGTCATCACAATGTAGGGGGACTTCCTGAGTGGATGAAATTTGAGCTTATTGAGCCTTTAAGAGAGATTTTCAAAGATGAGGTTAGGGCGCTTGGCTTGGAACTTGGGCTTAGTCGTGATGTGGTTTTCCGCCATCCGTTTCCTGGACCAGGTCTAGCGATACGCATAATGGGTGAGGTGGATGAGCCTAGTCTTGAGCTACTTAGAAAAGCTGATGTGATACTTCAGCAAGAGCTTAAAAGTAGTGGTTGGTATGATAAGACTTGGCAAGCATTTTGTGTACTTTTAAATGTAAGCTCAGTTGGTGTGATGGGTGATAATAGGACTTATGAAAATGCTGTTTGTATCAGGGTAGTGGATGCTAGCGATGGTATGACGGCGAGTTTTTCTAGATTGCCTTATGATCTATTAGAAAATTGCAGCCGTAGAATCATAAATGAAGTTAGCGGGATCAATCGTGTAGTTTATGATATCAGCTCTAAGCCACCAGCGACAATTGAGTGGGAGTAATTTAAAGTTATCATAAGTGATTAAATAAGGCCTTTTTGACTTTAAAATTGTAACAATACCATTTTATTATTGCATATAATAAGTTATGGAAAATTATTCCTCTTTTTTTAAAACAACAAATTTAAAAAAGGAGGATTGCTTAATATCTAATATTCATATGATTGATACAAAAAGTATCATATTGATAAATTATGAAAAATTGTATATATAATTTCTTAAAGACTAGACTTAATAAATAATATTGAAGCTTAAACTAAAGTAGAATTAGCGTATATAAGCAGCATTAAAATAATTTATAAAAATTTCTTTTGATAATAAGAGATATATTCATAGAATATTTTCTAAAACATATTGACAAATATCTATTTATTATATATAATAACACATAGATAAATTTCTATGCAAGGTGAACTTATGAAAAATAAATATATTGAAACTGCTGAAATATTTAAGGCATTTTGTGATGAGAATAGAATAAAAATACTAGAGATGTTACAAACAGGTGAAAAATGTGGTTGTAAACTCCTTGAAGAATTGAATGTTAAACAGCCTACGCTTTCGCATCATATGAAAATTCTTTGCGATTCTGGTGTTGTAATTGGTAGAAAAGAGGGTAAATGGATGCATTACTCTATATCAAAGCAGGGTGCAAAAATCGCATTAGAAACTTTACACAAATTAATAAATTTGAAGTAGCATAAAAGCTGTGTTATAAATAATTTGACATAGCTTTTATGGCAATAATACATAGATATTTTTCTATTTATAGAGGTTTTTATGGAAATAATTAAAACGATATGGGACTTTTTTCAAAATCAAGTCTTGGGTATGAAATGGTTAAATGAGCTGATAGAAAATATGCTATTAACCTTTGGTCTTAATGTGAGCGGTAAAATTGGTGGTAGTGTTCAGTTCTTTTTGTATGATACGATTAAGATTATGATGCTTTTGAGTGTATTGATTCTAATTATTTCATATATTCAAAGTTATTTTCCGCCAGAAAGAAGCAAACGCATACTTAGTAGATTTCACGGAATTGGTGCCAATATTGTTGCAGCACTTTTAGGAACTATAACTCCGTTTTGTTCTTGTTCATCAATTCCTTTGTTTATTGGTTTTACAAGAGCAGGACTTCGGCTTGGAGTAACATTTTCGTTCCTTATTTCTTCGCCTATGGTTGATTTAGGCTCGATCGTTTTGCTTATGAGTATTTTTGGATGGAAAGTTGCTATTACTTATGTTATAGTCGGTCTTATTATAGCTATCATAGGTGGTGCGTTGATTGAAAAATTGCATCTTGAAAATCAAGTTGAAGAATATATAAGACAGGGCAAGTCGTTTAATGTTTTACAAGAGGAATTGCATTTTAAAGATCGTATAAGATATGCTTGGGAACAGATGTTAATAACCGTAAAAAAAGTATTTTCTTATGTTATTATAGGTGTTAGTATAGGTGCTATAATTCATAATTGGATTCCTGAAAATTTAATTGTTAATTTACTAGGTAGCGAAAATCCACTAGGTGTAGTTATTGCAACTATTGCTGGAGTTCCGATATATGCAGATATTTTTGGTACAATTCCTATTGCTGAAGCACTACTTTTAAAAGGGGCGCAACTCGGTGTTGTTCTTTCGTTTATGATGGGTGTAACAACTCTTTCTCTTCCATCAATAATTATGCTCCGTAAAGCAGTTAAACCGAAGCTACTTGTAATATTTATTACGATTTGCACTGTTGGAATTATCCTTGTTGGTTATTTCTTCAATGCTGTTCAAAATATAATGTTATAAATTTAAGAGGTATTTGCAATGATATTATTTAATTTTGGTAAGAAAAATAAAGAAACAAAAGTTCCGACTTGTAGTTGCGATGGTGGATGTGCTGTATCTAAAACAACAGAAACAAAAAATAATAGCTACAATAAAGCAAAAGACGAGATATATTGTGTAAAGATTTTAGGAGCAGGTTGTGCATCTTGCCATCAACAATATCAAAATGTAAAAAAAGCTGTAGAAAATATTGGACTTAATGTTGAAGTTGAATATATAACCGATATGCAAAAGGTTATGGAATATGGCGTTATGAGTGTTCCAGCACTTGTTGTAAATGATAAGGTTGTTTCAACTGGTAAGGTTCTTAAAACAACAGAGGTCGAAAAGCTATTTTATAAACTAGGGTTTAGGTGATATTATGAAAAAGAAAGTAGCCTTTATTTGTATTCATAACTCTTGCCGTAGTCAAATTGCAGAAGCTCTTGGAAAATATTTTTTGAGCGATAAATATGATTTTTATTCAGCCGGAACGCAAACAAAGCCTTATATTGATCAAGATGCTGTTAGACTTATAAAATTACTATATGGAATCGATATGCAAAAGAATCAGTATTCAAAGACTATAGATAAGATTCCTATGCCAGATATTGCAATTTCTATGGGGTGCGATGTTGGTTGTCCGTTTATTGGAAAGGCTTTTGATGATAATTGGAATTTGCCAGATCCTACAGGAAAAACAGATGATTATTTTATTGAAATAATAAAATGTATTGAGAAAAAGGTAAAGAGTTTATCTTAAAAACTTGAATTGGTATTAAAAAATTTTTATTGACTATAAAAATTTTAGTTTTACAGTAAGACTTAAAATACTATAAGTTGCAAATTTATACGCTATTTATTTTTTGAATATAAAGTACTGATATTACAGATATGAAAACGGATTTTATAAATTCTTTCAAAGGAGCGTGTTTAATACTGATATTATGAAAAGATTAAATTCGCATATATAAAAAATTATAGCTTTATAGTGCATTTTAGTAAAATGCTAGTTGATTTAATTATTAGTTGTGCTACAATATCGTTATATTAATATTTTAGCAATATAAAATTTAGTAATCAAAATAATAATTTGTTAAATTTAGTAATTGCTATAATGATATTTTGGATATAAAAGGGTTAATATGTTTGAAGCATTAATTGGAGATATAAATTTAGAAAAATATATGGGACAGTGGTTGCAAATGGCGGCAAAGCCAGCTTTTTTTCAAAGTGGTTGTAATAAATCTTATGCTAAATATAAATTAGAGTATGAAGGTGATACTCCTATAGTTAAAGTTGAAAATAGCTGTTTTAAAAATGGAAAATTATCAGTATCTAATGGCACTGCAAGAGTAAAAAGCGGCCGCACACTCTCAGTTAAATTTAGCCCATTTATGAATATATTTAATAAGCCAAACTATGAGATATATTATATAGATAAAGGTTATAATGTAGCTGTTGTAGGTAGTCCAAATAAGGATTATCTATGGATATTATCTCGTCAAGTAATTCCAAAAGAGCAAATTTTAGAGTTACTAGAGGTGGCAAATGGCTTTGGTTTTGATACTAGTGATATTAAATTTGATATGTGGGAAAAATGATATATTTAGTTTCAAATACGCCATATGATGATAAAGATATAGTATGGCTAAATCTTTGCAAAATTAAATTTTTTAAATTTGATGTTAATCTTAATAAATTTGATGCGATTATAGTAACTAGCAAAAACTCTATAAATGCACTTAAATTTAACTCTATAGCCTTAACTGATATTTTGGTTTTTGCTATTGGTAAGGCTACTGCTTTGGCGTGCAAGGAGTTTGGATTTACGCAAATTTACGAAGCGTTAAATTCGCACGGAAGTGAGTTCGGGGCTGAAATTTTAGAGAAATTATATGGTAAAAGGGTTTTATTTATCAAAGCCAAAGAGACAATTTCAAATTTAGATATATATTTTACTCAAAATGGTATTGATATAAGCGTGATTGATGGTTATGAGAATTTAATCTTAAAAAAAGATATATCTAGCAAGCCAAAACCTAACTCAATTTTGATATTTACAAGCCCGATTAATGTGAGGGCCTTTATCCAAAATTTGGGTTGGGATGATAGCTACAAAGCAGTTGCTATCGGCAAAGCCACAGCCCAAGCATTAAAGCCATATACAGATCCCATAATCTCTAAATCTCAAAATATTAAAGGTTGCGTAGAGTTAGCCAAATCTTTAAAGTGATAGCGACAAAAAGGCTAATCCTAAAATTATACGATAAATCCCAAAACTAATATAACCAAAATGCGCCACAAAACGCAAAAATAGCTTAATCACTATTAAAGCTACGATAAACGCCACAGCAGCGCCGGTTAAAAATATCCAAATTTGGTCTAAATTTGTAGCGAAAATCTCTCTATTTTTATAGCTATCATATATTGTAGCTGCTAGCATAGTAGGGATAGCGAGCAAAAAGCTAAATCTAGCAGCCACTTCACGACTAAGCCCACAAAGCAAACCGGTGATAATAGTAGAGCCACTTCTAGAGGTTCCTGGTATCATAGCTAGGCATTGGCTAAGACCAATTATAAAGGCTTGATTATAGCTGACATTGTGTAGGTGAATTGTGCTAGGAGTGTAGCTAGGGCGTTTATGAAATAGCTCAACAATGATGAAAATAATACCGCCGATTATCAGCATATAGGCTACTGTATTTGGATTAAATAGCTCTTTAATATATTTGTAAGCCAAAAATCCAATAATCGCAGTCGGTATAAATCCGATAATTAGCTTAATCCATAGTGAAATATCACTTGTCAAACGCTCTTTAAAGGCCCACACAACAGCCAAAATACTACCTAATTGAATAACTACTTCAAAACATTTTAAAATTTGAGTCTGCTCAAGACCCAAAAAGTGCGAAGTAAGTATCATATGGCCAGTTGAGCTAATTGGCAAAAACTCAGTAAGCCCTTCTACGATGCCTAAGATTATAGCTGAGATTATATCCATTTTATCCCTTTAATATCGTGTTTAATTTGGCTAGATTTTGCGTGATTGACCCAGATGTATATAGTGCTGAAACAATGGCTATATAATCAATTTCAAGATCTTTAACGATATTTAAATTTGAGCTATTTATTCCGCCTATTACTGCGATTTTACTAGTTAGGTTATTTTTTGCTTCTTTTATTATATCAAGTGAGCAAATAGACGCATTTGGCTTAGTAGGACTAGCAAACAAAGCTCCAAAAGCTACATAATCAGCCCCATTTTTTACTGCATCTTTAGCACGCTCTAAGTCATTATAACAACTTACTCCTATATATGCATTATAGCCTAAAATATCTCTAGCTTTTTGTAGGCTATCATCATCTTTGCCTATATGTACTCCACTAGCTCCTACTATTTTAGCCAAATTTATATCATCGTTAATAATAAAATGAGCACCGCTATTTTTGCAAATTTGGCTTATATCTTTTAGTAAAGCGATATCGTGATTTTGGCTTTTGTTTCTATATTGGATTATTTTGACCCCACCGGCTAAAAGCTCATTTATTTGAGCTTTTAGAGTGTTTAGTGGGGTGAAGTGTTGATCGGTTAGTGCGTAAATTTGATTCATTTAAGGTCATATTTGATTAAGAGTTTATCATAAGTACCGTTTTCTTTAACCTCTTTTAATCCTGCATTAAATTTAGCCAAGAATTCGCTATCTTTACCTTTATCAAATGCAAATGCAAACCCATCGCTACCATCTGATTCTTCTAAAAAGCTTATGATATCGCTATTTTTCTTAAGATATCCAAATCCTACTGAACTATCAACGATAACTACATCTACCTTGCCAGCTTTTAAATTCATAATTGAACCAGCAATACCTTCAGTTGGTATAACTTTAGCTCCTTTTATAGCGTGAGCTACACCTTCTTGAACCGTACCAAGCATTACGCCAATTTTTAATTTACTAAGTTGTTCTTTATTGGTTATATCTTTATTTGTAGCTAGTTTTAGATATAAATTTTTAGTAAAAAAGTATGGATCGCTAAAATCTACTGATTTTTTTCGTTCTGGTGTAGCACTCATACTAGCTGCGATAGCGTCTATTTTACCAGCTTTTAAAGCAGGGATTAGAGCATCAAAGCCAATCTTTGTAAATTTATACTCAAATCCAGCAATTTTTGAAATTTCATCTATTAAATCGATATCAAATCCAGCAATTTTACCATTTTCGTTTATATAATCAAACGGAGGATATTCAGCATCAGAGCCTACTATAATTGTTTTAGCATTTAAGCTAACTGCAGTCAGTGCAATTACAAGAATAAATTTGAATATATTTTTCATTATTTAACCTTATTTTAGATTATATTTAACTAAAAGCTTATCATATGTGCCATCGTTTTTTAATTCATCAATAGCTGAGTTGATTTTTGCTTGAAGTTCTTTGTGTTTGCCTTTATCAAATGCAAAGCTAAAGCCTTCGCTACCATCTGGAAGATGTAAAAATTCAACTAAATCTGGATTTTGTTTTAAATATCCATAGCCTATTGAGCTATCTACGATAAGAGCATCGGCTTTTGCGTTTTTGACTGCCATAACCGCACCAAATATCTCATCAATAGCCATAACCTTAGCTGATTTAATATCTTTAGCGGCTAGCTCTTGGACTGTGCCTAATTGGACGGATATCTTTTTGCCTTCAAGTTGCTCAAATTTAGTTAGCTCTTTATTATCAGCTCTTTTGATAAATAAATTCATAGTATGATAATATGGTTTGCTAAAATCAACGGCTTTTAATCTTTCAGGTGTAGCACTCATAGCAGCTGCGATTATGTCTATTTTACCAGCTTTTAAAGCAGGGATTAAAGAGTCAAATGAGATATTTACAATCTCAATTTTAAAGCCAACTTTTTTTGCAATTTCAGCGATTAAATCCATATCAAATCCAGTAATTTGATTTTGTTCATTGACAAATTCAAATGGCGGATAAGCGGCATTTGTGCCTACTTTGATTGTTTGAGCATTTGCTGCGACTATTAGCATAGCGATGCTAATTAAAAGTTTAAATAGTAGCTTCATTTTGTTCCTTTATTAGTGATTTAGTACTTTGTTTAAAAACTCATTTAATCTTGGGTGGGTAGTATCTTCAAATATTGCTTCAGGGCAGCCATCTACTGCAATTATACCTTTATCCATAAAAAATATTCTACTAGCTACATTTCTAGCAAATCCCATCTCATGGGTTACTACAATCATTGTTAAACCTTCGTTTGCTACCTCTTTCATAATAGATAAAACCTCGCCAACCATCTCAGGGTCTAAAGCACTTGTAGGCTCATCAAATAATATAACTTCAGGTTTTAAAGCTAAACTTCTAGCTATTGCAATTCTTTGTTTTTGGCCGCCACTTAGTTTGTGTGGATATGTATCGGCTTTGGATTCTAAGCCAACTTTTTTTAAAAGTTCAATAGCTCTATCTTTTGCTTCAGATTCACTACATAGTTTAGCTTGTACTGGCGCTAGGGTTAAATTTTGCATTACAGTTTTATTGGCAAATAGATTAAAATGCTGAAATACCATACTTACTTTTTGTCTAATTTTATTAATATTAACTTTTTTATCTAAGATATTTTGGCCATCTATTATTATCTCTCCATCTGTAGGCTCTTCTAATCTATTTAAACAGCGTAAAAATGTACTTTTACCGCCGCCACTTGGGCCAATTACAGCTACTACCTCGCCTTTATTTATTTGTGTATTAATGCCGTTTAAAACGCATAAATCACCATAGTTTTTTATTAAATTTATTGTCTTAATCATGTCTATTTAGCCTATTTTCTAATAATTTTGCCATAACGGAGAATAGTTTAACATTAGCATAATACACCACACCAGCAAATAAAATTGGCTCAGGAGTAAATAGTGTAGATTGCAAGCTTTTGCTCTGCATTGTTAAATCAAATATTCCTATTAATCCTACTACAGATGTCTCTTTAAATAAGCTTATAAATTCATTAGCAAGAGCTGGTAGAATATTTTTAATTGCTTGTGGGAATATTATTAGACGCATTGAAACACTGTAGCTTAATCCCATAGCACGAGCTGCTTCCATCTGACCACGATCGACACTATTGATACCGCTACGAACTATCTCAGCGACATACGCAGAACTATTAAGTCCTAGGGCAATCACAGCTGCATAGAAGTTATCGCTAAGTGTAGCAAGAATGACAAAAGCAAATATCATTAATTGTAAAAGTACAGGCGTACCACGAATAATATCTATATATTCATCTATAAAAAATGATAAAATTTTAATATTTAAGAATTTTAAAAAAGCTAATATAAAGCCCAAAACAATACCGATGCTAATCCCGCCAAAAGTAAGCATAATGGTAGTAAAATATGCATTTGTGTAGGCTGATTTTTGTGCTGATGTAAGCTCACTAGGAAATGTAAGCCACACGCCAATAACAATTATACTAACAGAAAAGATGAATTTAAAAAATTTTTCATTGAGTAATTTAGTCAAATTTATAAACCTTATTTTGATTTTAAAGTAATTTGCAATTATACATTAAAATTAATTTTTTATAGCTTAAGATTTTTATATGATTATCTTTTTTTATTGTTGATTTATTATATTTTTAATATTATAAAACATTAAGATATAATTTAATAGATATTATCAATAAGAGCAAATAATGAGTATAGAGTATTGCCAAATAGTGGCGAAGTAATAAAGCAGAGCAAAAACTCATCTATAATAGAGTTAGCTCAGCTTAGTAAAGATACAAATGATAGAATAAATAGAGCATTGCATAGCAGTATGCCTAAGGCTAAAATAAGTATTCTAAGTAAATATGATAATAGAATGCGATATGTGCGTGGGTGAGTAGCAATTTGTAATTATAACATATAGAAACTAAGGGGGTTCTTATAATTTAAATTCAAAATTGGAACACAACTTGCTTAAGGACTAGCAAATTAACGCAGGAGCGATTATGCAAAATGGATATTATCAAGCAACTGGCGCAATGGTGACTCAGTTTAACCGCTTAGATATCATTACTAATAACTTAGCTAATGTAAATACTAGCGGATATAAAAAAGATGATGTGGTGATAGCTGATTTTGAAAGAATATTTAAAGAGACAAAGGATGCTTTGCCGCTAGAAAATCACACTAAAGATTCAGCTAAATTTCTAAACCGCACATTAAATAGAGTGCCACATATCAATGAGATTTATACTGATTTTGGCACTGGTGGGCTAAAGCATACTAATAATCCGCTAGATATATCACTTGGCAAAAATGATTTATTTTTACTAGTAGATAGTCCATCAGGTATAAGGCTGACTAAAAATGGCTCACTAAATTTAGATAGTGAAGGGTATTTAGTTACAAAAGAGGGTTATAGAGTACTGCCTAGCAACTATGCTGCTCAACAAGGACCAAATAGAGGTATTCAAATCCCGCAAGATACTCAAATGACAGTCGACAAAGATGGTAATATTTACGCAGGAGATGAGCCTGTGGGGAGATTTTATATCGCTCAGCCTAGAGAGATTAGAGATTTACAAAAAGAGGGCGATAATCTCTATAAACTAGATAATATCGATGGCCTAACTGACAATATTGAAAGTGGATCAATCGCTCAAGGCTATGCACAAATCTCAAATGTAAATCCAGTTAAAGAGATGGTAAGTCTAATTGAAACACAAAGAATGGTAGATATGTACCAAAAAGTTATGACAACGCATATGAGCGACCTTAACCAAGATGCAATAAATAAACTAGCTTCTATGAGAGCTAATTAAAGGATAAGATAATGATAAGATCACTATATACAGCAGCTACAGGTATGATAGCACAACAAACACAAATAGATACAACTTCGCACAATATCTCAAATGTCAATACTATAGGCTTTAAGAAAAATAGAGCCGAATTTGCTGATTTAATGTATCAAACAATGCAATACGCTGGTACTCCTACAAGCGCTACTACAATGAGTCCTACAGGTATGGAAGTAGGTCTTGGCGTGCGTCCGACTGCTATTACAAAGATATTTGGGCAAGGATATTTTAAAGAGACAGGAAATGCACTTGATATGACAATTGCCGGTAATGGATTTTTCCAAGTTCAGCTTCCAGATGGTACTACAGCATATACAAGAAATGGCTCATTTAAGTTAGATGGCGATGGAAATATAGTAAATAGCGATGGTTATAGACTACTTCCTGAGATGACTATCCCAGCTGATGCTACTGAAATTTCAATAGGAACTGATGGAACTATATCAGTACTTCAACCAGGTAATGAAGAGATGACACAGATCGGTCAAATAGAGTTAGCTAACTTTATAAACCCAGCCGGACTTCACGCTATGGGGGATAATCTATTTTTAGAAACTGCAGCGAGCGGAGCACCAAATATCGGTAATGGTGGTACTGATGGCTTCGGTCAGATCAAGCAACACTTTGTAGAGATGAGTAATGTCCAATTAGTAGAAGAGATGACTGATCTTATCACAGGCCAAAGAGCTTATGAAGCCAACTCAAAAGCTATCACAACAAGTGATGAAATGCTCCAAACCGTAAATCAGCTAAAACGATAATTTAAATAATTAAATTTGATATAGCCCTATTTATGGGGCTATATTTACTGCTTTATCTGCTCTATCTCTACATTTTCTAAAGCTTTGATAAATGGCGTTATATCATAGGATTTGATCTTTTGCTCCAGTGTTGCTAGATATTTATCTATATTTTGTGGAGTTAGGATATTTGTTTGATTTTTTATAGCGTCGAGTTGGATTGAATTCAAATCTTTGTTATAATGTGGCAAGTCTCTATAATTAGCAATATCATCAGCATAATCTAATTCATCAAATCCATATACTTTGACATTTTTATAACTACTACTTTGAGTGATAAAGTATCTTAAAGATTTCTCCCAAGTATAAAAAAACTTGGAATTATCATTATATATTGTTTCTATATTTTGCATACGATAAAATAATCTTGAATATGTTGGGATGATGATCGAAAATTTAGTATCTGGATAATCTCTAAAAAATCTAATTAGATATTTGTGTAGGTAATCTTGTTGGGGTGAGATATCCCTTATATCTTCTTTTTCAATATTTTTTATATTGCCATTTTTGATATCTATTAGTGTTTGCTTGATCGTACCATTATCTTTATTTTTTATCCAGTTATCAAATCCACCAAATAGTTCTTTATATTCTTTATACCAGTTAGTGATTTGATAGATATCATCTATTGCGCCTACACATCCTTTATCATCTGAAAATTTAAGAGCACAAATCATAAATTTAGAATTTCTATATAATTTTGTATCATTATATGGGTTATTATCGTATAGAAAATCCCAATCCAAAGTGCTATTGCTTAGTATATTTACCATATTTACCATATAATATCCATCAAGAGAGTATATAATATGTTTTGGATTTTGATTTTGAAAGATATAATCTAAAACCATAGCTCTTTGGTTAAAAGTGCTACCGCTAAGCGATATATTTATCCATCTGCCATCGCTGTTAAGTTTGCTGGTGGCCTCTTTGGAGTCTGTGTTTTCTAGCATTGAGGTGCCTATTATATATGAGTCAAATTTATAATGCTTTATAATCCCCAAAGCTTGTTTTCTCATATCTGCAAAGAATGTAGCTTCTCTAAAGTATGGCTTATGAAATATCTGAAATGGGTCATAAATATATATCAAGCTCAATAAAATAGTACCAAGAGCTATAGGGGTAATGATAGTGGCTATTATAAATTTTTTCGCATTTTTATCTGACATGTTAAAACCTTAAAAATTAAAATATATAAACTCTACATATGGAGTTATGCTAAGTGTGATGAGTGCTATATATAACAACAATCCAGCGAAAATTGCGTTTTTCAAATTTGGCTTAAATGAATTTAGCATCTCAATGCTATTTTTGCACATTAGAGTTATGATTAGTGCGATGATAAGATATATTATAGTATCGTTTCTACCGCCAATTTGCTCTAAAATAAAAGGAAATCTAAGCTTTTGTGGTAGTTCTATCCAGACAACCCCAAACATTCCTTTAAGTAAATTTAAAGCCCCATCTAAGTTTTGACTTCTGAAAAATATCCAAGTGATATTTAAAAAATTAAATGTTATAAACCAGCAAAAAATTTTATAGATTTTTGAATTTGCGTATCTTAATGAGATATCAAAATATAGATAAATTCTATGAATCACCATAGCAATGCCATGAAGCGCACCCCAAATCACAAATCCCCATCCGGCACCATGCCAAATTCCGCTTAAAAACGCCACAATAAAGAGATTTCTAAGGGTTAAAATCTTGCCAAATCTATTGCCACCAAGTGGAATATATAGATAATCTTTTAAGAATCTACCTAAGGTTATGTGCCATCTACGCCAAAATTCGGTTATGCTTAATGATTTATATGGCGAGTTGAAGTTTATAGGCAAGATGATACCAAATATCAGCCCAAGCCCAATAGCCATATCACAATACCCACTAAAATCAAAATATAGCTGAAAAGTATATGAAAGCGATGTTACCCATGACTCTATGATATTCATTACCCCGCCATTTTCTACATAGCTAAATCCAGCATTAGCCCACTTCGCAAAGCTATCTGCGATAAATACCTTTTTAAATAGTCCAATACTAAAGATAAATAGCCCTTTGGCTATGGATTGATATTGAGTAGAAAGATTTTCATTAGCTTTAAATTGTGGCATCATCTCTTTGTGATGGACTATTGGTCCGGCGATTAATTGCGGAAAGAAGCTGATAAACAAGCAATAATCTATAAAATCTATCTTTTTACCATGCTCCCTTAGGTCATTGATATCTACATTTTTATAGCAATCAGTTAAAAATGCGATCTGCTGAAAAGTGAAAAATGATATAGCCAAAGGCAAAACTATATGTGGCAAGGGGATATTGAAATTTAAATTTAAAATTTGATTAAAGAGATTAAAATTTTCTAAGAAAAAATCTGTATATTTAAAAAACCCAAGTAAGCTAAGATTAAGGATAATTCCAATGATTAAAAGGCTCTTACCCCCCCCCAATTTGGCTAATTTAATAGATAAAATTCTACTAGCGATAAGGTAATTTATCAAAATCGACCCAACCAAAATAGGCAGATACAAAACATTCCAAAAAGCATAGAAAAATAGACTTCCAAGGACTAAAAATATATTAGAAGCCCTATGATAATTAAGGTATTTTAATAGATAAAATCCAACTATCATAACAGGCAAAAAGCCAAATATAAAAGCATAAGAGCTAAAAACCATAAATCTCCTTTTGTAAAAATAGCCCAAAATAATAGCAAAAAATTGCTAAATTTAATTTATAGTTTATTGGATTTTAAAATTTTTTTTGTTATTCTTTTGGGATTTAATTAAAGGTATTTTGATGGCAAATTTAGGTAAGATTAGAGCCTTTGGCGAGTGGGAAGACCAAGAGCTTTTAATGCTTAGCATTCCACATATTAATAGCGATTGGGCTGAGTATTTAGATGAGATTTTAGATAGCTATGAAGAGTTAGTAAGGGTGGTTAGTAATTACCAAAAAGTGCTATTGATCGCCCCAAATTCAGGTGATTTTGATAGGTTTAAAAAGTATAAAAATTGCGAATTTTTACAAATCGATACCGATGATACTTGGATTAGAGATTATGGTGCTATCGATGTGAATTTAGGTGATGAGATTATCAGCTATGATTTTAAATTCAACGCTTGGGGCGGGAAGTTTAAAAGTAACAAAGATAATGCGCTAAATAAGAAGTTATTTGAGCATTTTGGTGGCACCTTAGAAGATGTGGATTTGATCTTAGAAGGTGGTAGCGTCGAGTTTAATGGCGATGGAGTGATGCTGACTACTAGCGAGTGCTTGTTAAATGATAATAGAAATAATCTAAGCAAATTTGAGCTAGAAAATAGATTAAAAAATCTCTTTGGGTTAAAAAAGATAATTTGGCTAGAACATGGATTTATAAAAGGCGATGATACCGATAGTCATATAGATACTCTAGCTAGATTTATATCCCCAAATACCATAGCTTACGCAGCTTGTGATGATGAGAGTGATGAGCATTTTGTGGAGTTAAATTTGATGAAAAAAGAGCTAGAATCTAGTGGATTTGAGCTTATAGCACTCAATTTACCTAAGCCAGTTTATTATAATGATAGACGCCTTGGAGCTACATATTGTAACTTTATCTTTATAAATGGTGCTTTGATAGTGCCTACATATGGAGATAAAATCGCCGATGAAAAGGCTATAAACTCTCTTAAAAAGGCCTTGCCAAATAGAGATATAATAGGCGTAGATAGTAGAGTCTTTATCAGACAAAATGGTAGCCTACACTGCTCAAGCCAAAATAGATTTAAAAGGATAAAATAGTGAAAGTAGCATTAATCGCACATAGATATTATGGGGACAAAGATAGCACAATTAAGCATACTACACAGATGATTCAAAAAGCCGCCAAAGATGGAGCACAGCTAGTCGTGCTTCAAGAGCTTCATCAAGGGGCGTATTTTTGTCAAGATGAGAGCGTGGGTAAATTTGATCTAGCAAATGATTATGAAAAAGATAAAATTTATTGGTCTAATGTAGCTAAGGATAATAAGGTAGTGCTAGTAACTTCGCTATTTGAGAAGAGAGCTGAGGGCTTATATCATAATACTTCAGTTGTTTTTGATAGCGATGGAAAAGAGGCTGGCAAATATAGAAAGATGCATATCCCTGATGATCCAAATTTTTATGAGAAATTCTATTTTACACCAGGTGATTTAGGTTTTAGGCCTATTGATACGAGTTTAGGTAGGCTTGGGGTTTTAGTTTGTTGGGATCAGTGGTATCCAGAAGCGGCTAGATTGATGGCTTTAAGCGGGGCTAAAATTTTGATATATCCAACGGCAATTGGATGGTTTGACTCTGACGATGAAGCGACTAAATCGGCTCAATTAGAAGCTTGGGTAGCAGTCCAAAGAGGGCATGCTGTAGCCAATAATCTACCTGTTATCGCTGTTAATCGTGTAGGATTTGAGAGCGATGAGTGTGGTGGTGGGATTAGATTTTGGGGGAATAGCTTTGTTTTTGATGCTCAAGGAGTGGAGCTATTTAGGTCAAATTCAACCGATGAGATCGTCCAAATAGTAGATATAGATATGAAAAAATGCGAAGAAGTTAGGCGATGGTGGCCGTTTTTAAGAGATAGAAGAGTTGAGTCTTACGGCGATATCACAAAAAGATTTATAGATTGAGCCTATCTTTAAAATCAGGCATTAAACTTAGAATAAAATCATAAAATTGCTTTTGGTGGTGCGGATAGATGAGGTGAGCTAACTCATGAAGCACCACATATTCTATAAATTTCTTATCTCTTTGGATTAGCTGGGTGCTGAAATTTAAATACCCTTTTTTACTATTACAACTCCCCCATCTAGTGGTCATATTTTTGATTCTAATAGCATTTATGGATTTGCTAATTTTAGGGCTATAAATAGCGATATATTGGTTGATTAGCTCTTTTAGTGTCTCATTTGCGTAATTATTTAAGGTTTGTAAATTTGGAGTAAATATATATTCACCGCTAAATTTAAACTCATTAGATATTTTGATTTTATAGCTTTTGCCTAGAAATTTTACCAAATTTGGATCGCTTTTTGGGATTTTAAGCAGGGTTTTTTCTATCCATTTAGTATGAGATGAGATAAAGCTTTCTATCTGAAATTTGCTTGCATTGAGTGGAGCTACTAGCTTAATATCGCCAGTTTTAGTAATCTTTAAGCGTAGATATTTTACCCGTTTTTTGCTATATTCTATTTTAAAACCCTCATACTCTATCAAGCTAATTCCTTAAGATTAAATTTCAAGATTTTATTTAAATTATTGCTATATTTATTAAAAAATATTCAAAATTTAAGTTTTAAATTTAAATATTTTTTAAATAAATAGTATTTGATTTAATATTTGATTTTATTATTAAACTCTATTTTAGTAATGCTTTTGTATAATACTAGATTTAATTTTTTAAATAAGGAACAAGATGGCTAGATCATTTAGTAGATCAGACATTAGAATTTTGGGGCTTTCATCTCTTGGTGGAATGCTTGAGTTTTATGATTTTATTATCTTTGTATTTTTTGCTTCTTATATATCATTGCTATTTTTTCCGGCTGATTTAGATCCATTTTGGGCTATTTTTAATACATATGGCACCTTTGCTGCTGGATATTTAGCTAGGCCGATTGGTGGGGTGATTATGGCACATTTTGGGGATAAAAATGGCCGTAAAAATATGTTTATGCTCTCTATTTTGCTTATGGTTGTTCCTACATTTTTATTAGGTATTATGCCAACATTTGAAAGTATTGGATATTTAGCACCAATTATTTTAGTTATTATTAGAATTTTACAAGGTATTGCAATTGGCGGAGAGCTTCCTGGAGCGTGGGTATTTGTTAGTGAGCATGCACCTCGTGGAAAGCTATATACTAGCATAAGCATTCTAACAGCAGCAGTTGTAGCCGGTATCTTGCTTGGTAGTTTTGTTACTATGATTGTTAAAGATATTTGGAGTGATAATGAGATTAGAGATGGGATGTGGAGATTGCCATTTATTTTAGGTGGTGTCTTTGGGATTATATCTATATATCTTAGAAGATATTTAAGTGAAACTCCGGTATTTAAAGAGATGCAAGAGAGAAATGAGCTTGATAAAATTCCTTTAAAATCTGTATTTAAATTTCATAAAATTGATAGCATCGCATCTATGCTTATCACTTGGGTTTTAACTGGATGTATTGTTGTTCTTATACTTTTAATGCCAAATTTTATGCCTAAGGCATTTAACGCTGATGGAGTTGAGTTAGGGCGTCTTACAACTATATATATGCAGATGGGTGCTATAGTTCTTTTATGTTTTGGTTGCTTTATTTATGGTAGATTAAGTGATAAATATGGTATTGCTAAAACTACTTTAGTATTGGCTTTATTATTTTCAATTAGTGTTTATGCCTATTTTGATGCGCTTTATAGTGGGGCGAGTTTTGAGATGGTTCTAGGGCTTTATTTGCTTAGTGGCTTACTGGCTTGTGTTGGTCCATGTGGAGCGCCATTTTTAATGATTGCAATATTTCCTAATAAACTTAGATTTAGTGGGATTTCATTTGCTTACAATATTGCTTATGCTATAGCTGGTGGTGTTACTACTCCATTTGCTACTGCTATGGTATTTAAATTTGACCCTATGTATTTGGCGTATTATATGGTAGTTCTTGGCTTTATAGCTGCTGGTTGTAGTGTATGGTTTATGCTTAGACGCAAAGATCTTAACATATAGGAATTGATATGGCTCTTATTGATCTTATAGAAGTTAGTAAAAAATTTGGCGATAAAATTATTTTAAATGAGACGAATTTCAGTGTAAATGAAAAAGAAAGAATCGCCATAATAGGTAAAAATGGTGGCGGTAAGAGTACATTAATGAAGATCTTGCGTGGAGAGTGCGAGATTGATAGCGGTAGAGTGATAAGGCAAAACTCAATAAGTATTGAGATGTTAGCTCAATCACCTAAATTTAATGATAATTTAAGCGTAAAAGATGCATTAAATTATGAATTAAAAGAGATATTTGATGCTAGAGATGAGTATGAGAAAGTTTTAGCTAAAATAAGCAATGAACATGAAAATCCTGAATTGCTCCACCTCCAAGATGAGCTTGTTAAATTTATTGAGTCTAAAGATGGTTGGAATATAGAAAATAAAATTGAGAGAATTTTAGATAGTTTTGGGCTTAGAGAGTATGAGAATAGGCTTGTAAATAGCTTAAGCGGCGGAGAGATACGCAGAGTAGCACTTGGTGCTTTAATATTAAAAAAACCAGATGTGCTTTTACTTGATGAGCCGACCAATCATCTTGATGTTTATATGGTGAGATTCCTTGAAGAGCTATTATTAGCCTCTAATCAAACAATTGTATTTATTAGTCACGATAGGTATTTTATCGATAGACTTGCTACTCGTTCAGTTGAGATTGAAGATGGAGCATTAAGAAGTTTTGATGGAGGATATGCTAATTATCTAACCAAAAAAGAGGAAATTCTAAGAAGCTTAGCTAAATCTCACGAGACACTAATAAAAAATTTAAAAAGCGAAGAAGAGTGGTTAAGACGCGGTGTAAAAGCAAGGCTAAAACGCAATGAAGGTAGAAAACAAAGAATCTTAGCTATGCGTGAAGAGGCTAAGAAAAATCCAGGATTAATTAGAAGAGTTAAACTAGAGCTAGAAAGAGCTAGTAAGAGTTTTAATGGTGGTGGATTAAATCAAAATCGCAAAAAGATGCTATTTGAGTGTAAAAATTTATCTAAAACTATAGATAATAAGGTACTTTTTAGCGATTTTAATGCTAGGGTTTTACAAGGTGAGCGCATAGGAATAGTAGGTAGAAATGGTAGCGGTAAATCTACTATGCTAAAGATATTGCTAGGAGAGCTAAGCCCAGATAGTGGTGTAATCAATCGTGGCGATATCAAAATTGGCTATTTTGATCAAAGCAGAAAGAGTATTAGTGATGATAAGTCCTTAATTGAGCTATTTTGCCCTAATGGTGGCGATCATATAATGGTTCGCGGAAGAAATTATCATGTGTATGGATATCTTAAAAATTTCTTATTTCCAAAGGAGTTTTTAGACAAACCTGTGGGCGTACTAAGTGGTGGAGAAAAAAATCGCCTAGCTCTAGCTCTTCTTTTTACTAAAGAATATGATTGTTTAATTTTAGATGAGCCAACAAATGATCTTGATATCGCTACTATTAATATATTAGAGGAGTATCTGCTTAGCTTTGAAGGAGCGATATTAATAGTAAGCCATGATAGGTATTTTATAGATAAGATTACTAATAAGCTTTGGGCGTATGAAAATGGCAAAATTGAGCAAATTTATATGGAGTATAGTGAATACTTAGATATAGAAGAGGAGCTAAATCAGCTAAGCGATATAGAATCAGAGCTAGGTCAAAACATAGAAACTAAAGAGAAACAAAAAACATCTAAGGTTAAACTAACCTATAAGCAAAATCAAATCCTACAAAATCACCCAGCACTAATAGAAGCTTTAGAGAGCAGAATAAGTGAATTGAATCACGCTCTTTCAACCCCAGAAATTTACCAAAAAATAGGCTTACAAACTTTATTTGAAGAGCTTGAAGAGAAAAAGGGTGAATTGAATTTGCTAGAAAATGAGTATTTTGAGGTGCTTGAGCTTTCTCAAAATTAAGGGATATCAATGGTAGAAAATAGACAAACTTGGAGTTCTAGACTTACATATATTCTAGCTGTTGCGGGTGCTACTATCGGCTTTGGCGCTACTTGGCGTTTTCCATATTTAGTAGGCCAAAATGGCGGCGGAGCTTATGTTCTTATATTTTGTATAGCGATGATTGTTATTGGCATTCCAATGATTTTAGCTGAAAATGCCATAGGTAGAAGACTACATATCAACTCAGTAGATGCATTTGGTGGTTATGCAAATGGTAAAAAAGTAAATCCATTGTGGAAAATTGTCGGATGGATGGGGATTTGTGGCGCCTTTGGTATTATGACAGCTATTTTTGTGCTTATTAATTATATTATATTAGTAAAAGGCGCAGTAGAAGGGATAGAAAAAGCCGCTAAATATCTAATGCCATTACTATTTATATTGATGCTTGCGATGGTGGCTAGGAATGTCACACTTGATGGAGCTATTGAAGGTATTAAATTCTATCTTACGCCAGATTTTAGCAAGATAAGTATGAAGCTATTTATCGATGTTTTAGGTCAAGTTTTCTTTGCATTATCGCTTGGATTTGGGGTTATGATTACACTTTCTAGCTTTTTAAGAAAGGATGAAGATCTTATAAAAACCTCAGTAATTACTGGGATTGTAAATACCGTAATTGCTGTAGTAGCTGGATTTATGATATTTCCATCTTTATTTACTTTTGGAATTTCTCCTGATAGTGGACCAAGTTTGGTATTTAAGAGCTTACCAATAGTATTTTCCAATATGTTTGCTGGTCAGATTATGGCTATTGCGTTTTTTGGGCTACTTATGATTGCGGCACTTACTACTTCGTTGCCAATTTATGAGGTTATTATTACTGTTTTAGAAGAAAAATTTAAAATTAAACGCCATAATGCTATTGTGTTAGTACTTAGTATAATTTTTGTAGTTGGCAATATCCCTTCTTTGATGGCGACAAATATCCTATCAGATATTACAATTTTTGGTAAAAATATATTTGATGCTTATGATGCTATTAGTGCTACTATATTTTTTGTGCTAACTTCTTTGTTTTGTGCGCTTTTTGTTGGTTGGGTGCTAAAAGATGAGGCTAAAGCTGAGATAATGTATGGAACGAAAAGCTCAAAAACTATTGTAAATATATGGTTTTATTATGTTAAATTTGTAATTCCATTTATAATCTTAGTTGTATTTATTAGTAGTTTTTATAATAATTTTTTAAAGTGAGTTTTTATGCTTGAAATTTTAATTACTTTGTATGCTTTATTTACAATTTATAGAGTGGTTTTAAGTATCTTACAGATAAATTACATTAAAAGATGTAAGGAGCCAGTAGTATTGCCTAAGGCAGAATTTCATAATGCCGCAATCGTAGCAATACAAAAGCAAAAATTTGAGATAATTTATAATATTTTTCTATTTATTACTGTAGCTATATGGAGCGTATGGGGCGCTAGCGCTTTGGCTTCTAGCCTTAGTGGTATAGAGATGGTTACAGTAAGAGATGCTTTGCTTGTTGCTTTATTTTTAGTCATTGGGGCAGTAATTAACCTACCTTTTGAGATATATAGTAAATTTGTAATGGATAAGAAATTTGGCTTTTGCAATAGCACAGTTGGGCTTTTTGCCATGGATTTTATTAAAAGTATAATAATGATTTTTGTATTTGGGTTTGGAGTTTCATGGATTTTATTAAATTGCTATGAGTTTTTAGGGCAGAGCTGGTGGATATGGGCTTTTGCGATTAGTTTTGGATTAATTTTGTTAGTAAATTTGATATATCCGACAATTATTGCTCCAATATTTAATAAAATTACTCCATTGCAAAATGATGAGTTAAATTTAGCTATAAATAATCTATTAAACTCATGTGGATTTAAAAGTAGTGGTATATATAGTATGGATGCTAGTAAAAGAGATAATAGATTAAATGCTTATTTTGGTGGGCTTGGAGCGACTAAGAGAGTAGTATTATTTGATACATTAATAAACAAACTTGATAAAAATGAGATTATAGCAGTTCTTGGCCATGAGCTTGGCCACTTCAAACATAAAGATATAATTAAAAATATAGCCTTAATGAGTGCGGTTTTATTTGGTTTTTTTGCAATTTTTGGAAATATTCCAGTTAATATTTATACCGCACTTGGATTAGAACAAAGTGGTGGCGGATTGTTTATCTTTTTCTTGCTATACTCTTCACTTTTTATGGTGGTTGTAGAGCCTTTAATATCGACATTTTCTAGGTCGCATGAATTTGGCGCTGATGAATTTGGTGCTAATAAAACTAATAAAGAGTATATGATATCAGCTCTTAAAAAACTTGGTAAAGAAAATAAATCTTTTCCACTTTCTCATCCATTTTATAGTTTTGTATATCATTCACATCCAACCCTATTTGAGAGGCTAAAGCGTCTTGAGAATTTGTGATGGTTTACACTTAGCCAAGGAATTTGGTAATCGTTTTGCGTACTTATTAATGGAGTTTCATTTAAAAAAAAGTAGAGAGTGGATATTTTTACATTTAAATGATGAGTTGGCTAAAAAAGATAAATTTATAGAATTATTAGATAGATATAAAAACGGAGAACCTCTAGAGTATATCACTGGACATTGTGAGTTTATGGGAAGATATTTTGAAGTAGGGCAGGGAGTTTTAATCCCAAGATTTGAGACTGAGATTTTGATAGAAAAAGCCCTAGAGATAGCTAGTAAATTTAATACACCAAGGATTGCTGAGATTGGCGTTGGGAGTGGAATTATTAGTATATCTTTAGCCTTAGAACTTAAAAATGCTAAAATAATTGCTACTGATATTAGTTTAGATGCACTCAAGTATGCTAAGATAAATAAAGAGAAATTTCAAGTCGATATAGAGCTTATAGAGTCAAATTATCTTGATAAAGTTAATGGTGATTTTGATATTATTATCTCTAATCCGCCATATATTGCAGCTAATTATCCGCTGGATAAATGGGTTTTAAGTGAGCCAAAAACAGCATTAATAGGTGGTAAAATTGGTGATGAGATATTAAAAGATATTGTTAATCTAGCAAAATCTAGAGCTAAATATTTAATTTGCGAAATGGGCTATGATCAAAGAGAATCTATGAAAAATTATCTTGATAAGCTTGATTTTCAAAGTGAGTTTTATACCGATTTAGCTGGATTAGATCGTGGGTTTGTAGCTTATAATAAAGGAAAATAATGGTTAAATTTAGAAGTTTTTATCTGCTTTTGCTTGGTATTTGTATTGGTGCTGAGCTTGCTATTGGGATATTTATGGCGCCTGTGATATTTTATCCATCGCAATATATTGGCGAAGGAGTTTTGAGCCACTATCAAAGCGGTCAATTAATGACTCAAGTATTTTTAAAATATAATGTGATGTTGACATTTATCTCATCGCTAATTTTTCTTTTTGAGATTATTAATTTGAAAAATAGCGAGAGTTTTAATTATAAAATTAGCGCATTTTTCTTAGCACTTATTATAACTCTTTTGGCTATGTCGTTTGTATTTTATTTCACGCCATATATTCTTCAAGCTCAAAAAATCGGCGCTGAAGCGACTGCTACGGCTGAATTTGCTAGTATGCATAAAGCTAGTGAATTTGTGATGAAAGCAATGATGTTGGCTCAAGTGGCACTATTTTTCATTAGAGTGCGTAAGGAGAGTTAATGGGATTAAAGGTTAGAATTTATTACGAAGATACAGATAGTGGTGGGATAGTATATCATAGCAATTATATTAAATTTTGTGAGCGTGCTAGAAGTGAGATAGTATTTGCTTCGGGAATTGAATTTAATGATAGTCGCCACTTTGTAGTTACAAAGCTTGAAGCGCACTATTTAAAACCTGCTGTTTTAGGAGATATATTAGATGTTCAAACCAAGCTTGTCAAGGTTGGCAGTGTAAGTTTAACCCTAGCTCAAGATATATATAAAGTAGCAAACATTAAAGGAGAGTGCGAGCGTGAATTGATATTTCGTGCAAAGGTTATAGTAGGATTTATTAGCGATGGAAAGCTCTCTAGACTTGAGCCAGAATTTGCTAGAGTTTTTGGCCAGTTAAATGAACATTAAAGCTAAGTAATAGGATTTACCTATTACTACTACTCATCAAAATAAAATCCATAATTTCCAGCACGCATAATATTTATATTGTATTGTATTTGATTATTTTGTATCTCTTCTTTAAAGATAGCTTTTGCGCTTTTGTTTATGTAATTTAGATATATAAAATCCATTCCAATCATTGTAGAATAAGCCACCCAATCATAATCAAGCTTTTCTCCTAAAATAGCACTAAGTGTCTCTAGTTGGCTATCAGGAGTCATTATGGAGTTAGCAATATACATATTTTTACGATCACCACTTTGAGTAAGGCTGATTAAAGCGCTATTATAGTTAAGCTGAGTTGAGAGCAGTATGTGAGGTGTAAGCTCAAATACTCTAAATTGCGAACTAAGTAGTGCGCTTTTAATTAATGGAGTATTTAAAAATATAGAGCTATTTTTAACCTTATAATTATTTTTTAAGAAATTTAGCTTTATATCACTACCTTCTATATTCTTAATATATGGTTCATTTGTGTTATTAGCAACTAGATTATTTAGCATATCTGAGACTCTACTACCATCGCCAAATGCGGTTATTTTATGGTTGGCTTTTGTCAATAGCTTTTGAATTTGTGCTTCATAATCAATGCCACCAAAGAATAAATTTGATCTTGGGTTTGAAATATTTTTGATATTGATTGTTGGAATGTAAAATATTAAATCATCATAATCATCGCTATTTACAATCTCTAAGCCGTTTGTTGTTAGTGGAGCAATAAGATATTTAAATCCAGCATTTTTTGCTCTGTTTATAGCTAAATTTAGATTTTCTGCACTCTCATCACCGCTATAAAATATCTCAATATGCGAACCAACATCACGTTTGAAAATATATGCAAAAACTGAATCACTTACTACTACAGAGTAGCTTTTTATTACATCTTGAGGAATTATTAGGGCAACTTTTATATCTTTGCGGCCAATCTCAATCTCTGGAATGGTTGCAAGCTTTTTAATACCAGCATAGTAGCTCTTAAAAGGTTCGCTCATAGTTAGCGGAGTGTAGATAAATTGGATAAAATCAACCCCACGAGATAACTCTTTTAAGCACTCTTTATCACATCTAGATTGCGAATTTGCCTGTATGACTGCTATAAAAATCATAAAAAATGAAATAATTAAATTTTTCATAAATATCCTTTTATTTTTTTTAAATCTGCTATAAACTCATTAGCTTTACTAGGATTTTTGTCTATCCAAGTGTTATCAAAAGTTGGCATATAAAGTGAATTTTTAAGTCTATAAATGCCACCTCTATGGCTCTCAAATGAGCTATTTTTAGCTAGTTCTTTAAAACAATTTAATCCAAAGCTTACAATAAATTTAGGTTTAATGATTGCAAGTTCTTGGTTAAAAAACTTTGTACAAATATCATTATAATACCAATTATTCTGCTTATTAATACATTTTAAAATATATGTAAAATATATCTCATTTGCGTTAAGTCCAGCTAAATTTAAATATCGCAAAAGCGAATCATCAGGAGTACAAAGACCATTTTTATCGCTTCTAACATTTGGACTATCAAGCACAAAAACTACACCACTACTAATATTTCCACTACCAATGACTGCGTTAGTTCGGCTTTTGCATAGCTGGCAAAGATTACAGCTTTTTATTTGTGTATTTAATAGCTTTAAAGAGTTAAACTCAGATATTTTATGTGGTAAAATCTCATCAAAGCTAACAAATTTAAAACCCATTGCACGCAATATCTCAAGCTTGTAAATGGTATAATTTTTGTCCATTATACTACCAAAAAGCTATTTAATCTTTAATAAAATTTGCTAAATTTTCCAACTCTTTACCATCGAGTCTAAGATGAAAAAACTCATCTCTATTTTTAGCGCCAAGTTTATAATAAAACTCTAAACTTGGTTTATTCCAAGTCAAACACTCCCACTCTAGTCGCCCCAATCCTTCATCAATGCATTTTTTAGCAAGAATAGCTAAAAATTGTTTACCAATACCATTGCCACGGAATTTAGGCTGAACATATAAATCCTCTAAATATATCCCCGCACGCCCAAGAAAGCTAGAGAAGGTATAAAAATATATAGCATATCCTATGATTTTTTCGCTATGTTGGCAAACTAAAATGTGAGCGTATTTTTTTTCAAAAATAGAATTTTGAAATAATTCATCACTAAATTTTATCCTATCACTCATCTTTTCATATTCAGCCAGTTCTTTAACAAGATTAATTATATCTTTGATATCATCTTTTTTGGCGGGTCTAATTTTATACATTTTCTACCTTAAATTTTAAAATTTATGCTAGATTATAGCAATTTGGAGCTGAATTTGAAAAAAAATTGATTTAAAATCCAATAAACTATCTAAAATTTAAGTCAAATTTGATATAATTTCCCTGCCTGGATGACTCGATAGCATTTTTATGAAGGTCCAACAAATTAGTATTAGCGAAGATGTGCAGAGTGGTGTGACGTGACTTTGCTTGATGCCTAACGGTTTAGAAGCTGCGACCTAAAGCTGCTGCCTATTTGCAAGATTGGCTTTATATTAGGGCCGATTCTACTATGCACCGACCATCTGGGTATTTTAAATTTATAGGAATTATATGAATATTCTCATTATTGGAAGTGGCGGTAGAGAGTACGCCATTGGACTTAGATTAACTCAAGATAACCAAACACATAATCTTTTTTTCTCGCCAGGTAATGGAGCAACTGCAAATTTGGGTCAAAATGTAGATATTAAAGATTTTAATGAGCTTGCTAAATTCGCACTTGAAAATAAAATAGAACTTACTATAGTTGGTCCTGAAAATGCTTTAAGTGATGGTGTGGTTGATATCTTTAAAGCTAATAATTTAACTATTTTTGGTCCATCACGTGCTGCTGCAAGATTAGAGAGTTCAAAAGCATATATGAAGGAATTTTTAGCCAAAAATAGCATAAGAACAGCAAGATTTATAAATACTAATAATTATGATGAAGCGGCTGAATTTATTGATACCTTAGGCGATATAGTTGTAGTAAAAGCAGATGGGTTATGCGCTGGAAAGGGTGTAATAATTGCTAAGAGCAAAGATGAAGCTAAGACTGCTGTAAAAGATATGCTAAGCGGGGAAAGCTTTGGTGCAGCTGGTAAGAGAGTTGTAGTAGAAGAGTTTTTAGATGGATTTGAGCTTAGTTTTTTTGCTATTTGCGATGGAAATAGCTTCGTCTCACTTCCAGTAGCACAAGATCATAAAAGATTGCTAAGCGGCGATGAAGGGCCAAATACTGGTGGAATGGGTGCTTATGCACCAAGCCCATTAGCCAATGAAGAGCTAATAAAAAGAGTAGAAAAAGAGGTAGTAGAACCGACACTTAAAGGAATGCAAGCTGAGAATGCGCCATTTTGCGGGGTATTATTTGTAGGATTAATGGTGGTAAATGATGTGCCATATGTGCTTGAATTTAATGTTAGATTTGGCGATCCGGAGTGTGAGGTTTTAATGCCATTAATTCGTGGTGAACTAGGTGAGATTTTGCACGGTGCAGCACTTGGAAAATTAAGTAAATTTGAACTAGAAAATGAGATTGCTGTAGGCGTGGTGCTAGCTAGTAAAGATTATCCATATAAAAGCAGTCCAGCAGCTAAAATAAGCGTAGAAAATATTCCACAAAACTCGCATATAGCATATGCTGGAGTGTCGTTAGAAGGCGGTAAATTATATGCGACAGGTGGTAGAGTACTAGTAGCTGTAGGTAAAGGAACGAGTGTAAAAGAGGCTAGAGATAGAGCTTATGAACTAGCTAAAAATATTCAATTTGATGGTATGCAATACCGTGATGATATCGGATATCAGGCGCTTTAATGAGAGAGAGCTTAGAAGAGAAATTATATAGAGAAAATATTACTATTGCAAGCATAAATAAAAGAGCCCTAGCTTATGCTATCGATGATGTTATCATATCTGTGCTATTTATGTTAATTTATTGGGATTATATCGCTAGAGCCAGTAATATTGGCGTTGAGGCTACATTAGCTGCGATATCAAATTTATTTTGGCAAATTGCGCTTATGAAAGTGGCGTATCATACATTTTTTATCTGGTACTATGCTGCAACCCCTGGTAAAATGTTATGCAAGCTTGTTTGTATAGATACTGTGATGCTATCTAGACCTAGCCTTAGTAGTAGCTTTTTAAGAGCTTGTATGAGGCTTTTGAGCGAGACGCTATTTTATATTGGATTTTTGTGGGCGCTTGGCAATTCTCAGCGGCAAACATGGCAAGATAAATTAGCCAAGACTGTAGTTTGTAATGCGTATTAGATTACTAGCATTTGCTGGGCTTTTATGTGGCGAGCTTTTGGCCAATATAGAAAATGTCGAATTTTTAGCTAGTGATGTGCAAAAAGATGGCGATATAATCAGTGCCAGTGGTAATGTTTTGTTATATTCACAAAACTACTTAGCTAGTGCTGATAGTGCAAAGTATGACCAAAAAAGTAATATTATAGAGCTATTTGGTAACGTAAATTTAATGCGTGGTGAGTATGAAGCCAGCCGCTCAGAATATGCTAGAATCAATCTTACAACTAATGAAATGAGCTTTGATAGAAGCTTTGCAATTGACAAGAAAAAAGAGATTTGGCTCCAAAGTAATGAGAGTTGTAGTTCTGATGAGATGCTAAGTGTTAAAAATGCTATTGTATCTAGTTGTAATGTTAGCGATCCAGATTGGCATATAGGATTTAGTAGCGGTGAATTAAATAAACAAAGCAAATTTTTACATCTTTACAATCCTGTATTTTATGTTAAAAACACCCCTGTGATGTATCTACCATATTTTGGTTTTAGCACTGATAAGACTAGAAGAACTGGACTTTTAACTCCACAGTTGTCATATAGTGGAGATGAAGGACTGGTGTATTTACAGCCAATTTATGTGGCTGAGTATAATGAATGGGATTTAGAATTTGACCCGCAAATCCGTACAAATAGAGGGGTTGGGCTATATTCAACTTTTAGATTTGCTGATTCACCGTACTCTAATGGATATATTCGTTCCGGAATATTTAATGAGAGAAGTAAGTATCAAAATCGTGAGAATTTAAAAAATAAACAGCATCGTGGAATTGAGTTAGGCTATGATAGAGATAGATTAATTAGTTATTTAATTGATGGTGATTTTAAAGAGGGCTTGTGGCTTGAATTTGTAAATCTAAATGATATTGATTATTTAAATTTACGTGGTAGAGATGGATCTAGTCATGCCTCACTAGTAGAATCTAGATTAAATTATTTTATTGCTACAGATAATCACTATCTAGGTACATATGCTAAATACTATATTGATACGGCAAAAATCGGTACAAAATATGGTAATGATGATACACTTCAAGAGCTACCAAAGGTGCAATATCATAGCTTTTTTAATACATTTATAGTGCCAAATTTGACTTATTCATTTGATGTTAAATATCATAATTACACTAGAGAAATTGGCGTAAGTGCTAATCAATATGAGATTGATATTCCTTTGGGATTACAGTTTGGATTATTTGATGATTATGTAAATTTATATATTAGTGAGAATTTATACGCTTCACATGTTGATTATAACAGAGCAAAGTACTATGATGGCAATGATTTTTACAATAATCATTATGATGATATAATTAACCATTATCATAGAATCTTGTTAGAAAATGATATGTCAAGGGCATTTAGCAGCTTTTATCATACTATAAATTTTAAATTTGATTATATTAAACCAGGGTATAATAATGGTGATATCAACGAAAAGCTATTAAAGTATTATATGATAAAAGATGGCGCAACCTATGATCCAAATAATCTAGCACTATTTGAAGATAACTTTATCGATAGAGTTTCAAATAGCTTTACAACTGAGCGAATAACATTTGATGGAACTCAATTTTTTTACGATGTTAATGGCCAAAAAGTGCTAAGACACAGCGTAAAAGAGAGCTATGATTTTGATAGAGATGAGTTTGAGAGCTTTGAGAATCGAATAAATCTATATTATGGTAATTTTGATTTTGGTAATAAAATAGAATATTCGCACTTAGACCATGATATCGCAAAGATTCAAACTGGTATATCATATAGCGGAACTAAAATTGCTACTAGAATCTGGCATACATATGATAAAAACTTTTATGATGGCGACGCATATGATAAGGAGAGCTATCTAAGTGGCAATGCAAGTTTAAAACTTCCATATAATTATGAGATATTTGCAGGTGTGGATTATGATCTGCAAAGGGATTATACTAAAATGTGGCAAGGCGGTATCCACTATAAAAGAAAATGCTGGGATTATAGCTTAATTTATAAAGAAGATATCGAACCTAAAAATACTAGCGCTGGATTAGAGTCTAAAAAAAGCCAGGGCGTGTATCTATATTTTAGCTTCTATCCATTAGGGGATGTTGGATATGATTTTTCCATTGAACAAGATAATAAGGCCACAAATTGATAAGCCCAAATGATCTTAAATTTCAAGATGAACTAGATGCAGCAAGTAAATTGTTAGATGTATTGCCACATAATGAGCTAATATCTGGCGATTTTGTCGTAGTTTGTTCATCTTTAGATAGTGTTGTTTTGGCTAATGCTATTGCTAATGAGCTAGATCTTAGTTATGAGCTGTTTTTTAGTGAGAGACTTTATGCGCCAAATAATCCTGAGTGTGAAATTGCTATAGTTAGCGAGACTGAGGAGATTGTTTATAACAGTGAATTGGTTAATGCTTTTGATATAAGCTTAGATTTTATTTATGGTGAAGCACACCGTAAATATGAGGAAAAAATTTTAAAAAATGTTTATAAATATCGTAAAGGTAAGCTTTTAGAAAATCTTCAAGGTAGAAATATTTTATTAGTTGATTTAGGATGTCAAACGGGTATTACAGCACTTGTATGCATTAAATCGTTAATAAATTTAAATGTAAAATCTATAACATATGGCACTCCACTTATAGCAGCTGATATATTATCATACTTTAATACCTTGGTTGATAGTTTATATTATGCTAAAAAGATAAGCAATTTTGTGGATGTAGATTTTTATTACAATTCTAGAGTTGCAGTAGAGTCGGCTATGTCTATTTTAGAAGATAGTCCGCACTATTTACCACTACAAAAAATACAAAAATCAAAGGAGATATAAATGCAGTGCAGTATAGAAGTAAATAATCAAATTCAAATTTTCGATCTAAACAAGGTCGCTAAACAAGCTAGCGGAGCAGTGCTTTTAAGAGTGAAAAATACTGTAGTATTAGCTACAATAGCAAGAGAAGATACTCAAGTTGAAGAGGATTTTTTGCCTTTGACTGTTCAGTATTTAGAAAAACAATATGCAGCTGGTAAAATTCCTGGCGGATATGTAAAGCGTGAGACAAAGCCAGGGGATTTTGAAACTCTTACTAGTCGTATAATAGATAGAAGCCTTCGCCCGTTATTTCCAAAAGGCTACGCATATCCTACGCAAATAGTAGTTATGGTATTAAGTGCTGATCCTGAGGTGGATTTACAAGTTGTAGGATTAAATGCTGCAAGTGTAGCTTTGTATTTAAGTGATATTCCAGTTGAGCGTCCAGTGTGTGGGGTGAGAGTTGGACATATTGATGGAGAGTTTGTATTAAATCCTAGTAATTCAGAGCTTAAAAAATCTACACTTGATCTATATGTAGCTGGGGTTAAAGATGAGCTTTTGATGATTGAGATGAGAAGCTTGCCGACATTAACTAATGATATAACCTCTATGATAGCGATGGATCCAGTAGTGGATATGGGTCTATGTAGTGAGTTTATTCAAAAGCAATCAATGAATGAATTTGATGAATCTAAGATGCTTGAAGCGATTAAATTTGCTAATGAAGCTATCATAAATGGCTCTAATGCCTATGAAGAGGCCTTTAAAGATTATAAAAAACCAGCAGCAAATTTAGAGTATAAAAGCGAGATAGAAAATAACGATATCGCAATTTATATAGATGAGTTTTATAAAACTGAAGTTAAAAACGCTATAAATCAGATGGCAAAAAGTGAAAGAGCAAGTGAATTAGTTAAAATAGCTAATCAAATTGCCCTTAGCGATACAGCTATAAGCGAAGGCTGGGATAAGAATTTAATACTAAATATATTAGGTAAATATAAGAAGAAAATCGTAAGAGAACAGATAATAAATGAATCAAAAAGAGCTGATGGTAGAGGGCTTAAAGATGTTCGTCCAATTAGTATCGAGACAAATATATTACCAAATGCTCATGGTAGTTGTCTATTTACAAGAGGGCAGACTCAAGCCTTAGTCGTAGCTACCTTAGGGACTGATAGTGACGCACAAATGAGCGAGATATTAACAGAAAAGGGCGTTGTAGCAGAGAAATTTATGTTTAATTATAACTTTCCAGGCTTTAGCGTAGGTGAGGCTAGTCCTATTAAGGCTCCAGGTCGTAGAGAACTAGGTCATGGTAATTTAGCCAAAAGAGCCTTGTATCCAAGCATAGATT
This sequence comes from Campylobacter sp. P091, assembly GCF_002138935.1. Lineage (NCBI taxonomy): Bacteria > Pseudomonadati > Campylobacterota > Epsilonproteobacteria > Campylobacterales > Campylobacteraceae > Campylobacter > Campylobacter sp. P091. The sequence goes on from NZ_MJKZ01000003.1 coordinate 121,921, forward strand.
TAGATAGCCCATACTCTATTAGATTAGTTAGTGAAATTTTAGAAAGTAATGGCTCAAGCTCTATGGCTAGTGTATGCGGTGGTTCTTTAGCGCTTAGGGCTGCTGGAGTACAAAGTTGCAAGCTAGTAGCCGGTGTGGCTATGGGGCTTGTATTTGAAGGTGATAAGCATGCTGTATTAACTGATATTATGGGGTTAGAAGATCATGATGGCGATATGGATTTTAAAGTTGCAGGTAGCAAAGATGGTATAACTGCACTTCAAATGGATATAAAACTTGGCGGCATTAGTCATGAAGTTTTAAAAGAGGCTTTATTGCAAGCTAAAGAGGCTAGAGAGCATATTTTAAATATTATGCAAGAGGCTGATAATAATATAGTAATTAATGAAGATATTTTGCCAAAGTTAGAGCTATTTAGCGTAGATCCATCAAAAATAGTTGATATAATAGGTCAAGCCGGTAAGACTATTAAAGAGATAATTGAGAAATTTGATGTAAGCATCGATTTAGATAGAGAAAAGGGCGAGGTTAAAGTAGCCGGTTCGCAAAAAGGCAAGGTTGAAGCAGCCAAAGAGTATATAATCCAAATCACACAAAAAGATCTAAAAACAAGAGGTGGTAAAAAAGAGGTTAAAAATATAGATAATTTTAAAATTGGAGAGGAATTTGATGGAGAGATTAAAAAGATAGCTACTTTTGGTGCTTTTGTCTCATTAAGAGATGGGGTAGATGGTCTTCTTCATATCTCAAAAATTAAATCGCCTATTAAAGAAGGTGATCGCATTAAAGTAAAAGTAAGCGAGATAAAAGCTGGTAAAATCTCGCTAGATTTAATTTAAAAGGGGTACTTATGAATATCAAAAAAATATTTTGTCCATTAGTTAATAATGATGAAATACAAAATCATATTTATGGTGGCTTGCTTATTGCTAAGGAATTTGGTGCTCATATAGATTTTTTATCTTCTCAGATAGATCTTGAGTTAATATCAAATTTAGATATGACAATTAGTAGAAGCAATATGTTTGAGTCTTTAAAAGGTGCTTTTGCTACTGAATTAAATGATCAAAAAAACAAAAATTACCAAATTTTTGAAAAAATTTGCGGTGAATTAGGCATCAGCATCGGCGATATCACAGGCACAGCAAGTGCGAAATTTGAGACACAAAATGGAATTCGAAGTCGCCTTTATGAGTATGAGGCGAAATTTTGTGATTTAGTTGTGGCAGCGACTCCATTAAAGGGCGAGGCGACATCTACATTTGATGCAACGGTAATAAATAGCGGCAAAAATGCTATTATTATCCCAAATGAGATGAAAAAATTTAGTATGGATAATATATTAATTGGCTGGAATGGTACTACAAGTATCTCAAGAAGTTTAACAAATTCTATAAATATTTTAAAAAGAGCAAAAAATATTCATATTATCGTAACTAAAAAATATGATGATACAGCTTTAAACGCTAAATCAAAATTACTTGAATATCTAAAGTATCATAATATCAATGCTACATTTGAGGTGGTTACTACCACAAATATACCAGGAGAGGCTTTATTAGAAAATACACTAAAAGGCGAATTTGATATGGTTATAGCTAGTAGCTATGGAGAAAATGGGGTAAAAGAGATATTCTTAGGTGGTAGCACGAAGTATTTCTTAGAAAATACTCCAGTGCCAGTTTTTATGTAGTTTAAAAGCTACTTTTTGGGTCGTGTTGGTGATTGTCAGTCCATTTAAGCATAGTGCCGCCTAACATATGAAAATGTAGATGCATCACCTCTTGACCACTATTTTCACCACAATTAGTCACTAAGCGATATCCGGTTTTATCCACACCAATTACTATTGCAACCTCTTGGATAAATTTAGTCATCTCACCCATTAAAGCTGGATCCATTTCTTGAAAATTTTCATAGTGATTTTTAGGGATTATTAAGATATGAACAGGCGCTTTAGGATTTATATCGTGAAATGCTAAAAATTTATCATTTTCTAAAACCTTATTTGAAGGGATTTCTCCAGCTACAATCTTATCAAAAATGCAAGACATCTAAACTCCTATATATAAATTTGGCTATATTATATCAGATAATTTTATATAATTTTCTATAATGTTGAATATTTTTTGATTTTCACTAAAGTTGTTTAAATATTTTTTAATAGGCTTAAATTTGGCATCGTTGTGATTATAAATTTAAGTAATTAGTATCAATTTATTTTAATTAAATTTTAGATACAATAAAAATAAATTTAGTTAAGGAATATGGTTTGCAAGATATTATTAACAAGATCGACTCTGCTCTAAATTTAGATGAATTGGAGCAAATTCGGCTTGAGCTATTTGGTAAAAGGGGTAGCATTACGGCTGAATTTAATAGATTAAAAGATGTTGAGCCTGAAAATAAAAAGGCTTATGCCCAAAGCTTAAATATCAAAAGAGACACTCTAACAGCTAAGCTAAATGAGAAAAAACTTAGCCTAGAAAGTGAATATATTAAATCTAAGATGAAGAGTGAAGCTATTGATATTTCACTATTTAATGAGCCTTTATCTACTGGTGCATTACATCCAGTAATGGAGACTATGGATAGGATCATTGAGTATTTTGTAGCACAAAATTTTAGTATCGAGACTGGTCCATTAATAGAAGATGATTTTCATAATTTTGAGGCTTTAAATTTGCCTAAATATCACCCAGCAAGAGATATGCAAGATACATTTTATCTAAAAGATTTTAGACTTCTTAGAACTCACACTAGCCCAGTCCAAGTCCGCACCATGCTAAATCAAAAGCCCCCGATCCGCATGATTGCGCCGGGGTCAGTATTTCGTAGGGATTTAGACCTTACTCACACTCCGATGTTTCATCAAGTAGAGGGCTTAGTTGTTGAAGATGGCACTAAGGTTAGCTTTGCGAATTTAAAATATATTTTAGAAGATTTTTTGAGATATATGTTTGGTGATGTTAAGGTTAGATTTCGCCCTAGCTTCTTCCCATTTACTGAGCCTAGTACAGAAGTTGATATTAGCTGTATATTTTGTAGTGGATGCGGATGTAGAGTATGCAAGCAAACAGGCTGGCTAGAAGTCCTTGGTAGTGGAGTAGTAGATCCAAATGTATTTAAAGCAGTAGGATACAAAAATGTAAGCGGATATGCTTTTGGACTTGGAGTGGAGCGTTTTGCTATGTTGCTTCATAGAATTCCTGATCTTAGAAGCTTATTTGAAGGGGATATTAGACTATTGGAGCAGTTTAAATGATAATAAGCAAAAATTGGTTAAATGAGATTATAGATCTTTCAAATTTTAGTACTGAGCAGATCTGTGCTAAGCTAAATTCAATCGGATTAGAAGTAGATAGTGTTACTAATATAACAATACCTGATAATATCGTAGTTGGCTATGTTAAGAGTTGTGTAAAACATGAAAATAGCGACCATCTACATGTATGTGAAGTTGATGTAGGAGATAGAGTTTTACAAATAGTTTGCGGTGCGAAAAATGCAACTGCAGATATATATGTTGCTGTGGCTTTAGTAGGTGCTGTGATGCCAAATGGTTTAGAGATTAAAGAGGCGAAATTACGAGGCGTACAAAGCAGTGGAATGTTATGTTCATCAACAGAGCTTGGTTTTCCTAAAATAAATGATGGAATCATGATTTTAGATGATAGCATTGGAGAGCTAGTCTTGGGCAAGGCTTTGAATGAATTTGATATCTTTGATGATGATATTATAGAGATTGAACTAACGCCAAATCGTGGAGATTGCTTAAGTATTTATGGTATAGCCAGAGATCTTTCATGTGCTCTTGATCTTATTTTACGAGATGAAAAAGCAATAAATGAAGATGATAGACAGCTTGGAATTGGGCGTTTAGTTAGCATACATTGTGAAGCTTTGATTAATGGTGCTTTTGCTTATAGGGCTATTGAGATAGGTGAAGGCTTTAAAGAAAGCTTAAAATTAGCATTAAGAGCCGCATTAATAGGATCGCAAAAGACTACGAATTTAGAGCGACTTTTAGAGTGCCTAACTCATTATACGGGAGTTATATTTAGGGCTTATGACCATGGTAAGTTAGCTAGTAGTAGTGATGAAAAGATAGCTTTAACTATAAAAAAGCTTGAAAATGGCGCATACGGAATTCACTGCGGAGATAGACTTTTAAGCATTGCAGGCATTAGTCAAAATGACGATGCAAGAGTGGATGAAAATAGTAAAATAGCTATTATAGAGGCTAGTTATATAGAGCCAAATTTAATCTCAGAGATTTTAGGCAACGATAAAGATATTAAAAAAGATGAGTTTGCTTATCGTTCAACTCGTGGTTCTGAACCAAATTTAAATTATGCGATGAATATTTTATTTAATATTTTTACAAAAAATAATAATATCACACCATATTCTGGTACTCAGCAAGTCCAGCTTAGTAGAGAGCCAATTGCTATTGGTTTTGGCTCATCTGAGATTAGCGCAATGATTGGAATGACAATTAGTAGCACAGATATTGCTAGAATTCTTAAAAAGCTTGGCTTTGAGATTAGCGCAACATCTGATAATGAACAAATTTATGCTAAAGTTCCACTATGGCGTCATGATATTGTAAATTCACATGATATTTGCGAAGAGATTGTAAGAATAATCGGGATTGATAATATCCCGTCAAAAGCCTTAGAATATAGCGAAAAAAACCGCACAAATCAAGCATATAATAGATATAAATTATCTCGTGATATTAGACAAAAAGCTGCGAATTTAGGATTTTTTGAAAGTGTGCATTATCTATTTGATAATCCAGCCGAGCTAAAAGAGTTAGGTGTGCCTTGCTCATCTGAAGCGTTGCTAAATCCGATAAATAGCGAGTTAAGTGCGTTAAAGCCTACATTAATAAATCACTTGCTAAATGCAGCTAGCTTTAATATCAAGAACTCAAAAAGATCGGTTAAATTGTTTGAATTTGGCGATGTTATTAGCAAAGATGGGATTCAAAGAGCTAAATTTGGCTTTGTTTTTAGCGGACTTATAGGTGAGCCAACACTTCTAAATGGGGCTAAACCAGCGACTATTGATTTTATACATTTTGCTAATTTAATCCAAAATATTTTAGGTAAAATTGAGTTAAGAAAATCAAATGATATTGAATTCCTAAGCGAATTTGAACAAGCAAAAGTCTATCAAAATGGTGATTATATCGGCTATATCGGTAGAGTAAATGCTACAATAGAGCAAAGCAGGGATCTATTTAAAACCTATGTTTGTGAGATAGATTTTGACAATTTAAAACCTAGCAAAAAACTAGCAAATCCATACTCTAAATTCCAAAGCTTAAGTAGAGATTTAAGCATCATAATGCCAAAAGATATGCCTTATATCCGCATTAAAGAGACAATTGAGAAGTTAGATATTAAGAGCTTAAAAGAGTTTTTACCAGTTGATATCTATAGTGATGAGAGCTTAGGCAATAGCGTGAGTTTGAGTATTAAATTTACATTTCAAGATGATAGCAAAACCCTTGAAGATGAAGAGATTGTAGCTATTATGGATAGTATTTTAAGAGCATTAAAAGAGAATTTGGGTATTGGATTAAGATGAGAGTAGAGCCTTTAAAATCAAAATTTGATGTAGAGTTTGACCTAGTATCAACAGATAAATCCATTAGCCATAGGTGTGCGATATTTTCGCTTTTGAGTGATGGAGTGAGTGTAATTAGCGATTATCTTGAGGCTGAAGATACTTTAAATTCATTAGAAATTGCTAAAAAACTTGGCGCCAAAATCGAAAAAATTGATAATAAATACTATATCACTCCACCAACCAAAATTAGCTCGGCTAAATCAGTTTTAGAGTGCGGCAACTCTGGAACTGCGATGAGAATATATATGGGGCTTTTAGCTGGTTGCGATGGATTTTATGTATTAAGTGGCGATGAGTATCTAAATGAACGCCCAATGAGGCGAATCGCTGAACCACTTATGAAAGTTGGTGCTACTATCGATGGTAGAGATAGTGCTAATAAAGCACCGATCGCTATTAGAGGTAGAAACTTAGACTATTTTAGCTACGATTCTAAGATATCTTCAGCACAGGTCAAAAGCGCCTTAATCTTAGCTGGACTTTGTGCGAAGGGTTGTGAATTTAGCGAACCAGAATTGAGCCGAGATCATAGTGAAAGAATGCTAAAAGGAATGGGCGCTGATATCAGCTATAAAAATGGTAAAATCATAGTCCAACCGCTAAATTCAAAAAAGCTAAAACCACTTATAATGAGTGTGCCAAATGACCCTAGCTCGTGCTTTTTTTATGCTGTAGCAGCAGCTATAACGCCTGGTGCTAGGGTGAAATTTAAAAATATCTTACTTAATACAACTAGAATTGAAGCTTATAAAGTGTTAGAAAAAATGGGAGCGAAAATCAATTATACTCTTACTAGTTCTCAGTATGAAGATATCGGTGATATTGAGATTATCGGTGATGAATTAAATGCTATTATCGTGGATAAAAATATCTCATGGCTCATTGATGAAGCCCCAGCTCTTGCTATCGCTTTTGCTTGTGCTAAGGGAAAAAGTGAGCTTAGAAACGCAGCTGAGCTTAGAGTAAAAGAGTGCGATAGAATTAGCGTAACTATCAACGCTTTAAAAGCTTGTGGGATAGAGGCCGGAGAGTATGAAGATGGATTTTGGATTGTCGGTACTAAGCCAAATAGGGCATTAGTTGATAGCCATGGAGATCATAGGATCGCTATGAGTTTTGCGGTGCTTGGGCTAAAATGTGGTATGGATATATCAAAGAGCGAATTTATCGCTACATCTTTTCCTAAATTTAGCTATTTCTTGCGAATGTTGGGGGCTAGAGTTGAAGATTGAACTTGCTAAAAATTATGGATTTTGCTTTGGTGTTAAAAGGGCGATTAAGATTGCTGAAAATTCGGCCGGATCACAAGAATCCACATCTGCTACAATCGGTGAGCTTATCCATAATAGTTTAGAGATTAATAGATTAAAGGATAATTTCAGGGTTAAAACCTTAAAAAATATAAGCGAATTAACAGATGAAAAAAGAGCAATTATCCGCACTCATGGCATCACAAAAGGGGATTTAGAAAAGCTCAAAACTACAGGAATTGAGATAGTAGATGCGACCTGTCCTTTTGTCACTAAACCTCAAAATATCGTTGAAAAGATGAGTAATGAAGGCTATGAAATAGTGATTTTTGGGGATATTAACCATCCTGAGGTTAGAGGCGTTATGAGCTACTCAAGCAAACCTGTCCATGTGGTCTTATCAATCGATGAGCTAAAAAGTACAAAACTACCACAAAAAGTAGCCGTCATCTCTCAAACAACCAAAAAAATTGAAGAATTTATCTCAATTGTCACCTATCTAATGCAAAGGGTAAAAGAGGTTAGAGTCTTTAACACTATATGTAACGCAACATTAGAAAATCAAGAAGCCGTAAGAGAGCTAGCCTCCAAAGCCGATGTAATGGTAATCGTAGGTGGCAAAAATTCATCCAATACCAAGCAGTTATATTTAATAGCTAAAAATTTATGTAAAGATAGCTATCTAATAGAGAGCCAAAATGAGCTAAATTCAGAATGGTTTAAAAATAAAAAGATATGCGGAGTAAGCGCTGGAGCTAGTACGCCTGAGTGGGTTATTCAAAATGTTATAAAAGAGCTTGAAAATATCGATAAAATTTGCAATAGTTAATATAATATAAAGCTAAAAAAAGGTAAAATTTAATCTTAAATGCTGTAAAGCAAAGAAATCTATAGATAAAAGGATCAAGATGGCTGAGGCGAATAAATTCGTTCATAATGACATTGACAAAATCGACCTAGAAGAAGATTTTGCTACTATGTTTGAAGAGTCTTTAAAGAGTGAAGAAGCTACTGTGTGTGATGGTGTCATCGTAAATATAAAAGATGACGAAGTGTATGTAGATGTACACAAAAAATCTGAAGGCGTAATGCATATATCTGAGATTACCGATGAAAATGGAAATCTAGTACATAAAATCGGTGATGTTATCAAGGTAGCAGTAACAGGCTCTAGAAATGGCAGACCTAGCGTATCTCATAAAAAAGCTCTTAGAAAAGAGAAGGTAAAAGCTTTCATAGATAATTTTAATGAAGAGGCTGAAAATATATTTGATGTAAAAATCATCTCAAAAAATAAGGGTGGATTTGTCGCTGTTAATGATGATGGTATCGAGTTCTTCATGCCTAGATCACAAAGTGGATTTAAAGATCCAAATCAAGCTATGAACAAAAGCTTTAAAGTTAAAGTTATTAAAATCGATAAAGACGATCAAAGTATCATTGTATCACGTAAAAAACTAGTTGACGAAGATAGAAAAAAACGTAAAGAGATAGTGTCTGCAATTTTAGAAAATACTGATGTAATCGAAGGAACTATCAAAAAAATCACTACATATGGTATGTTTGTTGATGTAGGCGGTATAGATGGACTAGTTCATTATAGTGAAATTAGCTATAAAGGACCAGTAAATCCAAATACTATATATAAAGAGGGCGATAAAGTAGATGTCAAAATCATAAAATATGATAATGAGAAAAAACATTTATCGCTATCAATTAAAGCCGCTACTCCAGATCCGTGGGATGAGATTAAAGATGGATTAGAAGTAGGTGATACTATCAAAGTAACTGTAAGCAATATTGAACCATATGGTGCCTTTGTTGATTTGGGTAATGATATTGAGGGATTTTTACATATTAGCGAAATTTCTTGGGATAAAAATATCAAAAATCCAAAAGAATTTATAAAAGAAAATGAAGAATTAGATGTAGAAGTTATTGAGATTAATCCAACTAGTCGCCGTCTAAGAGTGAGCTTGAAAAACCTACTTCCAAAACCATTTGATGAATTTAGTGCTAAATTTAAAGAAGGCGATATTGTAAAAGGTGTGATAACTACACTTACAAACTTTGGTGCATTTGTTAGAGTTGGCGGCTTAGAAGGATTATTACATAATGAAGATTCGTCTTGGGATAGAAATGATAAATGTAAAGATATCTTTAAAGCCGGTGACGAGGTAGAGGTAAAAATCATTAAAATCGATCCAAAAGAGCAAAAAATCTCTCTAAGCCAAAAAGATTTAAAGGCTAGCCCAGCTATGGAATATGCTAAATCTCACTCTATAGGAGATATCGTAAATGGCACTATAAGAGATATTAAAGATTTTGGTATATTTGTAAGCTTAGATGATAATGTAGATGCCCTAATTCGTAAAGAAGATATTGGCTCACTTAATATTGATTCTTTAAAAATTGGGGATAAAATCGAGGCTGCTATTGCTTTTATCGATGAGAAAAAAAATAGAATTCGCCTAAGCGTGAAAAGATTAGCTAAACAAAAAGAGCGTGAAGTTTTAAATGAAATCAATAATGATGATAAAATGACGCTTGGCGATATCATTAAAGAGCAACTAGCATAATTAAGCTATGAAAAAAAACAGCCTTTATCTAATTTTAGCTGTTATATTTGTAGTAGTTTTTGGTGGGTTTATATCTTTGTTTGCTTATTTAAATTCAGGGTTATCCTCACCATCATCTATTCATACTAGTAATAGTGGTGTAGATTTAGAATACAACTATCAAAAATCAGATAATTGGCTTGAGAAGATTGCGGAGTTTGAAAAAAAAGACTCCGTACTACCTACAAATTTGATGATAATCGAGATAGGCGAGAAGAGTAAATTTGAAAAATATATTTCAAGATACTATATGTTAATTATCGATAGATGTGATTTTTATTCTATGTTTTGTATAAATAGAGTTATTAAAGATTTTAATATAAATTTTACAATTGTAAAAGATGGCGATCAAGCTACCATTTATATAGATACAGATAATAAAGATATAGCCTTAAGTGTAGCTAATGAACTCAAAAAATATAATATTCATACAACTTTAAAGGAAATTAACCTATGAAAACAGTTATAGTATGCGATGCTATTCATCCAGTTGGATTTGAGATCTTAAATGCTCAAAAAGATATCAAAGTTATAGATGCTGTAGATACACCAAAAGATAAACTTTTAGAGATTTTAGGTGAAGCTGATGTGGCAATTACTCGTAGTTCAACTGATTGTGGCGAGAAATTTATAAATGCAGCTACTAAGCTAAAAGCCCTAGTTCGTGCTGGTGTTGGTGTTGATAATGTTGATATAGATGGCTTTTCAAAAAAGGGCATTATAGTTATGAATGTGCCAACTGCAAATACAATTGCAGCTGTTGAAATGACTATGTGTCACCTATTAAATAGTGCTAGAAATTATATCAATTCTGTAAATGATTTACAACAAGATCGTGTTTGGAAACGTGAAAAATGGTACGGAAATGAGCTTTATGGCAAAACCTTAGGAGTTATCGGTTTTGGTAATATTGGCTCTAGAGTAGCATATAGAAGTCTTGCTTTTGGTATGAAAGTTATAGCTTATGATCCATATATTGATCCTAGCAAAGCTACTGATATGGGAGCTACATATACTACTAATTTTGATGATATTTTAGGTTGTGATTTTATTACAATTCATACACCAAAAAATAAAGAGACTACAAATATGGTAGATGAAGAGCAAATTGCTAAAATGAAAGATGGCGTTAGACTTATTAACTGCGCTCGTGGTGGCTTATATAATGAAGATGCGCTTTATAAGAATTTAAAAAGCGGTAAGATCGCTTATGCTGGTATAGATGTATTTGTCAAAGAGCCAGGAAATGATCATCCATTGCTAGATTTAAATAATGTAAGCGCTACTCCACACCTAGGCGCTAATACTTATGAATCACAAAAAAATATCGCCATAGATGCCGCTGAACAAGCTATTAGTGCTGCAAGAGGTATTTGCTATCCAAATGCTCTGAATTTACCTGTGAAAGTAGAGGATTTACCGCCATTTGTAGCGCCTTATACAGAGCTTTTACCTAAGATGGCGTATTTTGCTTCTCAGCTTAGCGGTAAAAAACAGATTAAAGCTATTAGGTTAGAGCTTGAAGGTGAAGTATCTGACTATGCTGAACCGATGTTATCATTTGCCATAGCGGGTGCTTTAAAAGATGTTTTAGGTGATACTATAAATTATGAAAATGCCACATTAAAAGCAGCTGAAAAAGGGATTGAAGTATCTACAACTATAGTCCCAGCAAGCGGGTATAAAAGCAAATTAACAATCAAGCTAATCACAGATGAAGACTCTGTGAGCGTTGGCGGAACGGTCTTTAGTGAAACAGAGCAGAGAATTGTAAGTGTCAATGGATTTAAAACAGATTTTAAACCAAAAGGCAGAATGATAGTATTTAAAAATCGTGATATACCAGGCGTTATAAGTGATATTAGCGGAATTTTAGCTAAATCTAAGATTAATATTGCTGATTTTAGACTAGGTAGAGACAATGATGGTTTTGCTTTGGCTGTTATATTAGTTGATGAAGATATTAAAAAAGATATTTTAGACCAGTTAAATGCACTTGATGCGTGTGTTTGGGCTAGATACGCAGTATTAATTTAAAAGGAGAAAATATGGCTACATACTCTATGGGCGATTTAAAAAAGGGCTTAAAAATTGAAATTGATGGTAAGCCTTATAAGATTGTTGAGTATCAACATGTCAAACCAGGTAAGGGTGCGGCATTTGTTCGTGTAAAGATTAAATCATTTCTTGATGGTAAAGTATTAGAAAAGACTTTCCACGCTGGTGATAAATGTGAAGCTCCAAATCTGATAGAAAAAGAGATGCAATATCTCTATGATGATGGTGAATATTCTCAATTTATGGATGTTGAATCATATGAGCAAGTGGCTATCGCTGATGATGATGTTGGTGAAGCTAAAAAGTGGATGATAGATGGTATGATGGTTCAAATTCTATTCCATAATGGCAAAGCAATTGGCGTAGAAGTACCGCAAGTAGTGGAGTTAAAAATAGTTGAAACTCAACCAAATTTCAAAGGTGATACTCAAGGTAGCAATAAAAAACCAGCAACCCTAGAGAGTGGCGCTGTAGTACAGATACCATTTCATGTGCTTGAGGGCGAAGTTATCCGTGTCGATACTGTCCGTGGCGAGTATATCGAAAGAGCAAATAAATAGCCACTCTTCTCCTTGTAAATTTATCTTACAAGGAGTTTATTCTAATTATTACATAATCTGCTTGATTTTGGGGTGATTTATGAAAAGATTAATTTATGCTATTTTATTGATTATTTTAGCTTTTGGTGTTTATAATTTGGTTGATAATAGGCTTAAGATATCCAAATATGATTTTGACGCTAATAGCACACTTGGAAATGTCAATATAACAAGCTTTAAAGATGAGTATAAAATATTATATTTTGGATATACATTTTGTCCTGATATCTGCCCATCGACTCTTACTATTTTGTCATCTGTGATCGATGAAATGAAGCTTAATAATGATATTAAAATACTATTTGTTACGCTTGATTTACAAAGAGATAATGAAAAAGAGTGTGATGAATTTGCTAAGTATTTTTACTCAAATTCAGTATGCTTAAAGATGAAAGAAGATGAGTTAAAAAAAGTTGTAAAAAACTACAACGCCAAATATGCAATTGTAAATTTACAAAATTCAGCGATGGATTATAGTGTAGCTCATAGCTCTTCAATCTATCTATTTGATAAAAGTGGGAAATTTTATAAAGAGATTTCAAATTTAACCAAAGATGAGATTAAAAAAGAGATTTTAGAGCTAACTAAAGATTAAAAATTAATCTTAACAAATCTATTGGTCTTGTCAAATCTAAAGGTCAATAGATTTTGTAAAATTCCAAATAGACACATAAAAGTAATAAAACTACTACCACCATAACTATAAAAAGGCAGAGGGATTCCAACTACTGGCGCAAAACCTATTGTCATAAAGATATTTACACTAACATAAATAAAGATTAAAAGCGCTACAGCACTTACTGCAGCTTTGATAAAATACTCATCTTTAAGTTTATAATTTAAGCTTAAAAGATGCATAATTAAAAATCCATATAGCATAATTAGTCCTGCACCACCGATAAATCCATATCTCTCAACCGTATAAGCAAAGATAAAATCGCTAGTGGCGATTGGTAGGAATTTAAATTTAGTTTGTGTAGCTTCATCAATACTTTTACCAGTTATACCGCCATTACCGATTGCTATAATACTTTGCCTTACTTGATAGCTTGGCTTTTCGCTTATAAAGTCAGCTATTCTTTGCTTTTGATAGTCGTGTAGATTTTCATATAAGATTGGCGAACAAACGCCAATTAACAAAGCAATACTAATCCAAATTTTGCGATTAACACCTACTATAAATAACACGCCATAGCCAGTAATTAATAGCATAAGAGCCGTGCCTAGATCTGGCTCTTTTAAGATTAAAAAAAATGGTAGAAGGATATAAAAGCTAATTTTTAAAAATTGTTTAAAGTTATATCCATTTTCATCGGGGGGAGTTTTTTTGATGATATAAGCTAACATCAAGACAAAAGCAGGCTTCATAATCTCGCTAGGTTGGATAGTGAAATTTATAAATGGTATCTCGATCCACCTTTGCGCTCCAAGCTTGCTAACACCGACAAATTCTACACTCAAAAGCAAAATTATATTAATCCAATATATACTAGGAATCAACCATTCAAGCTTACGAATCGGTAATAAAAAAAATAGCATAAACGCCCCAAAGCCAATTATAAAATAGGCTATCATCTTAGCTGAGAGCATATCGCTAGCTTCGTTTATTAGGCTATATGAGAGAAATATAATCGGAAGTATAAGTGCTGGCTGAACATAATCAAAATGTGTTAAAATTCTCTTATCTAGTAGTATCAAAATTCAAACCTAAGCAAAAATTAGCTAGAATTCTAGCTAAAAAAGGGTTAATATTGACTGAATTTATATCATCGCAGACTTTAAGGCTTGATCAAGAATTAGCTGCCAAGCTTCAAGTCTCACGAAATCAAGTAGTTAATCTCATTAAAAACGGTAGCGTAAGTGTAAATGGTAAAATAGTTACAAAAGCTGGTTTTGCTCTAAATTTAGGCGATAAAATATCTCTTATAAAACCGCAAATTACTCCAATTCAAAGTGAATTTAAAGCTGAGTTTGATGTAGAAATTTTATATGAAGATAGCGATATTTTAGTTATCAATAAACCAATTGGTGTTACTGTTCATCCAGCACCAAGTGTAAAAGAGGCCACTCTTGTTGAGTGGTTAAAGCAAAAGGGTTATACGCTTTCAAGTTTAGGTGGAACAGAGAGAGCTGGAATAGTACATAGGCTAGATAAAGGTACTAGCGGGGTAATGGTTGTAGCAAAAAATAATCAAGCACATACAGCACTAAGTCAACAGCTAAGTAGTAAAGATATGGGAAGAATTTATTTAGCACTTTGTGATTTACCACTTAAGGAAAATTGCGTTATAGACAGACCAATTAGTAGACATCCTCAAAATCGCCTAAAAAACGCAGTAGTAAGCAGTGGAAAGCCGGCAAAATCAGCCTTTGCTAATATCATTTCAAGTCAAAATCGTAGAGTAAATTTAATTTCAGCAAAACTTTTTACTGGACGTACACATCAGATTCGTGTTCATCTAGCTAGCATTAATAGGCACATTTTAGGTGATGATTTATATGGTTTTAAGAGCAATAGTGATAAAATAAGCAGAATTTTTTTACACGCTTATATTTTGAGATTGATTCACCCTAAAAGTAATCAAATTATGGAATTTAAAGCCCCTTTGCCTAGTGAGTTTTATGAACTAATTAGTAAGGAATTTAATAAGGAGATAGTAGATGAGAATATTAGCGTCTTGTGTGATATCTTTGGGGGTATTGCTCAGTGGATGCGTTACGACTAAGACAACGCAGATAAATCCAGATTTGCCTACAATGAGTGGATTAAAGACTATTAGCGATATGACTGAAATTGCATTTGAGTGGCCACTTATGGCTCAAAGCAATATTAGTGGATTTTACCTATATCGCTCAAATCCAAATGCAAATAATCAGCTAAATGCAATTGCCAAGCTTGAAGATAAATTTATTACTCACTATGTAGATAGTAATCTAGCTCCATCAACTGAGTATATTTACGAGCTTAGAACATATGATAATCAAGGTAATATATCAGCTGAAGGAGAAAGGATTAGCGTTACTACTATGCCGTTAATCGAGTCTGTATCATTTATCCAAGCACTTTATGGTTTGCCAAATAAGATAAAAGTTTTATGGCGTCCTCATCCAGATTTGCGAGTGGTTTCATATATATTAGAAAAAAGTGCTTTATCAAGCAACAACTGGCACGAAGTTGCTCGTATAAATGGTAGATTAAATGTCGAATATATAGATAATGATGTTGAGCCGGGACAGAATTATAGATATCGAATTTCAGTTAAAACTTATAACGGCATAATATCAGCACCAAGCAAGGTAGTAGATGCACAGACAAAAGCATTGCCAAATATGGTTATAAATTTAAGCGCTAGTGTGAATTTGCCTAAAAAAATTATCCTAACTTGGGAGCCAAATTCAAATGATGATTTTGACCATTATGCTATTTATAGAGCAACAAATGATATCTTTCCAATGACTAAGGTTGCAACAACGACAGCAACAGAATATGAGGACTTAATCAATGATAATGGGGTAAATTATCATTATAAAGTTACAGTAGTAGATAGAGATGGTTTAGAAAGCCCTCGTCAAAATGCTTCAGTAGTAGGCTCAACCTTGTCAGCACCTAAAGAACCGGTATTTAGTTATGCTAGATTTAATGGTTCATTAGTAGAGCTTAGTTGGAATCAAAGTAGTGACTCAAGGGCGCTTAAATATAAAATCACAAAAACAAGTAGCAATGGTGAGGATATCATTTATGATATCGATGGGTTAAGTTATAGCGATACTCAGGTTCAAAAAGGTGTAGAATATACATATAAGATTCAAGCCGTTGATGAATATGGCTTAGAGTCTAAATATAGTCAAAAAGCAGTGGTGATAACTAAATAATGCCAAATATTGTAGCAAAAAATTTAAAAAATGTAGAACTTCCGGTTAAATTTAATGAAGTTGAATTTATCTGGGAAGCTAAAAGTAATGATGAGAAATTAATATATACTAAAGCACTTGGATGCGAGTTTTGCCTAGTAGTAAAAGATAGAGGCAATAGCTATGTAATAAAGTGCGATAAGCTTACTAGACCAGCTAAGCTTGAAGCTGTGCAAATGGCGCTGGAGGCTTATAAGCAGCTATTTGCTAGCGATGTAATAAGCCAAGCTACAGCAGTTAAGAAGCCTAAAAATTTAGAGAGCAAATATATAATAAATAGCGATGAATTGCTAAATAGACTTGAAGACTGTGAGTATAAGAGGATTTTTGTAGAGATTGGCTTTGGTAGTGGTAGGCACTTGCTTTATCAAGCAAAAGAAAATCCAGAAGCGCTTATAATCGGTATAGAAGTCTATAAGCCAGCATGTTTGCAAGTAGAAAATTTAGCTGGAATAAATGGGCTAAAAAATATCGTTTTATTAAATTTAGATGCTAGATTGGTGATGAGCTTGCTTAAATCAAATAGTATAGATAGGCTATTTTTGCACTTTCCAGTACCATGGGGTAAGAGCAAAATGCGTCGAGTAGTTAGTCCGCAATTTGCCTTGGAGTGTCAGCGTACTTTAAAAGATGGTGGAACATTTGAGCTAAGAAGCGATGATAGGGATTATACAGATTTTACAATTGGTTGCTTTATGGATCTTAAAAATGCCAATATACAGATATTTAAAAATAGATTTTTAGAGATTTCAAGTAAGTATGAAGATAGGTGGATTAGACAAAATAAGGATATTTATGATGTAATTTGCGCTTTTTATGGTAGTAGTGATGAGTTAGATTTGGATTTTAAATTTGAGTTTAGTGGATTAGAATTAGAATATATAAAATCAAATTTTGCTAATAAAACTATAAAATATAGTGATCATTTTATCCATTTAGAGCGAATTTATATTTTAGACAATGGTGATGCATTAGTTAGAGTAGCGTTTGGGTCTTTTTATAGACCAGAGCATAGATATTTATTAATTTCTAGACAAAATACTATCTATTTATTTAAAAAACCGTTACTAACACCAGAAAATATTAAGGCTCATAATAATTTAGAGGATATGCTAAAATGCGCCACATTGTAGAAGCTAGAGATCTGATTTTAGAGTATGATAAGAGTTTTAGAGTTATAAATAAGGCAAATTTTAGCATCAATGTCAACGATTTTGTCTTTATTACTGGCAAAAGCGGCAGTGGTAAATCTACTTTAATTCGCTCTATGTATGGCGATATGGCTATTAGTGATGGAAGTTTAAATGTCTGCTTAAATGAACTTAAAGGTATTAATCATTCTAGTTTAGCACTTCTTCGTCAAAGAGTTGGAATAATTTTCCAAGATTTTCGCCTAATAAATGAATGGAATGTAGAAAAAAATGTAATGCTTCCACTAATTATTAAAGGTTATAATCAAAGTGTGTGCAAAAAGCAAGCTGCAAAGCTTTTAAATCATGTAAATTTACTGCATAAATCTGATAGATTTCCGCTTGAATTAAGTGGTGGAGAGCAGCAAAGGGTTGCTATGGCTAGAGCTTTGGCTCATAATCCTCAGTTGCTATTATGTGATGAGCCAACTGGAAGTTTAGATGATTACTCAAGCGAAGTAATATGGATGTTGCTTCGTTCAGCAAGAGAAGCGCTTGGTACTTGCGTAGTGGTCGTAACGCATAAGATTCCAGCAGGTTTAAGAATGCATTATCGTCACTTTGAGTTATCAAATGGAGAGGTAAATGAGATCATTTAAGAGCCATATTAGCGTTATTTTTCCACTTTTAATTTTGCTTTTTGCGATTGAATTTAGTCTGATGCTGGGCAAATTTGTGAGTGATTATGAAATAAAAATGGCAAATGATTATAATATTATAATTGTCTCAGAAAACAATCTAAACCAAGAGTCATTAATTTCGCTTATTCCTACTTTTGCTTCTCTTACTAGTCTTGATCCAAAAAGTGTTTTAAACCGCCTTAAAAATGATATATCATCTAAGAATATATCTGTACTAATTAGTATTTTACCAAAATTCTACTCACTCAAACTGACTAAATTTCCATCAAAAGAGACAATGGAAGATATTAAAGAAAATTTGAGCAAAATTCAAGGTATAAAGCGAGTCGAGACATTTTCTAAAACGCACGACCAAGTCTATAATATGCTAGTTTTATCTAAAAATGTAGCTGAGTGTTTTGCGTTTATGGTTGGACTTTTAGGACTTGTTTTAGTGTTTAAACAGATGAGAATTTGGCTTTATGAGCACCGTAGGCGTGTTGAGATTATGACGCTTTTTGGGGCGCCGTATTGGCTAAAATCTGCTATGCTTTATAAGCTTGCTGTGGTTGATAGTATTATTGCTACTACGCTTGTCGTGGTATTTTATGCGATTTTTCCAGCACTTCCTAGTTTTCAAAGCGCAATTTTTTCTATTGGATTTGAACAACCAAATTTAAATCTTTTTAGTGATGCTTTGATTTTATTTAGTGCTTCTATTAGTATATCTATTATCGCAGTTAGTCTTGTTATGCTATTTTCAAGGCGTTCGTAAATGATTAGATTTTTGTTTATTGGATTGATTTTTTCTTCACTTTTTAGCGCAAATGTATCTGATAAAATTAAAGATCAAAAAAATAGTATTGATTCAGCCAAAAAGCTTGAAAGCCAGATAAATAAAAAACTTGAAGAGTTAGCTAATGATATAATTGCTGGCAATAAAGCTGTGCAAAATACTGCTAAGCAGATTGAAGAGCTAGCTAAGCAAGTTGAGGAATTAGAAGATAGTGCTCATAGTGCTAATCTTGAACTAGATAAGCTTACTAGCCAAAATGGTGAGCTAATTCGTAGTCAAAAAGATATGGAGCTTAGGCTAGTCAAAATTATAAGTGAAGATTTTGCCTACGATTTAGTAGCGCCAAATGATTATAGTGAGAGTCAAGATAGCATAATAGCAACTGAGATTTTAAAAAATTTAAATAGTGTAATGAATAGTGAATTTAAAAAATTAGCTCAAGATTATGAAGAGACTACAAATTTGATAAAATCACAATCAAAAAAGATTGAATCTATCAAATTTAATCTTAAAGAATTTCGCCAAAAGCAAAAAGCTTTAAAATCGCTCCAAACTAAGCAAAAGAAAAATTTAGAGATTTTAAACCAAGACAAAAATATATATTCTAAAAAGTTAGCCGATATCAAAAAACAGCAAGATGAGATGAGAAAAACGCTTGAGAGCTTACAAATTTTAGCTATAAAACCAAAAAAACAACCAAAGCAGCAAACCCAAACTACAGCTAAAAACGATGATGTAAGAGTGATAGGTACAAGCTATCAAGCAGGTAATGTAAAGCGATATAGTGGCTCTAAAACCATTGCGCCTTTGGATAAATTTAGTGTAAAGCAAAAATTTGGCGATTATGTTGATCCTGTTTATAATATCAAAATTTTTAATGAATCTGTCGTACTTCGCTCAGCTACTACAGATGCTAGGGTGAAAAATGTTTTAGCTGGGACAATTGTATTTGCCAAAGAAACACCGGTATTAGATAAGGTGGTAATAGTAGAAAATGGCAATGGAATTCACACAATTTATGCTCATTTAGATAAGATTGCTCCTACTATCAAAGTAGGTCAAAAGGTAAAAAAAGGCTATGTTATAGGGCGAGTGAAACAAGATTTGACCTTTGAGGTTACGCAAAAAAACTATCATATAAATCCGCTTGAATTGATCGCTATGAATTGATTGACTTGAATTTAATATTGATTAATGCGTTTTTTAATTTGTTTTAGATATAATTGCCAAATTTTATGGAGATGGTAATGAGTAAAAATAAGCGAATTTTAGTTAAATTTTCTGGTGAAGCACTTGCTGGCGGTAATGGATTTGGGATTGATTCTCATATTTTAAAGTATATTGCTGGTGAGATTAAGTCTTTGGTAAATAGCGATATTGAAGTAGGCATTGTAATTGGCGGTGGCAATATAATCCGTGGTGTAAGCGCAGCCCAAGGTGGCATTATCAAAAGGACAAGTGGCGATCATATGGGGATGCTAGCTACCGTTATCAATGCTATTGCTATGCGTGAGGCGTTGGAGCATTCAGGACTTGATGTAAGAGTCCAAAGTGCTATTAAGATGGAGGCTATATGTGAGACATTTATCACAGGTAGAGCCCAAAGACATTTAGAGAAAAAAAGAGTTGTGATATTTGCTGCTGGGACTGGAAATCCATTTTTTACTACTGATACGGCTGCTACTTTAAGGGCTATTGAGATAAATGCTGATATGATTATCAAAGCTACAAAGGTAAATGGCGTCTATGATAAAGATCCTATGAAATTTAACGATGCAAAGCTATTAAATGAGCTAAGCTATGAAAGAGCTATGGAAGATAATATAAAAGTTATGGATGATACCGCTATAGCTCTAGCTAAGGATAATGCTCTTCCGATTGTAGTTTGTAATATGTTTGAAGATGGAAATTTATTAAAAATCGCAAATGGTGATTATACTAACTGCTCAATAGTCAAAAATTTATAAGAAGGGAAGATAATGAGAATAGAAGAGATAGCTGCTAAGGCTTTAGAAGCTGTGGGTGATGATAGATATAAATTAGCGCTTTTGGTGGCTAAAAGGGCTGAAGCTATAGCAAATGGCGCACAAATTTTAGTAGATGCAAATGCTCAAAAGATGAAATATACAGATATAGCACTTTTAGAGATAGCTCAAGGTAAAGTATCTTTAGAGGGAATAATTGAATCAAATAGATAGCGAGCAGCTCTTAGAGCAGCTTATAGATGAAGTTGTCTGTGCTAAAAGCATAGAGTCGGCAAAGGATGTTTTATACTCTGTAGCTAAGCCAACGGGGATGCTTTTAAAGGCTGTTGATTATTGTATTAGATTACATGATGGGCAGTTTAGAAAGAGTGGTGAGCCATACTCTATTCATCCGATTTTGGTTTGTTCATTTGTAGCGCATATGGGTGGCGATGAGAGTATGCTTATTGCTGCTTTGCTCCATGATGTAGTAGAAGATACAGAATGCACTGAAGAGGAGCTACAATTTGAATTTGGCGAAGAGGTAGCGGTATTAGTGCGTGGGCTTACAAAGATTGTAGCTATTAGAGAAAATGAGCTTATAAGTTCTAGTTCTAATGAGAAATTGACAGCTTCGGCCTTGACATTTAGAAAGATGCTTTTGGTATCTATAGAAGATGTTAGGGTTTTGATTATCAAGCTTTGTGATAGATTACACAATATGCTAACTTTGGATGTATTAAGACCAGAGAAGCAAAAGCGAATTTCAGAAGAGACCTTGGTAGTGTATGCGCCAATTGCTCATAGACTCGGTATATCATCTATTAAGAATATATTAGAGGATTTGAGTTTTAAATATGTTATGCCTAAAGAGTATGCTGGGATAGAGTCATATATAAATGAGCATAAGCAACAACTTCAATTAAAGATAAATTCATTTAGTCAAAAGGTTAGCGAAAAGCTTTTGGCAAATGGCTTTTCTGAAGATAGCTTTGTTATGCAAAAGAGAATCAAACACTACTACTCAATATATTTAAAAATGCAAAGAAAAGGCATTAGCCTAGAAGAGGTTTTAGACCTTTTAGCAATTCGAATTTTAGTACATAATCCAAAAGATTGCTATTTAGCACTTGGGATTATACATATGAATTTTAACCCATTAATATCAAGATTTAAAGATTATATAGCTTTACCAAAACAAAATGGATATCAAACGATCCATACGACAATTTTTGATAATAAAACTATTATCGAGGCTCAAATTCGCTCATTTGATATGCATAAAACCGCAGAGTATGGGGTGGCGGCTCATTGGAAGTATAAAAGCGGCGGCTTGGTATCGCCTAAGCTTGATTGGCTAAGTGATATTAAAGCTCAAGAGAGCGATGATAAGAGTATTGAGGATCTATATGAGTATGCTAAGGATAGCTTATATGTAGAAGATATCGCTGTCTATTCTCCAAAAGGTGGAATATTTACACTTCCTAGGGGTGCTACGGCTTTGGATTATGCGTATGAAATTCACTCTGAAGTTGGCTTACATGCTAAAGAGGCTTATATAAATAGGATTAAGGTTCCTTTATTAACTGAGTTAAAAAATGGAGATATAGTTCGCATTATCACAGGAGATGAGGCTAAATATAGATGTAGTTGGCTTGATAGTGTTAAGACTGGGAAGGCTAGGGCGACTATTAGGAGTTTTTGTCGCCAAAAGTTGCGTGATATAAACTATCAAGTATCGATTGATATTTTATCGGCTATATTTAATGTCAATGAAGCTAAAATTTTGGAGTGGTTAGAAGAAGAGGGATTAAGCAAAAAGATCTCAAAAATAGCCACAGACTCTGTCTATCTACAAGAGGTAGTCCAAATTTTAGATACTCACTCTAAAAAAGATAAGCTATTTTCGCTTAAATTTAGCGACAAACACGAGGTTAAAAAGCAGAAATTTGACAATATAGTTGTATATTCAAATTTCACTATTAAGAGTGTGGATTTTGACTATTGTTGTAACCCAAAACGGGGCGATGATATAATAGGATTTAGAAATAATAGCAATGTTACAGTCCATCACAAACTATGTGAGAGAGCCGCAAAGTTGATGAGTGATAAAGAGGAGATGATCTTTGTCAAATGGACTAGAAATGCTCCGCATAGATATAAGGTTATTTTAAGTATCGAAAACAAAAGAGGAAGTTTGGCTGAATTTTTAACATATTTGGCCAAACTCAATGTTGATTTAGTTACTATCACGCTTAGTGAGAGCGATGATTTGATAGCGGCTGATTATTTCGATGTTGTAATAGAACTTAGTGATAATCTAGATAGCTCTGTGATTAGAGATAGATTAAAGGATCGCTATAAGATAGCTGAATTTAGCTCTCTAAGTGACGCATATAAAAATTAAGGAAGATTATGATAGCTAAAATTATGAGTGAGATCAAGCGTGGAACCGCTGAGATAATTGATTATGAGAGAATTGAAAAATTGATTAAAGATTACTATGAAAATGGTAAAAATTTCTATATCAAGGCGGGATTTGATCCGACTGCCCCTGATCTTCATCTAGGTCATACAGTGGTGTTAAATAAGATGAGATTACTTCAAGAACATGGTGGTATTGTGCAGTTTTTGATCGGTGATTTCACTGCTAAGATAGGCGATCCAACCGGTAAGAGCGTTACTAGAAAGATTTTGAGTGATGATGTTATAGCGCAAAATGCCAAAACCTATAAAGAGCAGGTTTTTAAAATATTAGACGAAAGTAAAACTGAAGTAATGTTTAATTCTGCTTGGCTAAATAGCCTTGGTGCTGATGGATTAATAGCCCTTGCTAGTACATTTAATGTAGCTAGAATGCTTGAGCGTGATGATTTTACCAAAAGATATAAGGCTGAGACGCCAATTGCTATTAGTGAGTTTTTATATCCACTGTTACAAGGATATGATAGCGTAGCTATGAAGTGTGATATAGAGATGGGTGGAACGGATCAGAAATTTAATCTTTTAATGGGTAGAACTCTTGGTCGCACATATAATATAGGAAAAGAACAAGCTATCATCATGATGCCACTTCTAGTTGGTCTTGATGGTGTCAATAAAATGAGTAAAAGTCTTGGTAACTATATCGGTGTTACTGAATCTGCTAAGGATATCTTCGCTAAAACTTTGAGTATTAGTGATGAGCTTATGTGGGTTTGGTATGAGCTATTAAGTAGTTTAAGTAGTGATGAGATTGAGAAGCTTAAAAATAATGTCAAAAGTGGAGCTTTACATCCTAAGGTCGCTAAGGAGAATTTGGCTTTAGAGTTGGCTGCTAGATTTAATAGCATTGAAGAAGCTCAAGCTGCTAGGGATGAGTTTAATAGAGTTCATGCTAAGGGTGAATTGCCAAGTGATATGGCTAAATTTGAGATTAATGCTGATGATATTTGGATAGTTGAAGCGCTTAGTTTGTGTAAGTTAGTTGGGTCAAATTCAGATGCTCGTCGCCACATTAAGGCAAATGCTGTTAGTGTAAATCAGGCCAAAATTAGCGATGAGCAGCTTAGACTTTCTAAGGGTGAGTATGTATTGCAAGTTGGTAAAAAAGCTTATGCTAGATTAGAGGTAAAATAATGGAATTAAAAAGTTTAAAAATCGGAAAATATGTGATCAAATACCCTATTATCCAAGGTGGTATGGGACTTGGTATAAGCTGGAATAAATTAGCTGGTAATGTCAGTTTAAATGGTGGTTTAGGTGTTATCAGCTCTGTTGGTACTGGATATTATGAGCATAGAGCCCACATCACTAAAGAGCTAAACTCAAAACCATATGATAGTGTGAATTTCTACTCTAGAGAGGGATTTAAAGCTATCATCGATAATGCTCGTAAAATTTGTGGAGATAGACCGTTAGCTGCTAATATAATGTGTGCTAGTAATGATTATGCTAGAATAGTCAAAGATGCTTGCGAACACGGCATTAATATCATAATTTCAGGTGCTGGACTTCCTACGAATTTACCTGAGCTTACTAAGGGATTTGCCGATGTGGCTTTGGTGCCGATCATTAGCTCGGCTAAGGCTTTAAAGATAATTTGTAAAAGATGGTATGATAGATATAATAGACTACCAGATGCTGTGGTGCTAGAAGGGCCACTTAGTGGCGGACATCAGGGATTTACATATGAGCAGTGCTTGGATCCAAACTATCAGCTTGAGAATTTGATTCAGCCTGTTGTAGATGAGGCATCTAAATGGGCTGATATAAGCGGAAATCCTATCCCTGTAGTAGCTGCTGGTGGGATATGGGATCATGATGATATAGCTAAAGTTATTGGTCTTGGAGCAAGTGGCGTACAGATGGGAACTAGATTTATAGGGACTTATGAGTGCGATGCTGCTGATGGGTTTAAAGAGGTCTTACTAGCGGCTAAAAAAGAGGATATTAGACTTATCAAAAGCCCTGTTGGATATCCGGCTCGTGGAATTCAGACAAATTTACTTGATCTAGTAGAGAAAAAGGCTGGACCTAAAATTCAGTGTATTAGCAACTGTGTCGCTCCATGCCAAAGGGGCAAAGAGGCTAAGCAAGTTGGGTATTGTATCGCTGATAGGCTCTATGATGCTGTAAGTGGCAATAAAGAAACGGGGCTATTTTTCAGTGGGGCTAATGGATATAGGCTAAATGAGATAATTAGCGTTAAAGAGCTTATTAAAAAGTTGGTTTATGGGGAAAATAGTTAAGCTTTTATTGCCGTTTTTTCTTGCTATTTTTGCTTTTGGTGGTGGTGTTTTTGATGATTTTGATAATAAATTTACCAAGGCAAATAAGCAAGATAGAATCCAAATTTACCACGAATTAAAGGGTGTCTATCTTAGTTCTATTTTAAATAATAATGATAAATTAAAGCTAGAATGCCTTGAGAGATTAGTAAGTGGTGGCAAGAGCCTTGGGATTGATTATAGTGTTTATGCTAATGAGTTAGATTTACTTAGTTCAAAATTTAGCAAATTAAAGCCAAAAATAGTAGAAACTAAAGAGCCAGCTCAGTTAGCTAAAAATACAACCAGTAAGATAGTTCAAAAAATAGAGTATAAAATCCTATCTACTAGTAGTTCTAAAGATGAATTTATTATTAAACTAAATGAAAATATCAGCAATATAAAGATCAAAAAATCTCAGCTCAATACAAATAAAAGCTATCGTCAAATTTTTGATTTTGATGGGGTTTTGACTACATCATATAAGAATAAAAAAAGCCAAATTTCAGATCAAATAAGGGTAGCGCAATTTGATAAAAATAGCGTTAGAATTGTATTTACAAATGATACAAAGCAAGAGATTAATTACACTATTGATGGTGAAAATATAATTTTTAGCATAAAAAATAGCACTCAAAAAGCAACTACTAACACTAAGAGCGCTAAAACAAACCAACAAGCAACTCAAAAAACAAATACTAATGAACAAAAACAAAATCTAAAAACAACTTCAGCTAAGTCTGGTATCAAAAATGATACACAACAAAATATTAGTAAAACTACAGCGCAAAAGGCACAAGCAAGAGGTGTAAATAAAAATAGGATAATCGTATTAGATGCAGGGCATGGTGGCAAAGACGTAGGTGCTGTTGGAAAAAATAAATTATATGAGAAAAATATCGTTCTTAGCATTGCTTTAGAGACTGGCAAAATTCTAAAAAGTCGAGGATACAGGGTATATTTTACCAGAAGTAATGATAAATTTATAAATTTAAGAGATCGAACAAGCATAGCAAATGAGAAAAAAGCTGATATTTTTATTTCAATTCATGCAAATGCTGCCCCAAATGCTAAAAAAGCCAAAGAGATGCAAGGAATAGAGACATATTTTTTAAGCCCTACTAGAAGCGAGCGAAGTATGCAAGCTGCGAATTTAGAGAATAAAGCTGATACTGATGAGATGAATTATTTTACTAAAATTAGTTATCTAAATTTCTTAAATCGTGAAAAGATTATTGCTTCAAATAAGCTTGCAATAGATGTGCAAGCTAATTTATTAGGAGCAGTAAAATCTAAATTTAAAGTAATAGATGGTGGAGTAAGGGAAGCGCCATTTTGGGTTTTAGTAGGTGCGCAGATGCCTGCTGTATTAATAGAGACTGGATATATATCCAATGATAAAGACCATAAGCTACTATCTAATAAGGCATATAGAGATAAGATCGCCCTTGGTATAGCAAATGGAATTGATGATTATTTTGTTAAAAATAGATGATAAAATACCATAATAACGCACTTTATAACTCTGAATTTGATGATATATATTTTAATACTTATGAGCCTTTAAAAGAGTGCGAATATACCTATAGTAGTGCCTTAGATGAGGTAGATAAAGATGAAATTGTGGTGGCTGAGGCTGGATTTGGTGCGGGGCTAAATTTCTTTTGTACTATTAAAAAGTTTAAAACTCTAAATAAAAAGAGCCTACACTATATTGCAGTTGAAAAGTATCCATTTACTAAAGATGAGTTAAATGCTATCTATAATGACCTTGGGCTTGATGGTGCTATATATGGGGAGTTTTTAAAGAGTTATTATATTATCCCAAATTCGCTTTTAAGGATAAATCTAGGCTCAAATATCACTATTGATATATATTTTGGTGATATTTTGGAGTTTTTAGAAGAGTGCGAGTTTAGAGCTGATGTTTGGTATCTAGATGGTTTTGCCCCAAGTAAAAATCCGCAAATGTGGAGTGAGAAGTTTTTATCAAATTTAGCTTGTTACTCTTATAAAGATACAATTATTAGAAGTTTTAGCACTGCTAGAGTTGTTCGTGATAGACTTAGTCAAAATGGATTTGATGTTAGTAAACTAAAAGGTTATCATAAAAAGCGAGAGATGTTACAAGCTATTTGCATTAAGCCAAAATCTAGGATAAAAAAGCAAATTTGGTTTGATTCTCCAGTAATTACAAAACCAAAAACTATCTTAGTAGTTGGTGCTGGAATTTCTGGATTAGCTATTGCTACGCTATTTAAAGAGGCGGGATTTGATGTTGTTGTAGCTGAGGCTAATGATAAAGCTGCACAAGGTGCAAGTTCAAATTTAGCTGGAATTTGCGCTCCGCTTATTACTCAACCTGGAGTAGCTTTGGGTGATATGCATATGAGTAGTTTTTTGCTCTCTAGGCAATTTTATAGGCAATTTGGTGGTGATTTTGTAGATTTTTGTGGGTGTGATGAGTATTTGATAAATGATAAAATGCTTAGTAAATTTAACCACGATAGCAAGTTTTTTAGTATCAGTAATGATATTTATCCTAAAGCAAATATTGATTTAGCTATGCAAATTCAGCCTCAAAATCTCTGCCTTGCATTGGCAAAAAATCTTGAGATTTATTATGGATATGAGTATAAATCGCTCAAACAGCTAGAAAGTTGTTATGAAGTAAATTTTAGCAATTTAAAGACAATTAAAGCCGATGTGGTAATATTTGCTAATGGAAATAGGGCTAGGGAGCTTTTTATAAGTGAGTTTAATGATCCATATATGCAACTTAGCAGCGTTCGTGGGCAGACTACGATGGTAAGTGAGTTTATAAATCTCAATAGACCACTTAGCGCTAGGGGATATATCACAAAGGCGATTGATAAAATTCAGCTAATAGGTGCTAGTTACGCTAGGGGTGATGAGTATGCCTTGCCTAGGGATAGTGATGATGAGTCAAATTTGGCTTTGGTAAGTGAGTTTATAGATGGTAAAAATATAGATATAATTGGCTCAAATGTTGGATTTAGGGGTTATAGCGGGGATAGATTTCCTATAATTGGCGGTATTCATAACGCTAGTGAGTATATGCGAATTTATAGCTCACTCTTATGGACAAAGGCTAAATCAACTCACCAAAATCCGATATATTATCCAAATATTTTGATATCAGCAGCTCACGGATCAAGGGGGCTTAGCACTGGAATTTTGGGGGCTAATATGCTATTAGATATGGTTTTGGGGCGTCAAATTTGCGTTAAAAAGAGCATAATCAATGCTCTAAATCCATCAAGATTTCTAATTAGAAAACTAAAAAAAGGCTTAGTAAAATCAAGTAGCTAAAATAATAAGCTAAGTCAATTATAAATTTAGTTAAAATTACCAAAAGCTTATAAAAGGATTAAAATGTATTGGCAAGATACGCAAATAGCAGTTGTGGAGTGCGATGGTAGGTTTTTTGCTTTAAATGGCTGGAATGATGAGTGCTTTGATAGATGTTGGGAGTGTTCTAGTAAGGATGGCAAGAGATTTGATAGCATTGTAGGCGATGAGACATATCGAATTTGGTGTGATGAAAATGGCGTTAGGTTGGAGCCAAACTGCTTTGGCGCTAAGGATAGTATAGAGTATATGTATAAGGTTTTGGTGCCGTATTCTGGGGCGGCAAATAGTGTAAATGGCGAGATTTTACGAGCTGTTTTAGCTATAGAAAATGGCGAATCATATAGAAGTGGAGCTATAAAATTTATAAATTCACATATAGATGATAGTGAGATTTTAACTCTTTTAGGCTCTTTAAAAGATGGCGATATGAGTCAATTTAGTGAGTTTAAAAGTATGATTGAGAGCTATATCTATACTAAGTTTTTGGCAAATGAATTTATAGATAATTTTGTTGATTTTGAAGATTTGGCAGATTGACTCTGCCATCAAGACCAGCTAAAACTGCTAAGCTCATCAAGATCGCCTTTATATTTGGCTTTTAATGAGTTTATGTAGGTTTGGTTTTTA
This sequence comes from Campylobacter sp. P091, assembly GCF_002138935.1. Lineage (NCBI taxonomy): Bacteria > Pseudomonadati > Campylobacterota > Epsilonproteobacteria > Campylobacterales > Campylobacteraceae > Campylobacter > Campylobacter sp. P091. The sequence continues at coordinate 151,318 of NZ_MJKZ01000003.1, forward strand.
TCCATTAATTGCTCTGTTTGTGCTTGGAGTGAGTTTATGAATTTGGTGATAAATGTGGAGTTACCAGTAAATTCACTCTCAAATTCATAGTAGCTTAACTCATTTAAGATTCTCTCATTTATCTCACTAAGTCTAGGATAATAGAGGCTAAAAGCAAGTGGGTCAGACTCATAATCTTTGCTACTTTTTTCACATTTTTGGGCGATGAAATTTACACTTAATCTAATTGCGTTTTGATAGTTAGCACTAACTTTGATAAATACCCTTTCAAAAAATAGCTCTAAATTTGAAAATTTAGCCAAAAATAGAGTTTCAATATCGCTTAAAAATAGAGAATAAACCTCACTTGAAAATTTACGAATATCAGCAAATAGCAGATCTGAGTGGAGTGGGTCAGATTTTCTAAGGCTTTCATATTTGGCTTTATAGCGAAGTGTTAGCTCTTTTAACTCATCAAAAATAGCTTGTAAATCAGCTAGGATTTCGCTTTGAAATTCGCTTAAATCTCGCTTAAATTTCTTAAATATCTTGGTAAATTTTTCATCATTATAGATTAATTTAGCCAAAATTTCATCTATATCTAAGCTAACTCTTTCATACTCTATTTTCTCAAAGCTATTTTTATTTAAAAAGCCGGTTTTTTCTTTATAATAGGCGGATTTTTGGTTTTTTAAAGCGGAGTTAATCTCATTTGCGATTAGAGCGGCATTTTGTTTGATAGCTTCAAAAAATATCTCAAATTTAGAGTTATAGCTCTCTTTTAACTCGCTAAATTTGAGATTGGTTTTGTTTTGAAATTTAGTGAAAATATCTGAAATTTCATCTAAGATATTGATGAAATTTAAATTTTGATTTTGCGATGAGAGGAGTATCTCTTGTGAAGTTGCTTTGATAAAATCCTCTTTTGTGTTTGCTATTTTATCTAGGAATTTAAACACCGCTTCAAATCCGCTATCGCTGTTATTTTCTCTTTGGAGTTTGGCTGAGATAGCCTCAACAGAGCTAAAATAATTGCTATATGTTAGATTGGCGTGGGCTAAAACTCTAGTTATCTCATCGCTACTTAATTTATCTTTTTGGTTTAATAGGGCAATTGCGTTTTGTTTTAGGCTATTTGGGATGAGAGTTAGCTCATCTAGCTCACTTTTTCTAGCGGCATTATCGATTAAGCTAATCCAAATTAAAGCTACGGCCTCTTTTAATATCATTTTAGTCTCATGTGTATCAGCGTCGCTTCTTGAATTTAGCCCAGGAGTATCGATGAAGCTTATCTTTTTAAGTAGTTCATTTGGGGCGTATATTGTAAGATTTTTGACATCTTTTAGGGCGTGGCGTTGATCTACAAAGGCACTTAGCTCATCTATATTTTTATACTCATCTCTACCATCATTGTGTAGAATTTTAAGCATATAATTTGGTGCGTATTTGATAAATGTAGGCTTAGCGGTTACTGGCACAACCCCAGTTGGTAATATATCAGCACCTAAAAGTGCGTTTAAAAAGCTTGATTTCCCACTACTAAACTGCCCGACAATCGCTACAAGCGGAGGTTCGTGGCTTAGTAGGCTAAGGAAGTTTAATCTCTCGATTAGCTCCTTACTAGGGTGAAATTTAGGCTCACAAATAAAGGCACAAAATCTCTCAAATTCACCTAAAAATCCATCATCAAAGCTGATTTGATATACTCTTTTATACTCTTTTATAAACTCTTTTAGCATAGCTCTATCCTATTTTTGATCTTTTGGCATTGCGATATTTTGGTATCTATATCGGTTATTAATTGCTCTTTGTCTTTGATATTTTCAAAGGCTGATTTGGCTAGTTTGTTTATCTGTTCTTCTTTGGTTTGTAGATGCTCTCTCATAGCGTTTAATTCGAATTTAATGCCATTTATATACTCGTTTGTACAAGCACTAGCTAGTTTGCTAAGTTGGTTTGGTAGATTTAAACTCACTATAAAATCATCAAAAATTTTGGTTAAATTAGCTCCTATAATCTCAATATTTTTATCACTTTTAATAGCTTTATTTACATTGCTATTTAAAATTTCGTAGTTGATTTTAGGTAGATTTTGGTCTATATAACCCCTAATATCTGGCAGATTCAAATTCGCATTTTTCGCCCCAAGTTTTAGCTCTAAAATTTTATTAGCAGAGTCAATATCTTTGCTGATTTGTTGCTTAAAATCTCTGAAAAAATCTATAAAAGAGTCATTAAAACCACTCTCTATAATCACCCCAAGTCTAGCGGTATCTAGCTTGATTTTTTTATTTGTGGCGTATTTGACATCGCTGATTACTCTATCTTTGATTTTAGCGCTTATGGCTTTTAGCGTTGCGTTGCTATTTTCGTTATCATAATTTAATCTTTTAAGTAGATTTTCAAGTTCGCTATTTATGCTATTTGTGGCACTGCTTATCTCATCTATCTCATTTTGGAGTGATTTGACAAGCTCTTTGGCTGTGGAGGTATCTGAAGTTAGGGCTGTTTTTTGTGCTTTTAGATCATCTTCTATTAAATTTGCGATATTTAAAAGCTCTTTTTTGTAGTTATCGATAATTAGGGTTGCCTTTTTGGAATTTGAGCCAAAAAAGCTCTCATAAAGATAGCTTTTTAGCTCATCTATTCCGATATTTTTAATCGCTGAAATGGTAAAAAACTTCGTCTCATCAGCCAAGCTCTCATCAAACCCACACTCACTAAGTTCGGTTTTTATGCTATTTTTGGTGTAGTTTAAAACCTCTTTTATATCATTTGGACTAAGCTTATCAATGTGAGTAAGAGCGATGATGAGGCCTGCGCTTTTACCATTTTTTAGAGTATTTACTATAAATGCCATATCTTTTTTTGTTGCGCTTTGACTAGCGTTCATTAGATGAAGTGTAAAATCGCTTTGACTCATATAATTAGCTGTTAAAATCTCACGCAATACCACCGCATCATCAAGGCCAGGGGTATCAACTATATCAATTCCATCTTTTAAAATATCTAATTTAATCCCCAAAATCACCTCTTTAACCATCTTGCTAATCTCATTAGAAGCTGTTGTGTAGGACTTTAGCTCATCTATTGGGATGATTTTGTCTTGTATCTCTTGTGGTTCTAAATCCATCGATTTTAGCTCTTCGGGCGACCAGAAGCATACTTTGGCAAATTCATCTTTGCTATATGTTAAGACACTTAAATTCGCCGTTTCAGGGATATTGGATGCGCCTAGAATTTTTTTATTCATCAAAGCGTTTAAAGTGCTACTTTTACCAGCGTTGATAACTCCAGTAACTGCTATTTTAAATTTAGAGTTATTGGCACTTTCATATGCATTGCTTAATCTTTTACTAACTTCGCTAAGTTTAAATTCACTTAAGATTTGATGAATTTCATTTAATGTATGTAAATTTTTATGAAATGGCTGAGTTTTGGCACTATTTTGAATAGTAGGGTTTAATTCAAGATTATTTATAAAATCACTTATAAGATTATATCCATTAAAATCTATAATCTCATTTTTGGCTAGTTCATTTAACCCATTTAATACTTTTTGATTATCTATTTTTATAGATTTTATAGCATTGATTATACCTATTTGACTTAATTGGACGCTATACTCGTTTAGATTTAAATTCGCTTTTGAAAATATATCTTTTAAGCTTTGAAGTTTGATTAATCTATCATAATTTCGTGGATTTATACAAAGTATTATCGCCGCTTCATCGCTGTTAAATTCACTTAGGTGATTCTCATCTACATATAGGGTTTTAACTCCCCAAATTTGTTCTAATATTTTAACCATTTTTTACCTTTTAATCTTAATATTAATAAAATCAAGCCCAAAATCAAAGCTACACTAAAAATAATAATTGAAATTTGCGCCATATTTATTAGTTTTAAACTTGGGATTAGATACCAACCATCTTGGTATAGGCTCACAAAATAGTCTTGAATGGCATCAAGCCTAATATCAGTTGGCACCATTGGCATATCTAATCCACATTGCCCAGTTGCTTTAAATAGTGATGGCATAATCTCATCCCACGCAATTTTTAGCTCAAAAATAGGCCTATCCAAACAGCCTTTTACTCCAAATGGATTTGCATTGGCAATTGCTTGATGGATTGTATTTAGTTTCAAACTCTCTAAAAGACCACAAATTGCCCCATAACTAAAAACTAAAATCCCAAATATATAAAGTAAAATTTGCTTATAAAATATCGCTATAAAAATAGCTCCAAATCCTGCTATAATCATATAATATCGTATATAGATACACTGCACACATGGACGCATATATAGATAATTTTGAAATATAAAATGTGCCACGCCGACGCAAAAAAGCATAAAAATACCTATATAAATCCATAATTTTTTACTACTCATTTAATACCATTGTGTTGAATTTGGGCTTTATTATAACCAAAACTTGCTATAATTTTGTAAATTTAAAAGGTTAGAGTGATTTGGATACCTTAAAATATCTGCAATTTTATTTTGTTTTTGACCGGATTTTAGATGGTTATGATGATATTTTTGAGGCGATTGATGGCGAAATTTTGGCTAAATTTGATAGTTTTTGTAGCGAATTTAGTTTCTATCATGATGAGGCGAAAATATTTCTAATGCGCCTTGCTAAGGGTGATAGAAAGAGATTTGTAGCAAGTAAATATCTACCTAGAGCGCTTAGCTTGGCTATAATTAGTGAGTTAAATACTAAGGGATTTATCAAATTTGAGTACTCAAAAGAGGTAAAACCGGTTAAAAATCGTCACCAAAAGCTCAAAAAAGAGCTTAGAAGATATCAAATTCAAGATAAAATTCACTTTACTAAGCGGTTTTATAGATTTTGGTTTAGATTTATTGAGCCAAATTTAGAGCTTTTAAAAGCTGGTGATAAAGAGTCTGTAATGGATAAGATAAAAGTAGAATTTGACCACTACTGCTCGCTTGAGTTTGAACTAGCAAGCATTGAGCTACTCTCAAAAAATTTAAATATTCCAAAAGAGCAAATCTCAAGCTATTGGGATAAGGAAAATGAGATTGATATCTATACTAGTTATGATGGTTTTACTCTAGTGGCCGAAGCTAAATATAAGGAGCGAAAAATCTGCAAAAATATACTAAATTTATTAATGCAAAAGTGTGAAAAATCTAAAATAAATTGGGATAAGATGGCGTTATTTTCAAAATCTGGCTTTAGCAATGAGCTTTTAGGGCTTAGAGATAATAGAGTGATTTTGTTTGGACTTGATGATTTTAAGGATTTATATGAATGAGAATATAAAAAGTATAGAAGAGGGGCTAAAAAGCCTAATAGAACAGACATATTTAATAGAAAAAGAGTATAAAGTATTAGGCGAGTCCTATGCAAATTTGCAAAAGTTTACCCAAGGGATTGTAGAGAGTTTGGGTGCATCACTATGGGCGATTAGTACTAGTGGCGAAGTAATGCTAAGTAATGATAAAGCCAAGCAAATTATGGATATCTTGCCTAGTATTAATATGCAAAAAAGTACTCAAGAGGTTGAATTTGATGGTAGGGTTTATGCTATTAAAATTACTCACAATATGCAAAATAAAATAATTTTAGCTACTGATATAACTGATGAAAAACGAAGCGCTAGACTAGTATCAATGGGTGCAGTAGCAGCACATCTTTCTCATGAGATTCGCAATCCAATAGGTTCAATTTCGTTATTAACTAGTACGCTTTTAAAACGAATAGATGATAGAAATCGACCATTAATAGAAGAGATAAAAAAGGCTATTTATAGAGTTGAGGGGATTATAAAGGCAACTTTACTTTTTACCAAAGGTGTTCAAATAAGTGCAAATGAATTTAAGTTAAAAGATTTAGAGATTATGTGTGGCGAGGCAGTTGCACAATATGCATTTACTAAAGATATCGAGTTTAAATTTAGCGGTTTTGATGGGGTGATTTGCGGTGATATAAATTTGCTTGATTTGGTATTTTGTAACTTTATATTTAATGCAATTGATGCGATTGAAGAGAGTGATGATGATGGCGGTTTAGTAAGCATAGAACATAAATTTAAAGATGGTATGCATAATTTTTATATCAGTGATAGTGGTGTGCAGCTACCTAGTGGAACAATATTCGAGCCGTTTAAGACTACAAAGCTTAAAGGTAATGGTTTGGGTCTTGCGCTTAGCTTAGAGATTATAAATGCTCATAAAGGCTCAGTTGCAGTTCAAAATGAACCAAAACTATTTACAATAAGCTTGCCTTAAAAGTGCTTTTTAAGTAAATTTTGGGTAAATTTAGCAAATTCTTATACATTAAGGAGTTATAATGATACAAACTTGTCTTTTTCCTGCTGCTGGATATGGGACTAGATTTTTACCAGCGACAAAAAGCTTGCCAAAGGAGATGTTGCCAATCTTGACAAAACCGCTTATCCACTATGGTGTAGATGAGGCTAGAGAGGCTGGTATGAATAATATGGCTTTTGTTACTGGGCGTGGTAAAAGAGCGCTAGAAGATTACTTTGATATTAGCTATGAGCTAGAACATCAAATTGCTGGAACTAGCAAAGAGTATCTATTAACTGATATTAGAGAGTTGATGGAGCATTGTTCATTTAGTTTTACTCGTCAAACTCATATGAGAGGTTTAGGTGACGCAATTTATAGTGGCAAGGGTCTTGTAGGAGATGAGGCATTTGGTGTAATTTTAGCTGATGATTTGTGCGTTAATGAAGATGGCGAAAATGTCCTAGCTCAAATGGTAAAAATTTATGAGAAATATCGCTGTAGTATAGTTGCTGTAATGGAGGTACCTAAAGAAACTATAAGTAGTTATGGCGTCATAGATGGCAAATTTATCGAAGATGATCTAATAATGGTAAATGATATGATAGAAAAACCAGACCCAAAAGATGCACCAACAAATTTAGCAATAATTGGTAGATATATTCTAACTCCAGATATATTTGAGATCATAGAACATACCAATCCAGGTAAAAATGGTGAGGTGCAAATCACCGATGCGTTACTTAAACAGGCGCAAAATGGAATGGTTTTAGCCTATAAATTTAAAGGACGAAGGTTTGATTGTGGTAGTGTAGTCGGATATGTTGAAGCTACGAATTTTTTCTATGAGCATGAATATGGTAAAAAATAATCTTAAATTTAGCCCAAAAAATATCACAACAATCAATAGCTATGCTAGGCGAATGAATGATGAAATTAAAGGTGATGATATAGGGTATTATCATCTTCCTAGTTTAGGAATGGATATAGTTAGCAAGATAGAAGAGATGGCTAAATGCGATTTTGATAGCGTAGTGCTTGTAGGAGTAGGTGGAAGCTCTCTTGGAGTTAAAGCGCTATATGATATGTTAAATTTACAAAAAGAGCTAATATTTTTAGATAATCTTGATCCATACAGCATAGAAAAAAAGTGTGCTAAAATCAATCCTAACAAAACGCTATTTATAATTTCAAGTAAGTCTGGAACTACCATTGAGACGATATCTATATATAAGTATATTTTAGCAAAATTTGTTATAAAAAGTTATGAGAATTTTATCTTTATTACTGATCCAGATAGTCCGCTTGAGAGCTATGCTAAAAAAGTTGGAGCTAAGATTTTTAATATTCCAAAGAATGTCGGTGGAAGATTTAGCGTTCTTTCAGCTATCGGGCTTGTACCACTTGGACTATGCGGAGCTGATATAAGCGAGCTTTTAGCTGGAGCTAATAGTGCAAAAGAACAATATTTAAGTAGAAATGATGATGGGATATTGCAAAAGGCCTATCACTACGCCACACATAGTAGTGCTAAGATAAATGTATTATTTAGTTATAGCGATAGATTAACAAGCTTTAATGAGTGGTATGTACAGTTATGGGCTGAGAGTTTAGGAAAAAAGCGTGGGTATAAAAGAGTTGGTTTAACTCCTGTTGGTCTAGTAGGTAGCAAAGATCAACACTCATTTTTACAACTTATAATGGAGGGCGTAAAAGACAAGACAGTAACATTTATAACTATAAAAGATCACAACAGTACTATATCGGTGCCAAATTTAAAATTAAATTTTTTAGATGGATGTGATTTTGTAAATAGCAAAAGTATAGCTGAGGTTTTTAATGCTCAAGCGCATTCTACTATGCAGGCTTTGGCTAGCGAGATGATTAGTATTGATGAGTTAGTTATTGATAGGCTTGATGAGTGGCATTGTGGTTGGTTAATATACTATTACGAGCTACTTACTAGTGCAACTGGATTAATGCTAGGTATCAATACTTATGACCAGCCAGGCGTAGAAGCTGGTAAGAGAATACTTAAAAAGCTATTAGAGAGTAAAGAGAGTTGAATTTAACTTAAATAGTAAAATATTCTAAATAATAAAAATTATTACTTACTTTATACTTTTTTAAGTTAATTCTGTGTATAATTACACAACTTAAATATAAAGGATAAAAAATGAAAAATGTAGTAACACAACTTAACCAACTTCAAGCTGATGCACATAGCTTGTTTGTAGCTTTCCATGATTATCACTGGAATGTAAAAGGTTTGCAATTCTTCTCAATTCATGAATATACTGAAAAAGAGTATAATGAACTTGCTGAGCTTTTTGATGAGATGGCTGAGCGTGCTATTCAATTAGGTGGCAAAGCAATTACAAAAACTGATGAGCTTTTAAAAGTTGCTAAAGCCCCAGTAGTTAGCAAAGATAGCTATACTCCAGTAGAAGTAATTGAAGCTTTAAAAGGTGCTTTTGTTTATCTATTGGCTGAGTTTAAAAAACTTGAAGAGATTGCTGAAAGTGCAGGTGATAATACAACTGTAGCTATAGCGCAAGAAAATTATGCAAGTCTAGAGAAAAAAATCTGGATGCTTAAGGCTACTTTAGCATAATTTAATAAGAGTGGCTCATAAGCCACTCAAATTATTATTTTTTAACCGCTTCAATCTCGATATTTAGTTTAATCTCATCACCAAGTGCCACTGTGCTAGAATCTGGCGCAAAGTTAAAATCACTTCTTTTGATCTTGCCTTCTAGGCTAAATCCTACTATTTCGGTGCCTTGTTTGTTTTTACTTACACCGCCAAATTCATAGTTTAGCACTACTGGTTTAGTAACATCTCTAATTGTTAAATCACCTTTGATTTTGCCTTCGCCATCTCCGCTTTTTTCATAGCTTTTCATTGCGAATTTGATTTGTGGGAATTTTGCACTATCAAAGAAATCTGCCTTTTGAAGGTGAGCATCACGACCATCGTTGTTTGTATTGATTGAATTAACATCAATTGTAGCTGTAAGGCTAGATGGAATTTTGTTTGTGATATCTACTTCACCAGCAAATTTGCCAAATGAACCAGTTACATTGCTAACTTGTAGGTGTTTGATTTTAAAAGTTGTACTAGAATGTGCTGTATCAACGCTATAAACTGTGGCATTTGCCGCACCAAAAAGCAGACCTAAAGCTGCAACTGAAGTTAATATTTGTTTTTTCATATTTTCTCCTTTTGAGTTTATAAATTTGATTATATTTAGCTAAAAATAATATATCTTAAATAATCTAAAATTTAGCCAAAAAACACCTTTAAACGATGGGCTAAAAAGCTAGAAAATTCATCTATTTTTATATCTCTTGGTCTTGCTTCTCGCTGTTTTTTACCCCATAAAGACTCTGGAAAATACTCATCATCTTTAAATCTAGCTTGAATATGCATATGTACTCGTGGCATATAATTTGCAAAGCTTGCCCAATTAATCTTATCAGGGCTATAAAACTCAATCATAGCTTTTTCGCACTCAAGTGCTGCTTGAAATAGTCTATTTCTCGTATCAGTATCGCAATCGCTAAGTTCTTTAAATTCGCTTTGAGTAAATATTTTTACCCATGGAGAGGCGTTTGGTTCTATTTCGATATATATAAATTTATCGCTATAAATCATATTAATCCTTTCTAAAATTTATATAAATTATATCAAATTTATCGCTATTTTATAGGAGTTTTGATACTATTTCGCTATTAAAATAATAAGGTTAAAAGTGAAAAGTGCAATTATTGTCTATGATGGGGTAAATTTTCTTAGTTTCGCTAGAATTTATGATGTTTTTATGCGATGTGGAATTGATTTTGTTGTGATTGGATTTCGTGGTGATGCCCGAGATGAGATGGGATTAGCTCTACCTATGCATCTGAGTTCTGAGTCACTTTATGGTTATGATATTGTAGCAATTCCTGGTGGTTCAGGTGCTGATGTCTGGGCTGATGATGGGATATTTTTAAGCTGGATGAATAGCAGCAGCCAATCAAGAGATATAATCTCACTAGATAATGGAGATTTAATACTTGATGGTGCAGGGCTAAATGGGCGTAAATTTGGCTATGAAGAGGCGCTTGTAGAGTGGATAAAGAACAGAGCATAATATCGAATTTTAAGCATAACTTAAATGGCGATGATGGTGCTATCATCGGTGATATAGTATATAGCAAGGATATGTTTGTAGAAGATATTCATTTTAAATCGCATTGGTTAAGTCCAAAACAGATTGGTAAAAAGGCTATGATAGTAAATCTAAGCGACGCAATTGCTATGAACGCTACGCCAAAATATGCGCTTTTAGGTCTTGGACTACCTAAGAATTTAAGCAATAAATATATTAAAGAGTTAAGCATTGGACTAAAAGAGTGTGCAGCACGATATGGCACACAAATTATTGGCGGAGATACTATTTTAAGTGATAAATTAATAATTAGTCTAACTATAGTATCATATCTAAACTCAAAAAAACCATTAATAAGAAATGGAGCCAAAATAGGTGATATAGTATGTTATACTGGGGTTTTAGGCGGTTCTATTAAGGGGCTTAGAACGCTTTTAAACGGTGGTAAAATTAGCTCAAATTCACGCTTTGTAACTCCAAATTTAAGGCAAGAGTTTATAAAACAAAGTGCTAAATGGATAAGGTCAGGAATGGATATTAGCGATGGTTTAGCTAGTGATTTGCCAAAGATTACACAAAATAGAGCAGTTAAATTTAATAAAAAATTATCCAAATTTGAGTTTATTAGCGGGGAAGAGTATGAGATGTTAATTGTCGTACCGCCTAAAAATATAAAAAGAGTATTAAACCAAGCTAAAAAATGTAGAGTAAAATTAAATTTACTAGGTAAAATTATAAACGAAAGGGCAAAATTTCATGGAAAATTCACCCATTTTTAAGCCATTATTAACAACAACACATACGCCAATCAATGCGCATTTTAGCAAAAATGCAAGTGATTTTGTGGTGCGTGAGATTCCACTATATGAGTTTAGTGGAAATGGCGAGCATTTAGTTATGCAAATTCAAAAAAAAGGCCTAAGCACATCTGAGGCATTGAGTATTTTAGCATCAGCTACTGGTGCTAAGGTTAGAGATTTTGGCTATGCTGGATTAAAGGATAAAGAGGGTATGACTACGCAATATATATCAATTCCAGCTAAATTTCAGAGTGCTATAAGTAGTTTTTCTAATGAAAATATTAAAATTTTAAATGCTACATTCCATAATAATAAGCTAAGAATCGGACATTTAAAAGCAAATCACTTCTTTATTCGTCTTAAAAAAGTATTGCCAAGTGAGGCTAAAAAGCTTCAAAATGTTATAGAATTGATCAAAAATCGAGGTTTTGCCAACTATTTTGGCTATCAAAGGTTTGGTAGATTTGGTGATAATTATCAAAGCGCTAAAGAGTTATTAATAGCTATGGCAAATAATGATAAAAAGAGTCTTAAAAAATATAATCCAAAGCTTAGAGATTTTTTGATTTCTGCATATCAAAGTGAGTTATTTAATCGCTATCTTAGCAAAAGAGTAGAGATTAGTCGATTTTGCGAGAGTTTTAGTGCTAAGGAGTTAGCTGAAATTTATAAATTTGATAACGATACTATCAAAGATTTAAAAAGTCAAAAGCAGTTTTTTAGATTAATTCGTGGTGAAGTGATGGGACATTATCCATTTGGCAAGTTATTTTTATGCGAGAATTTAGAATCTGAGGTTGATAAATTTAATCAGCGTGATCGCACCAGCTGTGGTTTATTAGTTGGAGCTAAAGCTTATGAAGCTACCGGTGTGGCGTTTAGTCTTGAACAAGAGATTATGGCTGAGGGATTTGGATTTGCTAAATTTGCTAATGGAGCAAGAAGATTTAACTGGGTATGGGCTGATGAGATGAAGTGTAGTTATAATGAAGAGGAGGCACAATTTAGCCTAAGCTTTACATTACAAAAGGGATCTTATGCTACTGTGGTTTTGCGTGAGATTTTAGGTAGGGAAATTTTTGATATTTAAAGATTATTAAATTTGCCAAATGCTATGATTATTAGCAGCTTGTCAGCAATGTAGTTTGTGCTGACAAGTCTTATTATAAATATCTACTTAAAGCTAGTTAGCTTATCGTTTAGTTTTTTTGCGCTATTTAAAATTTCATTTGATACTATCTCAATTTGAGTAGCTAATTGAGTCAGATTAGTAGCTGCTCTACTTACCTTATCTATATTACTATTTAGCAGCGTTACACGCTCTTTGGCTGTGATGGATTTTTCTTCTACGGTTTGAGTAGATTGAATTCCAGCGTTTAATTTATTTATTGAATTTGCTATATTATTTTTTAGATCAGCAGCTTTATTTGAGGTATTATTCATAGAGATATGGATATCATCCATTAGGGTTTTATTATAATTAACTTGTTGAACAATAGTTTGAACAGTTATATTTATCTCGCCTAACGATCTGCTAGTTTTATCAGCTAGCGCACGAACTTCATCAGCTACTACTGCAAAACCTCTACCATGTTCTCCTGCACGAGCAGCTTCTATAGCAGCATTTAACGCTAGTAGGTTTGTTTGGTCTGCGATATCTTTAATAGCACTTGTAACGCTATAGATAGTATCAGCGCTTTTTACTAGTTGATCCATATTAGCTACGATCTCATTTTCTTGTTGGCTACTAACTTCAATTAATTCAATCAACTCTAAAAGCGTATTTTCTACAGTATTCATTAATGTTTTTAAATCTTGCATATTTAGCGTTGCGTCATTAGCAAGTAGCTTATTTAGGTTAATTGTTTCATTTAATAAGATTGTAATCTTTTGAACACTAGCTACTTGTTCGTGCTGGTGAAGTGAGTTTTGTTTTAGTTTTTTAGCATTTTCTTGCAAGCTAATTGAGTTTTTATGACTTGTATTTGAACTATCAATAGCCTCTAAAACTGAATTTTGAACAATCTGAATAAATTTGTTTATATATCCAGCACTAGTGGCTAGTTCGCTTTTTGGGTCTATTTTTAAGCGAGAGTTAAGATTTGCTCTGTTGCTTGCTAAATTTGAGCTAAGTAATTCTAGATTTTTAGTTGGGATAACTACTTTAACAAGTGTCAAGTATATAAATAACGCAAATATAAGCAAAGTTACACCAAATACTATAATTGAGATATATAGTTGGTTTTTGTTGTTTTCTTCTATTTGGTTTGCGATTATAGTTTCAAATTTGTTTAATTTTTTGTTTAGCTCTTGATTTAGGTATAGGGTAGAGTTATCTTGCATTACGCTGATTTGGCTTAACATCATAGAGTAGTGCTTTTTAAATAAATTTAATAGCTCACTATTATCTAATCTAGCTTGATCTACATTTTTAACAAGCTCATTAAGCGTATCTAAAACATCTCTAGCCAATATATTTTGAGTTGATACAATGGCTAAGATTTGATCCATCGCATCTAATAGAGCTAGGTTTTCTGGAGTTGGGTTTGCTACTACTAATTTATCTATATCGTGGCTTAGAGTAAATAGATATGCTTTTGAGTTTATAGCGATTGAATTTGCTGATTTAAATCTCTCTAATTGTATCTGCTTATCCTCAAATGATTTAGATATTGAGCTTAGCATATTAGCATCTACATCTAAACTAGCTAAATATTGCAAGGTTTCTTTAAATTTATTGCTATAAACTACGCTTGAGTCGTAGTTTATAAAGTTAAATTTGGTTTGAAAAACTTGATCAATCTGTAAATCATAAATTTGTAGATGTTGCGTAGCCATCGTTATCTCTTCATTTTTTAGAGCGGATCTATAATTATTAAAGATAAATACCAAAAGAATAAAAATAAATACCAAAACAAGCACAGTAAGTGCGATAAACTGAGTTAAAAAACTGATTTTTCTAGAATTGTTCATTATATTCCCCTGTTAAGCTCTCTAAAAATGCGACTATATCTTCTACTGTTTGCTGATCTAGGAATTTTCCTAATTGATAATAAGCCATAAATTGCACGCACGCATCAAGAGTTGGAATACTTCCATCGTGATAATATGGAGCAGTTTTGGCTACATTTCTTAGGCTTGGGACTTTAAAGACCATTTTATCAGATTCTACCTTTGTAATTTCATAGCGACCCAAATTCTCTTGATTTGGATATGGCTCAAAGATTCCAATCTTTTGATACATTGTACCACCTACATTTTGACCTTGATGGCAAGCTACACAACCATTGCTTTTAAATGCTTCCCAACCACGTTTAGCCTGGCTGCTTATAGCATTTTCATCTCCATTTAAATATCGATCAAATGGCGAATTTGGAGTGATTAGCGTCTTTTCAAACTCAGCTATGGCATCGGTGATATTATCCATATTTATTTCACCATAAATTTTATTAAATTTAGCTTTATAATCAGGATTTTGCTCTATTATCTTTATAACTTCAGCTTCATCATTTAGTCCCATCTCTTGCGGATTAGTAAAAGGCGATCTAGCTTGATCGGCTAAATCCTTAGCTCTACCATTCCAAAATTGAACGAAATTAAATGCCGCATTGAATGTAGTTGGCGAGTTAAAAGGGGTATCCATAACTCCATTTATACCAGTTGAAAATACTTGATTATCCATACCAAAGGTCTTTGTATCGTGGCAGGTATTACATGAAACCTTCCCATCTGCTGATAGTGTTGTATCCATATATAGCTGCTTTCCTAGCATTGCTTTTTCTTTGTTATATGGGATACTATCAGGAATAGGCGTAATCATCTGATTTTGATTTATCTCAGTTTGAGCATTACAAATATTAAAGACAACTAAAGTCATAAATAAAGCTCTTTTTATCATATATTATCCTTAAAAATTGCAAATTTAAAAAAATATAAAAAATTAAATTTAGTTAAATTTTACTAAAAAAGAGTTAATTAATTCTACATTAATTATAAATTTTAAGTTCGATTTTGATAAAATTACATTGGTGCGATGGATGGTCACAAGGTTAAAGCCTTGAGGAAAGTCCGAGCTGCAATAAGACAGAGTTCCACCTAACGGGTGGCTGAGGTAACTCAAGGGATAGTGCAACAGAAAGTAAACTGCCGCTTTAGCGGTGATGGTGAAACGGTGGAGTAAGAGCCCACCAGTGCTAGCAGAGATGCAAGCAGCTATGTAAACCCAACTCGCAGCAAGAAGGGATGGTTTGGAGTCTTATATTCAACCCTTCGCTTGAATTTGATCTAAAATCAAATCTAGATAAATGGCCATCATAACAGAACTCGGCTTATAGTCGCACCTATTTTTTTATTTAAAAATTTACCTAAATTGATACTTATATAATTTATAAACTAGCTAAATCTTAAATTTAATAATCTAGCTAGTTTAGCAAGTCAAAAGCTATTAAAAGTCATATTTTTTGGCTTTTTTAACCTTATTTAGCTCAGCTTCTAGCTCTTTTTGCTTAGTACGAAAAAGCTCAGCCGCACTCTTTAAAAGTGCAGCCGTACACTCTAGCTCATCTGGGGCTAGCTTTGGTGGGTAGTTGTTTATAAGGTATTCTATCCTATCTAAATTCTCACTTACCAAAGCGGATTTAAAATCATTGAGCCAACTCATTTATCATCCTTTGTTACATCTCTCCACGCTTCTAAAAGCTCTCTTGTTACATGGACGACTTCATCTAATTTACTTTGGTCGTTTGTGATATTAGCCTCTGAGATTAGCTGAATTTGTCTGCTGTATAACCCTTGGAGATACTCACTGATTTGGCCTTGACTCATATCTAGCGAATTCATTAGCTCAAAAAATATCGCATTTGTTTTATTTAAAAATAGCACCTTATTTTCTATATCACCCTCATCCATAGCCTTTTTAGCACGGTAGATAAAACGCAAAACCCCCTCATATAGCATAGAGATGAGTTTTTGTGGGGAGTCAATCCCCATATTATTTTGATTATAGGCTGCATATGCAGCATTTGATGATGCCATCACTGTTCCTTTACTTGTTAGCATTTCTTGCAGCCTCGATCATACCATTTACAGTATTCATTTGAGATTCTAGCTTAGCAATGATAGTATCATATTGTGACCACTTTTCTGCCATTGTAGTGTATTTAGTATCTAGCTCTTTTTGGCGTTGTTCTTTAGACTCAGTTAGAGATTTGTGCGAGTTTGTTAGGTTTTCTTCATAAGTTGTTAGAGTACCATTAGTGCCAATTAGGCCATTTATAGTATCATTTAATCCTTTAAAGAATCCGCCTATAATCTCAGTTTTACCATCTAGCTTTTGCTCTTTTAGGCCTAGTTTAGTTAAGAAATCACTATTACCTTTAATCTCAATATCAATGCCACCTGAGCCTTTTAGTACTAGTTTGCCATCTTTGTCAAATGAAGCTGAGATATCGCTTAGGCCGCTAGCGTTTGCTATAACTTTTAGTAGGGCGTTTTTCTTGGCTTTTTCATCCCAAGGGGTTGTACCTGTATTGGTTTTTGGAATATCAATTGTAATATCTACCCCATTAATTGTTAATGTGCCTTTTATATCTTCATTCCAATCTATTTTTTTATCCCCAAATGCTGTAACATTTGTAAATTTAGTCTCAGAGCTAAAGAAGCTTTTAAACTCATCAAATTTAGTATTTATCATATCGTTTAGCACTGATGAATCTAGAGTTAGTATTCCATCTTTAGTAAGCGTGATACCAAAATCAGCCAAAGATTTACCATCTTTGCTTACGCCATTTATTATTTTATTTAGTTCTGTGGTGATAGATGTGATCTCTCTTACCCCTTGGAATGTACCAGCTAGGCCAGTTTCGCTATCGTATTTGGTAGCTTCGTTTATATTATTTATTAGTGAGTTATATGACTTTACCATCGCTTGGATATCTTCTAGGATACCATCAGTGTTTTGGGTGATATTTACATTAGTACTCTCACCAGCTTTATCTACTTTATTTAGAGTTAAGCTCACACCTAAGATTAGATCTTCAACTTTATTTGAACTTCTAGTGATATCTATACCATTGTATTTAAATTTAGCATCTTTGGCAACATCTAATTGAGAGCCTACATTATCGCCTTTATCTTTTATATCATCAGGTTTTTTTAATGTTAATCTTTGAATTGTATTGCCATGGCTATCTGTATTTGTCCCAGTAGTATTAGCCTTATCAAAGTAAAATCCTAAAGCTTCTAGAGTACTATCTGTACTAGTGTGTGATGCACCACCGCTAGTTCCACTTGTTATAGCATAAAAGCTCATCGCATTATCTGAGCCGGTCTCAGCTGATTGGATTACTAGTCTATATGACTCAGCCCCAGCTGCGCCACCTACATTTAGGATTTTAGCTTGGACTTTACCTTCAGTAGCTTCATTTATCTTTTCAGCTAATCCTTCTAGCGTGATGCTAGAGTCCGCATTTATCACATAATCCTTGCCACCAATGCTGATACCAAAGCTAACATCTTTATCAAATACTGTACCATTTCTTAAGTCAAATGTCTTAGATTGATAAGAGTCGTGAGTAGCTAATTGTTGTACGCTTAGGCTCATATTTTGTTCAGCTACACCTGCATTTGCCGTTACGCTTACACTACCGCTACCTGTGGCGTTAGCATCACGCCTTAGATATGTGTTATCGCTTGTTAAATTTGATACATTAGCCTTAAATGTGCTAAGTAATGTAGTGATTGCTGTTAGGTCTTTTTGTTTAGTTAGATTGTCTTGAATTTTAGTCTCCAGTGGCTTTACAAGTGCTTTTGTATCAGCCTCTTTTAGCTTATCTATTGTATCCCAGCTTAGGATATTGCCACTACCGACACCTAATTGTGATTTTTCAGTATTGATTGCCATTTTTATTCCTTTTTATCAAATATCATACCCACGATGTCTCTAAAATGCTCAGTAAGCTTCATAACCTGATCAGTTGGGATTTTGCGGATTACTGTGCCAGTATCAGCTTCTAAAACATTGACAAACATACTATCGATTTTATCATTATAGCCAAATCTAATATTTGTATTTAGTAGGCTTAGATTATCGTTAGTTTGGGCTAAAATCTCTTGAATTTGCTCATTTGTTAGGTGCTCATTGGCTCCATTTTGCGCTGCAGAGTCTTGGCGGAGATTTGGATTTTCTACCTCTCTAGTTTGTGGATTAAACTGCTGCTTAAAACTGGCAGTATCTGCCATATCTAGCTGCTGCTGGGCTGCTGCTTTGAAAATTTCCATTTTGCATCCTTTTAGTAAATTGGTTATATGCTAAATCGGTCAAATTTTACCAAATTTTATAGCAAATTCATAGATTTATCTAGATTTTAAGCAAATTTTATACCAAATTTATAGATATTTTGATACTATTTAGGCTTTAAAGGAGTAGGGTAATGAGAGTTTGTATAGATTGTGAGTGTCTGCTTTTAGCTGAGACTTTAAGGCTATTTTTAGGTTCAAATGCAACCACAAAAAAAGATTGCGATTTTATAGTGAGTGATAGAGCATTGCAAAGTAGCAAGCCAGTCTTTATCATAAGTGATGATTCGCCATATCTTAGCGAGCCTTTTAGTAAAGATGTGCTATTAAATACGCTAGGTGAGTTCTATTCAGCGATGCAAATAAGCGGCAAAATACAATCAAGCGAGCTAAGTAGCCTAGAGCGTAGAGTGGGTGATTTAGTCGATGCGTTCAAGGCTGAGCTAATTAAAATAATAAAAGATGAATATGAAAAATAATCTAACCACCACTATCACTAGTGGTAAATTTAAAGGCAAAAAGCTATCTTTGCCAAGCCTAAGCACAACTAGAAGTACTAAATCTATAGTAAAAGAGTCTGTATTTAATAGCCTGCAGGGTGAGATTTATGGTTCGGTATTTATAGAATTATTTGGTGGAAGTGGATTAATGGCTGCGACTGCGGTTAGTAATTACGCTAAAAAAGGTTATGCTATAGAGCTTGATAGAGCAGCATTTAATAGCTTAAGTGAAAATTTTAGTATATTAAATGATGATGGAAATGAGACCTTAGTAGCATTGCATGGTGATACATTTGAGCTAACACCAAAGATTCTTGCTCAAAATATAGAGCAAAAAACTATTCTTTATGCTGATCCACCATTTGATATTAGAGATGGATTTAGTGGAATTTATGAAAAACTTTATAAAATGCTAGAAAAACTAGAGGCCAATATAGTGGTAATAGAGCATATCTCAAGCCATAAACCTTCACAAAACATAGGCAAATTTGCACTTTATAAAAGTCGTAAATTTGGCAATACAACTTTGAGTTATTATACAAAATGTATCTAGTAAAAAAGTGCTACAGCTACGAGCAAGATATCAAAAAATCAAGCTTTGCTAGTTATATATGTCCATTTAGCGAGTTTGAAGAGTTGCGTGCTAGGCTTAAAGCAGACAATCCAAAGGCTGCTCATATAGTCTGGGCGTATAGGTATTATAATAAGTATTTTCAGATTGTAGAAAACTGTAGCGATGATGGCGAACCAAAAGGAAGCTCAGGACCACCGTGCCTAGATGCTTTGCGTGGAGCTGATTTAATAGACACTGCGCTGTTAGTGGTGCGGTATTTTGGCGGTGTAAAGCTTGGTGTTGGTGGGTTAGTTAGAGCGTATGGAAGTAGTGCAAATTTAGCCATAAATGCCGCAGAGCTAGAACGCTATGAGATAAGAGATATTGTGAGCATATTTGTACCATTTGCATTGCTTTCTAGGTTTGATCATTATAGCCAGAGGCAAGGACTAGAGACTAGCAAGCGATATGGCGAGACTGGATGTATGTATGAATTTTATTTAACTGCTAAGGAGTTTAGAGAGTTTAGAGAGTTTGTGCGTGAATTTGAGATAGCTGGAGTGCAATACTATGCTTTGCCTCTTAGCGCACAAGAGTAGGGAATATTATAAACTTTTACCAAAACTTTGGAACACCATTTGCTTAAGGCTTTTATAACTTAATAATATTTCTATAAAAGGATTTATAATGGGTTTTAGAATAAATACAAACGTAGCAGCCTTAAATGCGCATGCTAACTCTGTAGTAAATGATAGAGCACTTACTGGCTCTCTTGGTCGCCTAAGCTCAGGCCTTAGAATTCAAACAGCAGCTGATGATGCTTCTGGTATGGCGATTGCTGATAGTCTTCGCTCTCAAGCTAACTCCCTAGGTCAAGCCATATCTAATGGTAATGATGCTGTAGGTATCATTCAAACTGCAGATAAAGCTATGGATGAACAGATTAAAATACTTGATACTATTAAAACCAAAGCTATCCAAGCAGCTCAAGATGGTCAAAATGCTGATTCTAGAAGAGCACTTCAAAATGATATTAGCAGACTTCTTGAAGAACTAGATATGATAGCTACTACTACAAGCTTTAATGGCCAACAACTACTAAATGGAAATTTTTCAAACAAAAACTTCCAAATTGGTGCTTATAGCAACGAAACTGCTAAAGTAAGCATAGGTGCTACAAACTCAAATACAATTGGGCATACTAGGTTTGAGACCATGAATAATACGATAATTTCTAATTATTCAGCAGTATCCGCTACTGAATTTACAGTAAAGCTAAGCGGAGTAGACGGCTATCCTAATGGTTTTACATTTCAAACATTATCTGGAACAGTATTGCAAACAGATGGCTACAAAGCAATAGCTGAAATGATGAATGGTGCAGCGGATAAAACCGGCGTAAGGGCAGAGGCAAATAATACTCAAATTTTTAGCGTTGCAGTTAAGGCTGGTACAATTCAAAATTTAACTATTAATGGTGTAACAATAGGAAATATTAAAACTCAAGTTAATGATGCCGACAATGCTCTAATCGGTGCAATCAACGCTAAAAAAGATGAAACCGGAGTAGAAGCAAGTCTAGATAACGGTAGATTAGTTTTAGCAACTAAAGATGGTAGAGCCATCAAGATAGGAACATTCTCAGATAGTTATACGGTTATGGGTGGAGATTTAATTGGTGCCTCAAATGGTAGCGCAAATGGTGGAGCTCTGTTATTAGGTCAGCTTACATTTATCCGCCAAGATGCTAGAGATATTAAAGTTGGTATAGCTAATCTATCTACATTTTCAGGATTTACAACTGGCGGTAATGCAATTAGCTTAGCAAGTGTAGCTTCAACTGTATTTAATCAAGCTAGTGTAAATTTAAAATATATGAATGGTGGAACAATTAGCTTTGAAACAGCTAAAGCAATGGGATTTTTCAATGGCGGTTTCTCTAATGTATATGGTACAGCTGATCAAGCTGGTGGCGTAAATACATATGGTGGTGCTCAGGCTATGGTTGATGTAGCTGAATCAGCTAGAAAAAGTCTAGACAAGCTAAGAGCTGACCTAGGTTCAGTACAAAACCAATTAATAGCTACGCTAAATAACATTACAGTTACCCAAGTAAATGTAAAATCAGCTGAATCTCAAATAAGAGATGTAGACTTTGCTAGTGAGAGTGCAAACTTCTCTAAATATAACATTCTAGCCCAAAGCGGAAGCTACGCTATGAGTCAAGCAAATGCTGTACAGCAAAATGTCTTAAAGCTGCTACAATAAGTTAGTTTTAGTACTACGCCTAAACACAAGGCGTAGTAATCTTTTATAAATAGCTTCATTGCCATAAATAGATTGACAAAACCTCATTAAACCAAACATTTGTAACACATTATTTAAAATTTAAATTTATTTTTCTATTTTTAGCTAAAAAATATCCAAATTTAGCTACAATGAATGGAAAATTTTTTAAAGGTAATTCTATGATATATAAAATTTTGATTGCCAATCGTGGCGAAATAGCTGTTAGAATCGTTAGAGCGTGTAAAGATTTACATATCAAAAATGTAGCCATATACACTGAACCTGATAAAGAATCACTTCATGTAAAAGTTGCTGATGAGGCATATGAGATAGGCAAAGACCCGATTAAAGGCTACCTAGATGCTGCTAGAATAGTAGAAGTAGCTAAGGCGTGTGGTGCTGATGCTATACATCCTGGATATGGATTTTTAAGTGAAAATTATGAATTTGCTAAGATGGTTGAAGATGCTGGTCTTACATTTATTGGGCCAAAATCTGAAGTAATACTAAAAATGGGTAATAAAAATATCGCTAGAAATCTAATGCATAAAAATGGTATTCCAGTTGTGCCAGGTACTGAAGCGTTAAATAAAGAAAGTATTGAAACTATAAAATTAGAAGCTGAAAAAATAGGCTATCCAGTAATCTTAAAAGCAAGCGGCGGCGGCGGCGGTCGTGGTATTAGAGAGGTATGGGATCCTAAAGATTTAGAAAGTAGCTATGAGAGTTGCAAAAGAGAGGCTAAGGCATTTTTTAATAACGATGAAGTCTTTATGGAGAAGTTAATTGTAAAACCTAGACATATTGAATTTCAAATTTTGGGTGATAACTATGGTAATTTAATTCACCTTTGTGAGCGTGATTGCTCTATTCAAAGACGCCATCAAAAGGTTATCGAGATTGCGCCATGTCCTACTATTAGCGAAGATTTGCGTAAGAGAATGGGTGTGGCTGCAGTTGCAGCAGCTAAGGCTGTTGGATATACTAATGCGGGGACAATTGAGTTTTTATTAGATGATTATAATAACTTCTATTTTATGGAGATGAATACTAGAATTCAAGTCGAACACGGCGTAACTGAGGAGATAGTAGGAGTCGATCTCATCTCTAGACAAATTCGCATTGCTTCAGGGGAAATTCTAGATATAGATCAAACAGAAGTTAAACCTCAAGGTGTTGCTATAGAGGCTAGAATTACAGCTGAGAATGTATGGAAAAATTTTGCTCCAAGTCCTGGTAAAATCACAGGTTATTTCCCTGCTCTTGGCCCTGGTGTAAGGGTAGATAGTCATATGTATCAAGGATACTCTATACCGCCATTTTATGATTCGCTTGTAGCTAAACTAATAGTAAAAGCTAGAAGTTATGATTTGGCTGTAAGTAAGCTTGAGCGTGCTTTAGATGAGTTTACAATCGAGGGTGTTAGAACCACACTGCCATTTCTTTTAGCTATATCTAAAAGAAGACACTTTAGAAGAGGATTTTTTGATACTAGCTATATTGAAGAGAGACTTCAAGATATCTTAGAAAATACTCACGATCATAATCAAGAGAACAAAGAAGAGGTCATTGCAGCTATTACAGCAGCGATTCAAAAAGTAAAATCTAGTAGAGAAAATGGGTAATTTATGGATTTTTTAGATAGTTTAAAAGAGATAAAAGGGCAGATGGTTAAAGAGCAAAAGACTCAAACCCCAGTTTCAAGACCAAAACCAAATCCAAACCGTGATGAGTTTAAAGATATATTTTCTGAGCCAGAGGTAATAGCTGATAAAGAGGCTAGACTAAGAGATGAATTTATGGAATTTATCAAATATTCGGATATAAAAAAGCTTGACTGAGATTGAATTTAGTACTTTAGATACGCCTTGTGCGTATCTAAAGGGTCGTTCTTCTAGAAGTAGCTATAAATATATTTATGAAGCGTCATATGCTTATAATTCTGCTTTAGTAGAGCATGGTTATAGAAGATTTGGCAAGTATTTTTCCAAGCCAATTTGTAAAGATTGCAATGAGTGTCAAAGCTTAAGAATAGACGCTCAAAAATTTAAATTAACTAAAAGTTTAAGGCGAGTAATCCGTAAAAATAAAGATGCTGGTATAGATGTTGTAGTAACTCGCCCACATCTAAGCCAAGAACATATAAATCTATATGAAAAATATCATAAATTTATGCAAAATAAGCGAGGCTGGGAGTATCATCAAATGAGTTATGAACGCTATTTTAGTGTTTATGTAGATGGTGCTGGAGAGTTTGGCTTTGAGGTAGATTATTATGATAAAGATAGTCTAATCTGTGTAGATTTAATTGATATTACTAGCGATGGAATTAGCTCGATTTATTGCTTTTGGGATACAGATTATGCGTATTTAAGCCTTGGTAAATATTCGCTTTTAAACCAAATTTTATTAGCTAAAGCGCATAAACTTCCGTGGATTTATCTAGGATTTTATGTCAAAAATTGTGAAAGCTTAGAGTATAAAAGCGACTACAAACCATATCAAATTCTAAAAGAGTATTGTGAGTTAGATGAACCTACTATTTGGGTAGATTCATAGTTTTAATGGAACGCAATTTGCTTTAAAAGCCTAAAATTAAAAGATAGGGCTTGAAATGAAGATTACACAGACATTAGAGTCAATTACTATAGTAACTGATGATTGCGATCTGTACCTAAATCTTATTTATAAAATTCGCCAAAGTTTTGCTAATGTGATTGGTACTCGTGATAGAATTATTATATTTTATAGCGAAAATGAGCTGATCCAGCGTAAATATTTGCTAAAATTTATAGCAAATTTATATAAAAAAACTGTCGGTAGCGGAGTAGAGTTTTGGCTAACTCATCATAAAAATATCAAGCTAGTCTATAAAAATCCGACCTCGCTTCAGGTGTTAATAGATATAGATATCAGATTTGAAGAGTTAAAAGTGCTATTTGATTTAAAAAATAGCGAGGAGTTATTTGCTAAATACCTAATGCGTGGTTTTAATGATGCAAATTGTGAATATTACCCACGACAAAATTGGCTGCTTTTTACTCCGCAAAGTCTAAGAGATATAGAGAGTCTTTCAAATATTATAAATAGCAGAGAGCATCTTAAATATGTAGTAAATTTCAACTACGATAAAGAGGAATTTGAGCGATTTAAACGCCGTTTTAATGTGCTAAATTCTAAAGAGTATAAACGAAGATTTGGTATGCTAGCTAGTCTTTTAGAAGAGCATTTTCATACGCTTGGGTGTGAAGTTGGTGATGATTATGAGACGGTTAGAGCAAGTTATTTAAATTTAACTAAAGTTTATCATCCAGATCGTCACGCTACTAAATCAGATAAAATTCAAAAAGACTATACAGATAAATTTCAAAAAATTGGTCTAGCGTATGAAGCGTTAAAACCATATTTTAAAGAACAAAAAAACTATATAAACTCATAAGGATTAAATATGAAACTAGGTGTAAATATCGATCATGTCGCTGTATTAAGAGAAGCTAGAAGGGTAAATGATCCAAATATTTTAAATGCAATGTTTACTGCTATTAATGCTGGCGCAGATCAGATCACAATACATTTGCGTGAAGACCGCAGACATATAGATGATACAGATACTATAAATATTATAAATCTTTGTACTATTCCAGTAAATTTAGAGTGCGCTACTGCTATTACTGATATTGTACTAGAGCTCTCTCCTCATCGTGCTACGATAGTTCCTGAGAGGCGTGAAGAGTTAACTACTGAGGGTGGATTAAATTTAGCTAGTCCAGAACTACCGAGTACCATAGCAGCTATGAATGAGACTGGAATTGATGTTTCACTTTTTATCGATCCAAACTCAGATGATATAATAGCAGCTAAAGAGTTAGGAGCTAATACTATTGAATTGCATACTGGAAGCTTTGCCAATGCCTATTTAATGGCGTATTCAAATATTCCAAAGACTAAATTTAGTATAAAATCATTAGAACATACAAATGCTAAAGAGGCGCTTGAATTTGAGCTAGATAGATTAAAAAAGGCTGCTAAATTTGCTAAAAATATAGGACTAAATGTCGCTGCAGGCCATGGACTAAATTACCAAAATGTAGGTTTAATAGCAAATATCCCAGAGATTTTTGAGCTAAATATCGGTCAAAGCATTATAGCTCGCTCAATCTTTACTGGATTAAGCCAAGCTATAAAAGATATGAAAGAGTTAATCAAATGAAACCCAAAATTGCAATTAGTGTAGGCGATATAAATGGCATTGGAATTGAGATTGCGTTAAAAGCTCATAAAGAGATTAGTAAAATTTGCCAACCAATATATTTTATAAACTCTAAGCTTTTAAACCAAGCAGCTAAAATCTTAAATATCAATATTCCAAAGAATTTTGAGATTTATGAGTGTGGTGATGATTTTGAGATAAAGCCAGGTAAAGTAAGCAAAAAAAGTGGCAAATTCTCATTTATTAGCTTTGAAAATGCACTAAATTTTACTACTAAAGGAAAGGCTAGCGCTCTTGTAACCTTGCCAATTAATAAAGAGAGCTGGAAAAAAGCTAAGATTCCATATAAAGGCCATACTGATGCCTTAAGTGATTATTTTAAAACTAGTGCTATTATGATGCTAGGCTGCGAGAAGCTTTATGTTGCACTATTTAGTGATCATACGCCACTTAAAGATGTTAGTAAAAAGATTAAATTTAATAAAGTTAAAAATTTTTTATTAGACTTTTATGCTTCAACTAAATTTAGCAAAGTAGGTGTTTTAGGCTTTAATCCTCATGCTAGTGATAATGGAACTATTGGAGGCAAAGAAGAATTAGAGATAAAAATGGCTATAAAAGCAGCCAATGCTACAATCGGTAAAGAAATTTTTATCGGTCCGCTTGTACCTGATGCTGCATTTACCCCAAATTCGCTAAAATCTACTAATCGTCTAATAGCCATGTATCACGATGTAGGCTTAGCACCGCTTAAGGCGTTATATTTTGATCGCTCAATTAATATTAGTTTAAATTTGCCAATCATCCGTGCTAGTGTAGATCATGGAACTGCTTTTGATATTGCGTATCAATCTAAAGCAAGGGTTGAAAGTTATATAGAATCAGTAAAATATTGCATAAATTCAGTCAAAATTCAAGCCTAAAAAGCTAAAATAGAAGAAATTTTTTGGAGGTATTGCTTGGGTAGGGACAATTTATTTTTTACTTCAGTTTTTATCATTTCTTTAGTTGTCTTTTTTATATGGGGATATGGATATATATCGAGCCATCATTTAATCTTTTTTATTTTAGCTAGTGTTTTTGGCATATTTATGGCCTTTAATATTGGCGGTAATGATGTTGCTAATGCATTTGGTACAAGCGTGGGAGCTAAGACTCTTACTATTAAACAAGCTTTAATAATCGCAGCTGTATTTGAACTAAGTGGCGCTGTATTTGCTGGAGCTGAAGTTACAAATACTATTAGAAGTGGTATTGTCATACTACCAAATAACGGTGATATCAATCCTATGATTTTTGCTGCTGTTATGCTCTCAGCTCTTATGAGTTCTGGAATTTGGTTATTTGTAGCGACTAAAAAGGGCTTGCCAGTATCTACTACTCACTCTATCGTTGGTGGTATCGTAGGGTCTGGCCTTATGATGGGGTATTTATACTATGATAATGGCAATACCTTAGATATGGTTAAATGGAGTTCTATTGGTAGTATTGCTCTTAGCTGGGTTTTATCTCCGCTAATGGGTGGAGTTATTGCTTATATCGTTTATGGTTATATCAAAACTAAAATTATAACTCCAAGTATGAATCTACATACTCAGATTAAAGCGATAAAAGCACAAAAAAGAGCATTTAAAGAAAATTATATAAACGAGCTTTCTAGCAAGAGCCAGTCGCAACAAATTCAAGAGCTTAAAGCTATTGCCATGAGTTATGATGAAAGAATCATAGGCAGTGGTCCTTTTAGAGATAAGATTAGAGAGTTTAAAGGACAAGAAAAATTAATTGATACAATGAAATATATGAGACTTCATATTCCGATTTTAGCAGCAGTTGCAGCGATGATTATCTCATCTACATTGCTATTTAAAGGGTTAAAGCATATGAACTTAAACTTTAGCACAATTGAGACTATATGGATTTTATGTGTTATTGGTACAGTTGCATATTTGCTTAGTTTCTCGATTATTAATATGATGAAAAGAGATAATCCGCAAAAAGGGATTAATAGAATCTTTGGTTGGTTTCAGATATTTACTGCTTCGTCTTTTGCATTTTCTCACGGTGCAAATGATATCGCTAATGCCGTTGGGCCATTTGCTGCGATTTTAGATGTGTTAAAAAGTGGCGCTATTAATAGCACTACAGTGATTCCTACAGTAGCTATGGTTACATTTGGCGTAGCACTTGTTGTGGGGTTATGGTTTTTAGGTAAAGAGGTGATAACTACTGTTGGGAGTAAGCTTACAGAGATTTTGCCTACAACTGGATTTAGTGCGGAGTTATCAGCAAGTATAGTTATATTAATCGCTACAAAAATGGGATTACCTATTAGCTCTACTCATGTTTTGATAGGAGCGGTGCTTGGTATTGGATTATATAATCGCAATGCCAACTGGGGAATGTTAAAGCCAATTGGTCTAGCATGGGTAATTACTTTACCAATAGCAATGATAGGCTCTGCTATTGGATTTGTGATAGTAGTAAATGTAATAGGATTATGATAATTTAGCAGGGATTTCCTATTAAATTTGCTGGTTTGGGAATGATATTTGCTTGTAAAATTCCTAAATTTTTAGGAGAGTGCAAATGCGTATAACCAACCAGCTTATGAATTTCAATAATGTCTATAACTACCAAAAGAACTCCAACTCACTATATAAGTCTCATCAGGCTTTTAGTACAGGGTTAAAAATCAATTACGCTTATGAAGGTA
This sequence comes from Campylobacter sp. P091, assembly GCF_002138935.1. Classification (NCBI taxonomy): domain Bacteria; kingdom Pseudomonadati; phylum Campylobacterota; class Epsilonproteobacteria; order Campylobacterales; family Campylobacteraceae; genus Campylobacter; species Campylobacter sp. P091. Next base: position 180,097 of record NZ_MJKZ01000003.1, read on the forward strand.
GCGGTATCTATGTCGATGCTGCTAGGCTGGAGTATGAGAGTAATCTACTCAAACAAGTAGAATCTACAACACTAAAGGCTACTGAATTTTCAAAAAATAGCGATAAGGCGTTAAATGATTTTGTGCTAAAGCTAACTGAATTTAAAACCAAACTAATCCAAGCAGCTAATGATATTCACGATGTAACTTCTCGTAATGCTATTGCTAATGACCTAGAAGGTATCAAGCAAAATCTAATCGATATAGCTAATACTACCATAAATGGCCAGTATCTATTCTCAGGAACTGCGCTAGATACTATGCCAATTGATGATTTAGGCAACTATAATGGTAATGCTGAGAGTATAAAAGCAGTAATTGGCACTAATCAAACTTCTAACTACAATATCAACGGTCAATCACTATTTCTAGGTTCGGATAATGATTATAAAAAGGTTATAACGACAAATGTGAATTTGGTTAATAATTATAATAAATTTGCTAATCCTGATGAGCCAATCAAATATGTCGGGCTTGGAGATGATTTAAGAGATTTAATAGGTACTAATTATCGTAGCGAAGAATTTAATAAAGCTAATCCGCCAAAAGAGGATGATTTTACAAAAGATGCAGTAAAAGATCAACCAACTACATTTTTCCTACAAGGTAGAAAACCAGATGGCTCTACATTTTCTACCAAGGTAACTATGACCCCAGACTCATCTATCCAAAGCCTACTAGATAATATCGGCTACGCTCTAGGCAATGATAAAGAAGGCAAAAATCCACTAGTTCAAGTAGCGTTAAATAATAGCGGCCAAATAGAAATAACTGATATTAGAAATGGTAATCAGATGATGGAGCTTCATCTATTTGGTCTTACTCCGCAACAATCAACTGAGAAGTATAAGGTTGGTGAATATGAGATTAATATTGACCCTCAAACATCTGGCAATTATAAAATAACAACTACAAAAGACGCTAATGGCAATATAACTGAAATTACAGCAGTAAGCAATAATAACAATCAAACATATACAATTAATTTAAGTAATACTAACCAACTTCAAGTTAATAATCAAGTTGTACAAAATATCGGTAATCCACCATTTACACTAGATTTAAACGATCTTGGCAATAATGGTATAGATGCAACTGATTTTACTGCATTTAATCCAAATAATGCTGATCAAGTTCGTGAAATGTCTAGCACCAAAGTTCGTGATAAAGATGGTTCATGGGTTGATGTCAGTGACTTAACCGATTTAGAAACTATCGAAGAAAATGTCAAAAATGGCAAAGTATATTTAACTGAATTTATCAAAAGCGACTTTAAAGACACTCTAGGGGTTAAAAACGATGCTACTGACTATAACAAGCTACAGTTTGCCCAAAAAGATAATATCCTAACTGGCTCAGTCTCTCAAGTAGTCAAGGGTAAAAATACATTTGCTACTGATGCTACTAAGCTAAAAGATGTAGCTGGTGCTGGACTGCAAGATAACCCTGATAGCAATATGACTATGCATATCAAATCTAAAAATGGTAAATATTATCAAGTTAAGATAGATTTTAGCGATCCGCTCTCAGCTAGTAATCCTAAGGCCACGCAACTCACCATCACTGAAATCAACGCAGATGGAACGCCGATAATTCCGCCAGGTGGATTCACACCAGTCCCAGTCTATCAAGGCAATATAATGCTAGGCAAGTATAATGAAGCTACTAAAACCACAGATGGGGTCGTAACTCAAGCTGATGATATAAGTTACAAACAATTAAATGATATAGTAGCTATGGTAGCAGCGGGTAACTTACCAGATGATAGAGTGGGTAACACGGTAGCAAAAAATTTAAGTGATCAAAATTTATTCCCAAATGTGGCAATTAATACTGCTAATGATCTTAAAACGAGATTAAAAACCAATGTTAATGACCCTGCTACAGAAGCTATAATAGATCAAGCAGTAGATGCGGCTGGGCTTACTTTTCCAGTAACTAACAAACAAGAAGCCCTAGGCAAGATAAAAGATCTTATAATCAATAACACAGATTATGCTACAGCTAGATTTGAAGCTTATAATAAAGCTGTAGATGCAGCCACTGCTAGTGTCAATGTAGAGCTAAATTATAGAGGCCAAATGCAAATCATAGACAAAAGCGCAACCGTATCAAATATAGAAATATCTATTTTTGAGACTTTTAGTGCTGATAAACCTGAATTTGGTAAAGAGGCTAACTCTACAGTCGCAGGGTCGCTATTTAATTTTAATGCTAATAATATGATTAGCATAGATGAGCCAAGTGTGGATATTTTTAAAGATTTAGATGCTATGATAGCAGCTGTAAGAGATGGTAGCTATAGAGGCAATCCAGATGGTACTAACGCTCGTACTACTGGAATCCAAGGCGCTCTAAAGAGAATTGACCATATCCAAGACCATGTAAATAAACTCCATACGCAGATTGGTTCATATACTAATGTATTAGAGAGTTCTAGCTCACGAGCTAGTATGTTATATGTTAATGTGGAGAGTATTAAAAATGATGTTATTGGCGCTGATTTGGGTGAGAGTATGCTAATTTATAAACAGTATCTAACACAGTTTGAAGCAATGCTACAAACTTCATCAATGATTAGTAAAATTAGCCTACTTAATTATATGTAATATAGCTATTATAAAGTATTTATAAAATTTAAAAATAGTCGCCATTTGCTAATTTTATTAGCTTAAAATGGCGGCTTAAATCGCTTTTTAATCAATACAAACTAAGCAATATATAACAAAATTTTTGATATAATCAGCGGATTTTTCAAGTTTTATTCAAGGATTTTACGATTTTGCGAGAGATTTTGCTGGTTGTAGCTATCTGTGTGCTTGTATATCTTGGTGTGGCAACTATCGTTCCGCATGCTTCATTTGTGGGGAGTTATGGTGGCGCTTTAGGCTGGTATAATGCAAGACTATTTGGCTATGCGTCATATTTTTACCCATTTATTTTGTTATATCCTGTTTATAATTTATATAAATCTTATACGAAATTTAGCCTAAAAATAGCTGGAAATATCATTGGATCGCTGATGTTATTTTATGCTTTTTTATTGCTTTGTGCGATGTTTAATCCTATAGCTGGCGGCATAGTTGGTGGATTTAGCTATGAGGCGCTTGGGAGTGTGATTGGTAGTATTGGGACATTTATTTTTATTTTAATGATATTTTTTATTGGATTTGGGCTTAGCTTTGATGATAGGCTTGATGTAATGATAAAAAAGGCATTTGTAGTTAAATCTATACCTAAATTTAGCCCAAATTCAGCCTTAGAATCTAATATTAAAGATGAAGAGATATCTCAGTTTCAAGAGGTAAAATTTAACAATAATAATCTAGAAGTAGCTAAATCACAAAGCGCTACACCTGAGCCTAAAGTATCAAAATCTAGAAAAAAATCCCAACAAAAAGAGCTTGATGAAGTAGATATAGATAATATAGATGAAGTTGATAGATTTAGCGAATTTAATATAGATGATGAGCAAAACCAAATTCCAAGCGAGATTACTCAAGATACTGATATATCTTTGTTAAAAGAGCCAAAATCAACATCAAGTGGCGCTATAATCCTTAATGAAGTAGCTGAAAATAAACAGCTTTTAAGCCAAATTGAGACAGGCAAAATAGAAAAGCCAAAGGATTTTATGTTGCCAAGTTTGGATTTTTTAAAGGATCCACCAAAGCGTAGTAAGGCTATAAATGAGGTTGAAATAGATCAAAAAATTGCTGATTTGCTAGATAAATTAAGGCGTTTTAAAATCGATGGCGATGTAGTAAGAACCTATTCTGGTCCAGTGGTTACGACATTTGAGTTTAAACCAGCAGCCCATGTAAAAGTAAGCAAAATCCTAACTCTTCAAGATGATTTGGCTATGGCGTTAAAGGCTCAAACTATTAGAATTCAAGCCCCAATTCCTGGTAAAGATGTAGTTGGGATAGAGATTCCAAATAAAAATATAGAGACTATATATCTAAAAGAGATATTACAAAGCGATATCTATAAAAATGCCAAAAGCGAGCTTACCTTAGCACTTGGTAAAGATATCGTAGGCGATCCATTTATAACTGACCTTAAAAAATTACCACATCTTTTAATCGCTGGAACCACAGGAAGTGGCAAAAGTGTCGGAATAAATGCGATGGTATTAAGCCTATTATATCGTAATTCACCTAAGACATTGCGCCTTATAATGATAGATCCAAAGATGCTTGAATTTAGTATGTATAATGATATACCCCATCTACTAACTCCAGTTATAACTGAACCTAAAAAGGCGATTGCTGTACTAGCAAATTTAGTTGCTGAAATGGAGCGTAGATATAGGATAATGAGCCAAACTCGCACAAAAAATATAGAGAGCTACAATGAAAAGATGAAAAAAGAAGGCGGTGAAACCCTGCCTTTTATAGTAGTTATCATAGATGAGTTAGCTGATCTTATGATGACAAGTGGCAAGGATGTGGAGTTTCATATAGGTCGCTTAGCTCAAATGGCTAGAGCTAGTGGAATTCATCTAATAGTAGCAACACAACGCCCAAGTGTAGATGTAGTAACTGGGCTTATAAAGGCGAATTTGCCAAGTCGCATAAGCTATAGAGTAGGGCAAAAAATCGATAGCAAGGTTATCTTAGATCAGATGGGAGCAGAGAGTTTGCTAGGGCGTGGAGATATGCTCTTTACACCACCTGGAAGCCCTGGAGTAGTCAGGCTACATGCGCCATTTGCTAGTGAAGAGGAGATTGATCATATAGCTGAGTTTTTAAAAGCTCAAGAGAGTGTTGTGTATCAAGAGAGCTTTTTAAAAGATGATAATGCTAGTAATAGCAGTATCGGAGAATTTAGCGGTGAAATAGATGAGCTTTATGATGAGGCTAAGGAGATAGTCTTAAGCGAAGAAAAAACATCTATAAGCTATTTACAAAGACGATTAAAAGTAGGCTATAATAGAGCTGCAAGCATAATAGAACAGCTTGAACAAAATGGCGTATTAACTCCGCCAAATTCAAAAGGTCAACGAGATATAATAAGATAGGAGAGTATAATGATATTTGATGATATTTTTGGTGGTCAGCCTAAGGATAAATTTTTTGATATTGTCTATAATGCTAATCGAAATATAGTAGAAAATGAGCTTGAAATTTTATTTAGTGAGCTTGTAGCATTAAGAGAGCTGGCTGAGAGTAGTGGTATTACACAAGTTCAAATAGATAGCTTTAAGGCGTTAAATCCAGATGCTATGGAGAGCGGACTAAATGATATATATATAGATATTACAGGGAAAATATTAACACAAAATGAGTAGATTAACTCTTTGGCTTTTGCCATTTTTTTGTTTTGGGTTGCTATATGGTGTAGCTCCAAAATGGACACATCAGAAGGAATTTGTCCTTAAAAAAGATGAGAAAGCTAAGATTATATTTTTTGAAAGGCGCCATCAGATAAAAGACGAATTTGAGTTTTCGTGGACTCTTTATGATAATACAAATTTAGTAGTTCATACTAAATTTAGAAAATATCCACGCCAGATTGTCTTAAGTCTTAGAAGGGGGTTAGAGATGTATCGTCAGCCGATTTTGGCATTTATCAAAAACCCACTTGTAGATAATGTGGATTTATATCTAGTCTTTAAAGAGTATAGACATTATGATGGCAGTGTAGTATTTGACGCATTGATAATGGATCAAAGTGCTAGAGTTGAGATAGAGTATATACCAGATAGATAGGAAGTTTTATGGTTGATAAGATTTTATATGAGTTTGTCAAGGAGTGTGGTTATAATAGAGCTCTTGAGATGTTTAATAATATTAGTAGTGGCAAAAAGCTACGAAGCAAGCTAATTTTAAAAATAGCTGGTCAAAATGAGACTTCGCTTAGGCTATGTGCGGTGATAGAGCTTATACATCTAGCGAGTTTATTGCACGATGATGTCATAGATGACTCTACTATTAGGCGTGGTAAGCCTAGTATAAATTCGCTTTTTGGTTCTAAGAACGCAATAATGCTAGGTGATATCTTATACTCTAAGGGCTTTTATGAGATTGTAAGCTTAAATCCGCAAATTGCTAAAATTATATCTAAAGCAGTTCTTGATCTAAGCATTGGTGAGATGATGGATGTGGATCTTGGGAGTAAATTTAGCCCAAATTTAGATGAATATCTAAAGATGATAGAGCTTAAAACGGCAGTTTTGATAGAAGCAGCAGCTAAAAGTGCAGCTATAATAGCTGGTATAGATAGTGATTCATATGCAAATTACGGCAAAAATTTAGGCCTAGCATTTCAAATTGTAGATGATATACTTGATATTAGCGCTGATGTAGCTACACTTGGTAAGCCTGCATTTAGTGATTATAAAGAGGGCAAGACAACTCTTCCATATATCTTTTTATATAATGCCTTAAATTTAGATGATAAAGAGATTTTAAAAAGCCTATGGGGCAAAGAGCTTGATAAGGGTGAAATTAAATGGATTAAAGATAAATTTGATGAGTTTGATATCATTCAAAAATGCAAAGAATTTGCTAAAGATTTAGGTGCTAAAGCTATAGCCTCAGTAAGCGATGAAGAGCTAAAGGATATAGTCACAAGTATGATAGATAGGGAGTTTTAATGCACTATATAAGTATTAGCTTTACGCATAAAAATACAGATATTAGTATCAGAGAGAAGCTATCTTTAAGTGATGAGAGCCGTAAAAAGGAGATTTTGCGCCTATTGAGTGCTAATGAAAATATAATTGAATCTATGATTCTTAGCACTTGTAATAGAGTTGAGGTTTTTGCTTATGTATCTAAAATAAATGAGTGTGTTAGGCATATTTTAAATTCTATTTCAATTTTAACCCTTGTACCTTATGATGCGCTTGAGCTTAGAGCTGATATTTATGAAGATGATGGAGCTATTCATCATTTATTTGCTGTAGCTAGCTCCCTTGATAGTTTAGTTATTGGTGAGACTCAAATTGCTGGTCAGCTTAAAGAAGCATTTAAATTTGCCTATGACAATGGCAGTTGTGGTGATAATATTAGCTACGCTATACATTTTGCTTTTAAATGCGCTTCTAAAATTAGAGCCGCAACGACAATTAGTAAAAACCCCGTATCAGTCTCAAGCGTAGCAGTAGCAAAAGCCAAAGAGATATATGGCAATTTAGGCGGTATGACTGCAGTTGTAGTAGGCGCTGGACAGATGAGTGCCTTGGCGTGCAAGCATCTAATAACATCTAAAGTAAATGTAATAATAGTAAATAGAGATCAAAATAGAGCTGCTCAGCTACAAAATGAGTTAGGCGAGCTAGCTAGTATTGCACCGTGGGAGCGTCTTGGTGAGTTGATAAATAGATATCAGTTAATCTTTAGTGCTACTGGTGCTAATGTGCCTGTTATCACTGATGAGATTATAGAGATGGTGGAGTTTAATCGATATTTTTTTGATATTGCTGTGCCTAGAGATATTGATATTAGCTACTATGATAATATAAGCGTTTATGCAGTTGATGATTTAGAAAGTATAGTAAAAAGTAATTTAAATTTGCGTGAGGAACAAGCTGGCGTAGCATATGCAATAGTAGGAGAGATGACAGCTGAGTTTTTCAAGTGGCGCTCATCACAAAATAGCACGCCAGCTATAAAAGCCCTTAGATTTAAAGCTAAGAATATAGCTGAATTAGAGATAGAAAAAGCGATTAAAAAAGGCTATATCAAACGCTGTGATGAAAATGAGGCTAGAAAGCTAGTTCATCAAGTTTTCAAGGCATTTTTACACACGCCAACTATGCGTTTAAAAGATAAAAATAGCGATGATATACTTGGTGCGCTTGAGTATCTATTTGATATTACAATTGATAAAATAGAATTAAAAGAGGAAGAGTAGATGAAATTTACCAAATTATATATCCCAACACTAAAAGAGGCGCCAAAAGACGCAACCTTGCCTAGCCATCAGTTTTTGCTTAGGGCTGGATTTATCCAACAAACTGGTAGTGGGCTTTATAACTTCTTACCACTTGGCAAAAGGGTTTTAAGAAAGATAGAAAATATCATTAGAGATGAGATGGATAAAGCTGGAGCAAATGAAGTATCTATGAGCTTTGTCGTGCCTAGTGAATTATGGAAGCAAAGTGGGAGGTTTTTTAAATTTGGAAGCGAGCTTTTAAGGCTAAATGATAGAAAAGGAAATGATTTTGTTCTAGGGCCAACACACGAAGAGAGCGTGGTGGATATGGTGCGCGGAAGAGTAAATAGCTATAAGCAACTACCTTTGAATTTATATCAAATTGGATTAAAATTTAGAGATGAGGCTAGACCTAGATTTGGGCTTTTGAGATGTCGTGAATTTATAATGAAAGATAGCTATAGTTTTCATTCTAGCTATGAAGATTTAAAGCGTGAGTTTGACTTGATGCAAGAGACCTATAGTAAGATTTTTACTAGACTTGGGCTAAATTTTAGATGCGTTGAGGCTGATAGTGGAGCTATTGGCGGTAGTGGAAGCAAAGAGTTTATGGTGCTTGCTGATAATGGCGAAGATGATATTTTAATTAGTGATAGTTCAGATTATGCTGCAAATATTGAAGCTGCTAAAAGGGCTAAACGCACTTGTAGTGCAGAACGCCCAAAAAGCAATGGAATGCTTAAATTTCATACGCCTAATTGTAGCACTATCGCAAGTGTGAGTGAGTTTTTTAAAGTTGATCCATTTTATACTATTAAGGCTGTTATCAAAAAGGCTATATATGAAGATAGAAGCGAAGTTGTGATATTTTTCCTAAGGGGAGATGATGAACTTCAAGAGACAAAAGCACTAAATGCTTGTGGGGCATTAGGGCTATGTGATGCTAATATAGATGAGATTAAAAATGCTGGATTAGTAGCTGGATATTGTGGGCCAATCGGGCTACCTGAGGGGGTGAATTTCTATATTGATAGTGAGCTTGATGGCGAATATGAGATGATTTGTGGAGCAAATCAAAAAGATTATCACGCTATTGGCGTAAGCATTATAAATTTCAATAAAGATAGATTTAAAGATTTAGTAGCCATCAAAGATGGGGATAAAGCCCTTGATGGTGGGAGATTGAGCCTTACAAAAGGGATTGAAGTCGGCCATATATTTCAATTAGGCGATAGGTATTCAGCGGCGATGGATGCTACATTTTTAGATGAAAATGGCAAGGCAAAGCCGTTTATAATGGGATGTTATGGTATCGGTGTGAGTAGGTTAGAAGCTGTGATTATAGAGTCTAGCCATGATGATAAGGGATGCGTATGGAAAAAAGAGTGCGCTCCATTTAGCGTTCATATCATAGTATCAAATTTCAAAGATGAAGCCCAAGCTAAATTCGCTCTAGAGCTTGAAAATAGCCTTGAAAATGCTCAAATAGAGGTGCTTTTGGATGATAGAGATGAGAGGTTTGGTGTAAAGATGGCGGATTTTGAACTGATTGGAAATCCATTTGGTGTAGTAGTAGGCAAAGGATTAGCTAATGCAGAAGTAGAATTGATAATCAGAGATGGTTTAATAAAAGAAAAAGTTGCTTCTAGCGAAATTTTAGGCAAATTAAAAGAGCTTGTATGATTAGAATTTCATTGCTACCATATATCTTTTTAGAGATAGTATTGGTTGTTTTATATGTATTAGAATTTGGATTTTTTAGTCTATTTAGTGAGATTTTTCTTAGTGCATTACTTGGCGTAATTTTAATACTAAATTATGGATTTGCTAATTTATTTCAAAATATAAACTACTTTAATATCAAAGATATTTTTGGTAGTTTGGGGCTTGCTATTGGTGGATTGGCTCTTATAATTCCTGGGATGTTAAGCGATATTTTTGGGGTAATTGTGATCGGAGTTGCTTTAGCTTTAAAAATTTATTCTAAATTTAGTACTCCTAGGTATCAAAATAATCAAAATAAATATCGTCAAACCAATCATAATGATGATATAATAGATGTAGAGATTATAGAGGAGAGATAGATGAATATTAAAATCGCAAGTAGAAATAGCGCCTTAGCACTTTGGCAGACATATCATATTAGAGATCTTTTAGAGGCTCGTGGTCATAATATAGAGATTATTACTATGAAGACTAAAGGCGATGTTATTTTAGATACTCCATTAGCTAAGATTGGTGGTAAGGGTTTATTTACCAAAGAGCTTGAGAATGCGATGCTTGATGGAAGGGCTGATATTGCTGTGCATAGTTTAAAAGATGTACCAACTACATTTCCAGATGGGTTAAAATTAGCCTGTGTTTGTAGTAGAGAAGATATAAATGATGCTATGCTAAGTATGAATTTTAAAAGCTTTGATGAGCTTCCAAATGGTGCAAGAGTTGGAACAACATCTTTGCGTAGAAGAATGCAACTTCTAGCTCTTAGACCTGATTTAGAGATTATCTCGCTTCGTGGAAATGTAAACTCAAGAATTGCTAAGCTTAAAGATGGTGAATTTGATGCTATTATACTTGCTATGGCTGGAATTAATCGTCTTGAACTCTATAAAGAGATAAATTATGTATCTTTGCTTAATACTATTGCAGCAATGGGGCAAGGAGCTTTGGGTATTGAAGCAGTAGATAGGGTTGATATTTTAGAGGCGATTGAGTTTTTAAATGATGAAAAGAGCGTTATAGAAACTACTATTGAGAGAGCATTTGTGCATAAATTAAATGGCGGGTGTCAAGCCCCAATTGGAGTAAGCGCAAGATTAGATGGTGATAAAATTTTCGTTAGAGCAATTTTAGGTACTCCAGATGGTAAAGAAATATTAAAAGATGAAAGAGTCTTTAATAAGGCTAAATATAAAGAAGCTGGAGAAATTTTAGCTGATGAGTTTATAAATAAAGGAGCTAAGGAGATTTTGGCTAGGGCTGAAGAGATAGCAAGTCGAATTTGAGTAATAAAATAATTTTATTTTAAAATAATTTTATTTTAAAAATGTTTATTTATATTCAATATAATCGCAAATTAATTTTTTTACTGAGGGCATTTATGGGTATTATTCATAAATTATTTTTTAGTATGGGCTCAGCCGTTGTATTTTTCTTGATTTTTGCGTTTGCTAGTGGTGCTGCGACAATTATTGAGAGTGTTTATAATACACAAACTGCTTGGGCTTTGGTCTATGGTGCTGGATGGTTTGCGTTAATTCAGCTGATTTTGGGGGTGAATTTAGTTTATAATATCTATGAATATAAACTTTTTAAGCTTAAAAAACTCCCCGCCTTTATATTTCATTTAAGCTTTTTATTTATTTTAGTTGGTGCGGGTATCACGAGATATTTTGGTTTTGAAGGGCATATGAGTATCCGTGAAAACGATAGTAGCAACGAGATAAGAACAATGCAAAGCTATATCCAAATGATCTCAAGCGATGGTAATAATACCTACACAGTCTCAGAGCCAAAATATATATCTAGTACTATAGGAAATGATTTTAATCTAAGACTCAATATCCATGATAAATTGGCCACTTTGAAATATAAAGATTTTACTCCAAATGCTACGCCAGCTTGGATCGATAGTCCTAATGGTGAGGCGGTTTTGGAGCTTATGTTTTCTGATGAGAGCAATAGTGAGTCAGTTACTATGAAACTTGGGGATAAATTCGAAGTTGGTGATATGAGCTTTAGCTTTGGTGCCAAACCTACAAAATCCAAATATATTCAAATTTATATTAAAGATAGTAAATTTTATATCAAAACCAATCAAGATATAAGCTATATGGTAATGAGTGATATGAGTAAAGGCCAATTGCCAAAAGATACAGAAGTTGAGTTTGCTGGGCTTAGATTATATAGTATGGGTGGAGTAAATTTTGCACCTAGAACGATGAAGGTAAGTGCTATAAAAGGTGTGAAAAAAGCCGGCGAAAATGTAGCAGGCGCAGATACTATCATAGCAACCCTAAGCTATAATAACGATAGCAAAGATGTTGCGATATTGAGCAATTACCCGCCTGAAGCAGTGGAGGTCGGCGGACAGAAATTCTATGTAGCGTGGTCTCCAATGGCTATTACATTGCCATTTAGCATATATCTAAAAGATTTTGAGCTAGCTAGATATCCAGGATCAAACTCACCAATGAGTTATAGCAGTGATGTAGTCGTAGAAGATGGGGATTTTAAGATGGATTATAGAATTTATATGAATAATGTGCTTGATTATAAAGGTTATAGATTCTTCCAAAGTAGTTATGATTCTGATGAAGGCGGTACGATACTTTCAGTAAATAGCGATCCAGGTAAATGGCCTACATATTTTGGATATTTCTTGTTAACTTTGGGGCTTTTATTAAATGTTATGAATTCTCATTCAAGATTTAGAAAACTGGCTAAAGCTGTAAATGAGGCAAATACCAAGGCGCTTGGGCTGATGTTAATAGCTGGACTGGCAATATTTGGTGCTAAAAATAGCTATGCTCTAACAATGCCACAAATTCCACAAAGCCATATAGATAAGGTATCAACTCTAATTATACAAGGTTCAGATGGTAGAATGAAACCATTTGATACTATGGCACACGAGATTTTAAATAAAATTTACCGCAGTGATAAGTTTCAATCAATGGGTGCTAATGCTGTATTTTTATCAATGATGGCAAATTCAGAAAATTGGCGTTCCGTACCAATTATTAAAATTAGCGATGATGAGTTAAAAAAGGTATTAGGAATTCCAAAAAGTCAAAAATATGCTAGTTTTGATGATTTCTTTGGCCCTAATAAAGATGGTCAAATAGAGTATAAGCTAATTAAATTCACAGAACTTGCTAATCGTAAAGCACCAGCTACAAGGGGGCTTTTTGATAAAGATGTTATAAAAGCTGATGAGAAGCTAAATATTCTTTATATGGTATTTATAGGAGAGATGTTTAGAGTAATACCTAAAAAAGATGATTATAATAATACTTGGCTAAGCCCAGGTGGGGCACTTATGGAGCTTAGCGGTGAAGAGGCATCAAATGTAGCTATAATGCTACAAAGATATTTTACTGCAGTACTTGAAGCACAAGATAGTGGCGAGTGGAGTAAAGCTGATGAAGCTATAGAAGTGATTAAAAAATATCAGGCTGAATTTGGTGCAACCGTAATGCCAGCTAGTAATAGGGTAGATTTAGAATTAGCATTTAATAAATATAAGATATTTCAAAATTTAACTCCAGTATATCTTTTGGCCGGTTTTGCACTTTTAATAGTAGTGTTTGTTAAGATGTTACGCCCTAAAATTAAAATAAATTTAATTTTTAAAATTGCCTATTGGGTCAATATCTTAGCATTTATCGCTCACACTATTGGTATGGGGCTTAGATGGTATATCGCAGAGCATGCGCCTTGGAGTGATGGATATGAGAGCTTGGTATTTATCGCTTGGTGTTTGGCATTTAGCGGGACAATGTTTGCTAGAAGTTCGGCCATATCACTAGCTTTGACATCTATTTTAGCCGGAGTTACTCTATTTGTAGCTCATCTTAGTTGGCTCGATCCGCAGATTACAAATTTAGTGCCGGTTTTAAAAAGTTATTGGCTTACAATCCATGTAAGTGTAATAACGGCTAGTTATGGATTTTTAGGGCTTTGTGCTCTTCTTGGGCTATTTACTTTGGTTTTATTTTCACTTCAAGGCAAAAATGAGAATAAAGAGCTTACTAGAAATATAATTGAAGCCACTAGAATCAACGAAATGGCGATGATTTTAGGTCTTAGCTTGCTTGTTGTAGGTAACTTCTTAGGCGGTGTCTGGGCTAATGAGAGTTGGGGAAGATACTGGGGCTGGGATAGTAAGGAGACTTGGGCTTTGGTTAGCATTTTAGTCTATGCGGCTGTAGTTCATATGAGATTTATACCAAAAGTAAATTCGCAATATGCCTTCGCTGTAGCATCAATGTTTGCTTATAGTGCGATTATAATGACCTATTTTGGGGTGAATTTCTATTTAGTTGGAATGCATAGTTATGCAGCTGGTGATGCTGTGCCTGTGCCAAATTTTGTCTGGATAGCACTTGTGGTAATGGTAGTTATTAGCCTACTTGCTTATCGCAAAAGGTCATATAGCGCTAGACTGTAACTAAATTTAGGAGGTTTAAGTTGAACGAAAGTATTATATTTATTGCGATGGCTACAGTAGCTGTCGTTTTGGGTGTGATTGTCGTGGTTGTGATAAAATCGCTCAGCCGCGGTTCAAGCGCACCAAAACAGACAACTCAGCAAAAAGAGGATGAACCAAAGATCACTTTAGAAGATCTACTAATTATCGTATCTAATAAGGATTCAACCAAAGAAGAGATAGAAAGAGCATCGTTGTATTTCATTCAAAAATTCCCAATTCCAGCAAAAAATCGTGGGCATGTACCTTCTAATGCAATTCCTTATCTTAAATTTATTTCATTAGTTTCAGGTCATAAAAAATCAGATGCTAAGCTAATCTCATATCTAACAAATGAGCTTGATAAACAGCATGCTGAGTATATTGCTGAGATCGAGCAGTATAAAAATATGGGACTTCGTGCTAGATTTTAACCATAGTAGGTAAATTTAGCTTTTTAAAGCAATCAAATAGCTATTAAATTTTTGTCATAATTTGATAGCTATTTTTACATTTTCTCTAAATTTGGATTCATAGAAAATTTAAAATATACTAAAATATAAAATCTAAGTTATTTTTTACTACTAAATTTTTATTTTTTTTGGTAGAATAATCAAAAATTTTTTTTAAAGGATGAAAATGGGCTTTTTTGAACAATACAATAGCGCTAAAGATGAACGCGCAAAACTTGGTATTCCACCACTTCCGCTTACTAAAGAGCAGACAAAAGAGGTATGCGAATTACTTAAATCATCTGCTAGTGCAGAACTTGTTGATTTGTTAGCAAATCGTGTTAATCCAGGCGTTGATGATGCAGCTAAGGTTAAAGCTGAGTTTTTAAATGAGATTATAAATCACGGCTTAAATTGTAGTTTGATTAGCAAAATTGATGCCGTAAAAATGCTTGAGCCAATGCTTGGCGGATATAGCGTTATAGTGCTTGTGGCTACTCTTAGAAGTAGTGATGAGAGCGTAGCAAAAGCTGCTGCAGATGTATTAAAAAATACAATTTTTGTTCATGATTACTTCAATGATGTAGCACACCTTGCTAAAGAGGGAAACAAATTTGCCGCTGAAGTTATCAAAAGCTGGGCAAATGCTGAGTGGTTTAAATCTAGAGATGATATCCCTGAAAAGATCGAAGCTATAGTATTTAAAGTCCCAGGCGAGACTAATACTGATGATTTAAGTCCAGCTAGTGAGGCATTTAGCCGCTCAGACATACCACTTCACGCAAATGCTATGTTAATGAAACGCCAACCAGGTAGCTTAGAAAAAATTGCCGAGCTTAAAAAAAGCGGTCGTGAAGTTGTCTATGTAGGTGATGTAGTTGGAACAGGTAGCTCAAGAAAGAGCGGTATCAACTCAATTCAATGGCATATAGGTCGTGAAATTCCAGGAATTCCAAACAAAAAAACAGGTGGTGTAATCCTAGGTAGCATCATCGCTCCAATATTCTTTAACACTGCTGAAGATAGCGGTGCTTTACCAATTATCGTAAATGTAGATGGCTTAGAAACCGGTGATGAGATTGAAATTTACCCACACAAAGGCGAGATAGTAAAAGATGGCAGAGTGATAAAAACTTTCAAACTTGAGCCAAATACTCTAAAAGATGAAGTAAAAGCCGGTGGTAGAATCCCACTAATCATAGCTAGAAGCCTATGTGCTAAGGCTAGGGCAGAGCTAAATTTAGGTAGTGAAGATATCTTTACTAAACCAGCCCAACCTGCAAGTGATGATAGCGCAGGTTACACTCTAGCACAAAAAATGGTCGGCCGTGCTTGTGGCTTAGATGGTGTTCGCCCAGGTATGTATGTAGAGCCTATCACTCTAACAGTAGGTAGTCAAGATACAACAGGTCCAATGACAAGAGATGAGATAAAAGAGCTTGCAAGCCTTGGATTTTCAGCTGATTTTGTATTACAAAGCTTCTGTCACACAGCAGCTTATCCGAAACCAACAGACGCTTTAATGCATAAAACTTTACCAGATTTTATGATTAGTCGTGGTGGTGTGAGCCTAAAACCAGGTGATGGCGTTATTCACTCATGGTTAAATAGAATGGTTTTACCTGATTCAGTAGGAACAGGTGGGGACTCTCATACTCGTTTCCCTATCGGTATAAGCTTCCCAGCAGGTAGTGGTCTAGTAGCTTTTGCGGCGGTTTTAGGCTCAATGCCATTAAATATGCCAGAGTCAGTTTTGGTAAGATTTAGCGGTAAGATGCAACCGGGCATAACTCTAAGAGATTTAGTAAATGCTATCCCATATTACGCTATCAAAAAAGGTCTTTTAACAGTAGAGAAAAAAGGCAAAGTAAATGTATTTGCCGGTAAGGTACTTGAGATTGAAGGCTTGCCAGATCTTAAAGTAGAACAAGCATTTGAATTAAGCGACGCAAGTGCTGAAAGAAGTGCTGCAGCATGTGCTATCGCTCTAAATAAAGAGCCTGTAATAGAGTATCTAAAATCCAATATAACTCTAATTGACGCTATGATAGAAGCAGGATATGGCAGTGATAAAACTTTAGCTCGTCGCCGTGATAAGATGAAAAAATGGCTAGAAAATCCAGAGTTATTACAAGCTGATAAAAATGCGAAATACCACACTATAATTGAGATCAATATGGATGAGATCACTGAACCAATTTTGGCGTGTCCAAATGACCCAGATGATGTGGCTACTCTAAGTGAAATTCTAAATGATCCAAAACGCCCTAAAAATATAGATGAAGTTTTCGTAGGTAGTTGTATGACAAATATCGGCCATTATAGAGCTTTAAGCGAAGTCTTAAAAGGCGAAGGTCAAGTGCCTACTAGATTATGGGTTGTTCCACCTACAAAAATGGATGAAGCCCAATTAAGAGCCGAGGGTAGATACTCGCTATTTGGTGCAGCCGGTGCTAGGACAGAGGTGCCAGGATGCTCACTATGTATGGGTAACCAAGCTAGAGTAGCTGATAATGCTATAGTATTCTCAACCTCTACAAGAAACTTTGATAATCGTATGGGTATGGGCGCTCAAGTTTATCTAGGTTCTGCTGAGCTTGCAGCGGTGTGTGCTATGCTAGGAAGACTTCCAAGTGTAGAAGAGTATATGAAAATTGTACCAGCTAAACTTGCTGGTAAAGAAGCTGAAATTTATAAATATCTAAATTTCAACTTAATTGAAAACTACAAATTAGAAAACTAATTTATAAAACCCGCTTTATATAGCGGGTTTGTTTATTTTATCAAATTTGCTTATTTAATAAATCAAACCTAATCTCCAAGCTAACTGATAGTAACTAAATTCTTCATATAGCTTATGAAACTGAGCTTTTGATTCATCAAGCTCAAAGCTATCATTACTATTTTTTAATGTATTTGAGTTTTGATATCTATATCCTTTAGTGCTTGATATTGGATATATGCCATCATTATCAGCCCAGACATTTATATGCATTGCAAACTCCATCTTAGTATCATTAGGTCTAGATAGCATATCTCTACCACCCATGCTTAGATATTTGGTATTATTTAGACTAAGATTATATAGAGTTGGAAATATATCTTTATGCGAGCCGATTCTATCTTTGTCATAATAGATATTGTTTTGTAAATTTTGTGGTATATATAGATAAAATGGCACACTAATCCCAAAAGCTATCTCATTTTTATAATCAAATTTATACTCTCTATTTGCATGATCGCCAGTTGCTGCTACTATTATTTTATCTTTGAATTTGCTATTTTTGATCTTATTTAAATAATCTCCAAAGCTGTTATTTGCGTAGCTATATGCGTTTAATAGTGCTTTATAGTCAGTAGAATAACGACTAATCTCAGAGCTATTTAGATCTAAATTTAGCTCATTTTTACCTTTGTGTAAATATGGAGGATGGTTTGAAATACCAAGAGAGATAATTAGAGTTGGTTTGGTTGCATTATTAAAAATCTCATAAATCTTGTTATACATATACTCATCTTTTATCCCATATGGATGCTTAGACTCTTTGGCATTTGCATACTCTTGCATTAGTATAGTCTCATCTATAATCTCATCTACACCTTGAGCTTTTAAAAAGTAATTTATATTATACCAAGCAGAATTCCCCGAATAAGCAAAAACCACTCTATAACCAGCTTTTTTATAGGTATCAATGACTGTGTAAGGTAGCTTTGTCTTTTGAAATTTGCTACTTGTGAGATTGATTATAGGACTTTGAAATAGTATTCTATTTAGACTATCTATCGTACCATTAGTAGAAGGCAAAAATCTTTTAAATACAAAATCAGAGTTAAAATGTTCATCAAGGGAGCCTAAAAGTATTTTTTGCATAGCTTTATCTTCTTGAAGCAGCCCAAGCCCAAAGCTCTCCATGAGATTAAAATGTATATGCATTTTAGCATGATTGGAGTTTTGTTTTGTAATAGCAAACATATCAAACAATCTCTTTTGCAGCTCTTTGCCTCTATTTATATCCACATATGGGAAGTTGGCTTGATTTTTATACTCTTTACTAGCCCATGAAAGAGCCATAATAGGATTAGTAGATATCTCATTAAATGGTTTAAATGAGCTAAATTGATATGTAGAAGCACGAAGCGCATTATATACTGGATGAGCCCGCAGTGCCACAGCATATGCGTAAATTAATATAATATTACAAATAATTAAAGTCCAAATCGGTTGGTTGGATTTTTTAAATTTAATTTTTAAAATTTTACTATTTAAATATCCACATAAAATAGCAAAAACCAAAGCGCATAATAGTATTAAAATTACTGGATAATCATTCCAGATAATCGATATTAAAGCAGCGGTATCATCATCTTTAAGCCCAAATATAAACATATCAATCTTATTGTGATAAATTTGATAATAGTAATAGTTGATAAATGCAAAAATAACCACGATAAATGATACAATGGCTATATAAACGCTAGAGATAATTTGATAAAATTTGGCTAAATTTAATCTGATAAATCCGCCCAAATAGCTAAGAAACCCAGATAAAAATATAGGCAAAAATATAGCACTAAAAGTCCGCATATCATGCCCAAGCCCATGCCAAAATACCCCACCCCAATCATCAATATCATGCTCAATTAGGTTATATAGCATAACCGCTCTCATAAGAGCAAAGATAGCCATATATATGGCTGTAAAGATGAGAATTTGGGTTATGATTTTTCGCATTAATTTCCTTAAATTTACTGTTTTAAATTTGCTATTTTACAATATTTTTATTAAATTTTAGATAGACTTATGGCTTTAAAATTTATTTGAGTGATGATAATGCAAAGATACAAAACAAGACAAATTCAAGTAGGCAGTGTAAAGATAGGTGGCGACGCGCCAATAAGCGTCCAATCAATGACGTTTTCTAAAACAAGAGATGTAGCTGGTACTTTAGAGCAGATTAACCGCTTATATTTTGCGGGGTGCGATATAGTGCGGTGTGCTGTGTTTAATAAAGATGATATAGAAGGGCTTAGGCAGGTTAAAAAAGATAGCCCACTGCCGATCGTAGCTGATATACACTTTAACCATCTTTATGCCTTGGCTGTGGCTGAATTTGTAGATGCTATTAGGATAAATCCGGGTAATATCGGTGGTAAAGAGAAGATTAAAAAGGTGGTGAATGCTTGTAAAGAGCGAAATTTACCTATAAGAATTGGTGTAAATAGCGGTAGCTTAGAAGAGCAGTTTGAGCAAAAATATGGCAGAAGCGTCAAAGCTATGGTAGAGAGTGCTTTGTATAATATTAAGCTTTTAGAAGATTTTGATTTTAGAGATATTGCTGTGAGTTTAAAAAGCAGCGATACGGCAAATACAATGGCAGCATATAGAGCGTTGCGTCCAATGGTGGATTATCCATTTCATTTAGGGGTTACAGAAGCTGGAACGACATTTCACGCTACGATAAAATCAGCTATAGCACTTGGTGGGCTTTTGATGGAGGGGATCGGCGATACTATGAGGGTTAGTATCACAGGAGAGCTTGAAGAAGAAATTAGGGTAGCTAAGGCAATTTTACAAGATAGCGGAGTCCAAAAAAGTGGATTAAATATCATCTCATGTCCTACATGTGGTAGGCTCCAAAGCGATTTAGTAAGCGCTATAAAGATAGTAGAAGAGAAGACCGCTCACATAACCGCACCATTAAATATAAGCGTAATGGGCTGTATAGTAAATGCTATTGGAGAGGCAAAGGGTGCAGATGTGGCTATCGCTTTTGGCAAGGGAAATGGGCTTATAATGCGTCATGGAGAGGTGGTAGCTAGATTGTCTGAGTCTGAACTAGTAGATAGATTTTTACAAGAGATAGATGATGAGCTAAAGGCTAGAAATGAATGAGATAAACTCAAATTTATATGACCTAGATATGGAGCGCTCGATATTGAGTGCGATATTATTTGAGCAAGATAATTTGGGTGAAATTTATGATATTATCAGCCCAAAAGATTTTTATTTAAAAGCTCATGAAGATATATTTGCAGCTATGCAAAGTTGCTTAAATAGCGATGATCCAGTAGATATAGCCTTTGTTAAAAAGCATTTGGGGACTAAATTTAATGAAGAGGTTTTTAATAGCGTTTTAACTACAAATTCAATCCTAGATATCAAAAAATACGCTACAGAGCTTAAAGAGTTTTCAATCAAAAGATCGCTAGTCAAAGTAGCAAATCAAATCCCATCTAAGGTAAATGAGAATAAGCCTGGCCGTGATATGGTAGATGAGATTAGTAGCGAAATTTACTCTTTAGTAGATGGCGTAGGTAGTGGCGTGATAAAAAATGCTAAAGAGATTGTGGTTGATTTAATTGAAGAGTTAAATAAGCAAAAGCTTGCCAAAGATCATGATGTAGTAGGGCTTGATACTGGTTTTCGTGAATTAAATGAGCGGACAAAGGGATTTAAAGATGGTGATTTAGTCATTATCGCAGCTCGCCCTGGTATGGGAAAAACTACATTTGTGCTAAATTTGGTACAAAGGGTACTAGATCAAAACTTAGGTGTAGTATTTTTCTCTCTTGAAATGCCTGCAACTCAGCTTATGTTAAGGTTATTAAGCGCTAAAACATCGATAAATTTACAAAATCTTATGACATCAGATATGGATAATGATGAAATTGAACGCTTAAGTAATGCGTGTGATATGATGAGTCAAAAAAAGCTTTTTGTCTATGATAGCGGTAATGCTACTATTCATCAGGTTCGTACTCAAATGAGAAAATTAAAAAGCGCTCATCCAGAGATAAAACTATGCGTGATTGATTATATCGGCCTTATGACAAACTCATCAGCATATAGTGATCGCCATTTGCAAATTGCAGAGATTTCACGCGGATTAAAGCTTTTAGCCAGAGAGTTAAATTTGCCAGTTGTAGCTCTTTCGCAGTTAAATAGAAGTCTAGAATCAAGAGCTAATAAACGTCCTATGCTAAGCGATTTGCGTGAGTCTGGAGCAATCGAACAAGATGCTGATACGATTTTATTTGTTTATAGAAATGAGGTTTATTTAGAACAAGAGGAGAATGAGAAAATTCAAAAAGCAAAGCTCGAAGGTAAAGAATATACCCCTAAGTTTAGTAGAAATAAAGTAGAAGAAAGTGCTGAGATAATTATTGGTAAAAATAGAAATGGCCCAACTGGAACTATTGAGTTGGTATTTCAATCTATTTATACTCGTTTTGTGGAAAAAACACACAATCATCCTGCTGAGATGGTAACTTTTGAGGGGTGATGTGAATTTATGTGATTAAATTTGAGATTTATTCACATATTGATTTAAATTCACATTAATAGTTAAATTTATATAATTTAATCTGTGATTAAATAAGGTTTAAAGCTCGAATTAATAGGTATTTGACTAGATTTTCACATAGTGAAAAAACAGTGAATAACTTTTTTAAATTTGACTTTTTAAAGCAGTAATCTTATGATACTTAAGATAAAATTTAGTATAATGCTAAAAAGCACGAAGGAGATATATGCAAAATTATGACAAAGAGGCTGAAGCGCAGGCATTTGAAGAGTTTCAGCGTGAATTAGAGGCTAGATTTAAAGCCGAGGGTACTCCATCAAATTTTATAAAAAATATTGTAGCACTTAGTGCCATAAATTTTAGATTAGCTAAGGCTGTGTATGATTTAAAAAGCAATACTAAATTTGATGTATTTGCTGGTAAGACAAATTTGGATATAAATATAATAAATACCGAGCTTAAAGAGCCAATTTATACTGAGTCTCCAGCAGCTCATACAAATGCTATGTTGGAAAAATTTAAAGATGAATATGCGCTATATCCATCGCTATTTTTCTTTGGACTTGGAAATGGAAATTTTTATACCAAATTACTACAAAACCAAACCCATGAAAAGATTATAGTATTTGAACCAGAGATTGAGATTATATTTATAGCATTTAATCTTTGTGATTTTGGTGCTGATATATTTAATGAGAGATTTATCGTGGTTCATCCAGATTATTTTAGAAGTGGTCAAATGGAAGTGTTATGCCATTATCCAGCAGTTGTAGCAAATATTAGAAATTATGATTTTCATGTTTATAGTGATTATTATGCTAAAAATTATGGCCAAATAGCACAAAAAATCAATAAAAAACTTATAGAATTATCATCTAAAATGATTCTAAATATGGGTAATGATGCTTACGATAATTTACTTGGTATCAAACATGTTGTGGCAAATATGCCTCATATTTATAGCGGAATTCAGTTAAAAGATATAATTGAATTAAATAAAGGCAAAAATAAGACAGCTATCATAGCCTCTACTGGTCCAAGTCTAAATAAGCAGATTGAGCTTTTAAGAAAGGTTGCTCCACACGCATTAATTTTAATTCCAGATGCTTCATATCATGTGCTTAAGATAAATGGTATTAAGCCTGATTTTGTAACTACAATGGAGAGAGTAGAGAAGACTAGCGAGTTTTTCCAAAGCCAGCCAAGCCAGTTTGATGATAATATAATATTTATAGCAGCATCTCTTACGCATCCCCAAACTAGCAAAAATTTAGAAGGGCGAAATCGCACTTATGCTCATAGGCCAATTAGATTTGAGTTTATCTTAAAAGATGAGATTCCATTTATGTGTAAAGGGCCTAGCTCAGCACACTTTGCTCTTGATATGGCTCTTAGACTTAAATGCGAAAGAATTATATTTATCGGTCAAGACCTTGCCTTTGGTAAAGATGGAGCTAGCCATGCTAAGGGAAATATATTTGAAAATTATATAAAAGAAGATGGTACTATAACAATTAATCCAAATGCTAGACAAAGACCACAAACTGCCATAGCGTACGGTGGAGATGGTGAAGTAAAAACTACTGATGTTTGGAATTTCTTCCGTGGGTATTTTGAATCTATGATGGAGCCAACTCATTATGATTATGCATTTAAAGTCTATAACGCTACTGAAGGTGGAGCTAGAATTCATGGAATGATAGAAAAGCCATTTAGTGAATTAGTAGATGAAATATTGGCCGAAAATAGTATTAAAACAGTAATCAAGCCTGAGCCAATTAGTCTTGAAGAATCAAAAGCAGTAATAAAACATCAAAAGGCATTAGTAGAAAATCTGATCAAATATGGTCTAGAAAAGCAAAAGCTTTGTGAAGAGTTATTTAAAAAGATTAGCAAAGCTGTAGAAAATGCTAATCGTGATATCTCTCGTGGCAAAGAGCCTCATTATCCTAAATTTTATGAATTAAAAGAGAGAATTGATAGATTTAAAAATAACTTTAAGAACGATGAGGTTTTTGATACTGTTTATTACCATGTAGCAAGTAACTTTTGTATTCATCAAGAGATGGAATTTGGCGAATTAATGGTAAAACCTGAACGCACCAAAAATGATAAAGATAAAAAGATATTTGAGTATGTAAGGCAGCATGGATACTATTTCTTTAGTCTTGCTGGAATGATTGAAGCTGCTAGAGATACAATGAAAGAGTCACTGCAAAGCTGGGATGAAGAGAATAAATCCTAGCTTTGCAAAGCTAGTCTAGTAGCTAAATTTTAGCCTTGCAAATGTGATTTAAAAAGCACTCATTACACTTTGGTTTGAGTGCTTTGCATGTGTAGCGTCCATGTAGTACCATTGCTTGATGTAAAGTATTAAGCTCAGTTTTAAAAGCTTTAACCAAATCTATCTCAGTAGCTTCTGGCGTTTTAGCTTTGCTAAGCCCAAGTCTATGCGAGACACGAAAAACATGGGTATCAACTGCCATTAAATTTGCATTTTGATACTCAATAAGTACTACATGAGCTGTCTTTTGTCCTACGCCAGCAAGTTTTACTAAGCTTTTTTCATCTAATGGAATCTCTCCGCCAAATTCGCTAATAACCGAATTTGCCATTTTGATTAAATTTATAGCTTTATTGTTAAAAAAGCTACAACTATTTATTAGCAGTTTTAGACTTGATAAATTTGCTTTAGCAAGTGAATGTGCGTCTGGATAAGCCTCAAATAGTGCTGGTGTGATTAAATTTACTCTTTTATCAGTGCATTGGGCTGAGAGCATTACAGCTACTAAAAGCTCATATAGATTTTTAAAATTTAACTCAGTCTTTGCTCCGCTAAAATGCTCTAAAAATAGCGCTTTTATCTCATTTATATCTTTTTTACTTCTCATGTTTTAATTATAACAAAATATAAAAAACATAATCTAAATTCAATAAGATATAATCAAATTTATAGTATAATACTGGACTTATTTTAAAAATTTAATACTGAAGGAAAACAGATGAAAAAAGGTCTATTTCTAGCTCTTAGCTTAGCTGCTACTATGAGTTTAAATGCAGCGGTTTTAGCAACTGTAAATGGTGAGGAGATTACTGATAAAGATTTAGCTCCACTACTTGGTGCGCATGGTGCAGATTTTGATAAAATTCCAGATCAAATGAAAAAACAATTAATAGATATGGCTATTAATGGTCAATTGATTTTAGAACAAGCTAAAAAAGATGGTGTTGAAAAAACAAAAGAGTATAAAGAAGCTCTTGAATTTAGCCAAGACAATGTTTTAAGAAATGTTTGGACACAAAATGAATATAAAAAAGTAAAAATCTCTGAAGCTGATGTAAAAGCATTTTATGATAAAAATAAAGATACAATTTTTGTCAGTCCAGCTCAAGCAAAAGCAAAACATATCTTAGTGGGTACTCAAAAAGAGGCTGAAGATATAATCGCTCAATTAAAAGGTTTAAAAGGTGATGCATTAACAGCTAAATTTAGCGAACTAGCTAAAACTAAATCAATAGACAAAGGTAGTGCTATGAATGGTGGCGAGCTAGGTTGGTTTGATGAGTCAAGAATGGTTCCTGCATTTAGCAAGGCTGCATTTGCTCTAAAAAATGGAACAATCACTATAAAACCAGTTAAGAGTGAATTTGGATATCATGTAATCTTAAAAGAGGATTCAAAAGCTAAAACAACAGTATCATATGATAAAGTTAAAAAGAACATAGAAGAGCAATTAAGAAGTGAAAAATTTAGAACTGTAATGCAAGACAAAATGAACGAACTAAGACAAGGTGCAAAAATAGAATACAAATAATAGGGGTATGATATGGGAGTAACAAATATCGTTAAACCTGGCGTAGTCTGGGGTGAGGATCTTAGCAAGTTATATGAGTATGCTAAAAGTGAAGGCTTTGCAATTCCAGCAGTTAATGTCGTAGGAAGTCACTCTATAAATGCAGTAATGGAAGCAGCCAAAAAAGCAAATTCGCCTGTTATAGTACAATTTAGTAATGGTGGCGCAAGCTATTACGCTGGTAAGGCTTGCCCAAATGGTGATGTACTTGGCGCTATAGCTGGAGCTAAACAGGTTCATCTACTAGCTCAAGCATATGGAATTCCTGTGGTTTTACATACTGATCATGCTGCTAGAAAGCTTTTACCGTGGATTGATTCTCTTATAGAGGCTAGTCGCGAAAATATTAAAAGTTGCAAAGTTCCTCTATTTAGCTCACATATGCTAGATCTAAGCGAAGAGCCATTAGAAGAGAATTTGGCTACTTGTCAAGAGTATTTAAAAACTCTAAGCGACCTTGGCATAGCACTTGAGATTGAACTTGGTGTAACTGGCGGTGAAGAAGATGGAGTGGATAATACAAATGTAGATAATGCGCTTTTATACACTCAGCCTGAAGATGTATCCATAGCATACGAAAGACTTGGCAAGATTAGTGATAAATTTAGCATAGCTGCAAGTTTTGGTAATGTGCATGGTGTCTATAAACCCGGTAATGTTGTGCTTCGTCCAGAGATTCTTAAAAATTCTCAAGAATATATCAAAGCCAAATTTAACACAACTAGCAATAAACCAGTAAATTTTGTATTTCATGGTGGCAGCGGTAGCGAGTTAGCTGATATTAAAGCAGCAGTAAGCTACGGTGTGATTAAGATGAATATCGATACTGATACTCAGTGGGCATTTTGGGATGGTGTGCGTGGATATGAGGCTAAAAATCATGACTATTTGCAAGGTCAAATAGGAAACCCAGAAGGTAGCGATAAGCCAAATAAAAAATATTATGATCCTAGAAAATGGCTAAGAGAAGGCGAAGAAAGTATGGTAAAAAGACTTTTAGAAGCTTTTGAGGATTTAAACTGTATTAATAAAAATTAAATTATTTAGCCAAAGATATCTTTGGCTAAATTACTTTAAGCTTAGCTATCTTTGATGGTTAATCTTAGTGTAATTAAAAGGAAATTTAAATGGAAAAAGAGAGCGAGCTTGGCGAGATATATCTGCCTGAAAGCGGAAATAGACAGAGTAAATTTGTATATTTTAAAATTGTATTAGTACCGATTTTGGTATATATAATGTGTATACTGTGCTATTTTGATATTATAAAATTTAAAGTTGGACTTGATATTGTTATTATTATGGGGCTTATGCTTGTTGTAGCATTAGCTTTTGCTAGACATAGTGCTGAGCTTGGGTGTTGTCTATTTGAACAAAAAAAAGATATATTTAAAAAAGAGCTAAAAAATTATATCATCAAAACTCTACTTACAATTGGTAAGGAGAGAAAATCAAATGGCAGCTTTGATGAATTTGCTTCTAGATACTCTAAAGATGTGCGAAATGACAACTTTGCAACTGTGGCGACTGGAGTTTTTCCTATGCTTGGAGTTTTTGGGACATTTGTGAGTATTGGGATATCTATGCCGGTTTTAAGCTCGGCTGATATGCTTAGTTTAGAGAGTGAGATTACTAAATTATTTGCAGGTATTGGGGCATCTTTTTATCTATGTGCTTATGGGATATTTTTAGCGCTTTGGTGGATATTTTTTGAGAGATATGGCATTAGTAGATTTGAGAGACTAATTGCTAGACAAAAGAATGCTACGATGTCGTTTTTTTGGACTTCTGATGAGATTCAAAAAAGATATATGCAAGAGACATTAGGTAGCTTTGAGAAAATTGGAGTGATATTTGATTATGTTAGTAAACAAGAATTTTTCAAAGAGCTTGATAATGTTGTGCAGAAAAAATTTGATAATTTTACTAAGCTTTTACAGACCGAAGAGGAAGCTGTAAAAGTAAGTGGTGAGCATATTAAACAGACAATGGATATGTTAATAAGATCACAAAGAGATCAAAAAGATATGATTAAGATTCATGCTGAAATTATTAATGTTTTAAATTTATTCAATAGCAATATAAAAGAGTTACAAATTAGATGGAGCGAGAGTTATGCAAGGCTGCAAAGCATTAGCGATGAGAAAGTTGCAAAGCTTGATAAAACTGTTTATAATCTAGGTATGAATATCATCAAATTTGAAAGATCGCTAGAGGAGTTTAGTGTAAATATTCTTGAGAAGCAGCAGCTTGCTTTAGATGGGTTTAAGATTGCTATTGTCGATGGTATGCAAGCATTTAAAGATGCATTTGATGAGGAGAGCGTAGGTAAAGATAGTAGTACTGTTATTGTTGAAGAGCTTAAAAAAAGTATCCAAGAGATAGATAATGAAGCAAATATCGCCCTAGAGATGCTAGAAAAAACTGACTTTGAAACTATCTTAAAATCAGATGAAGAAGAATCAAAATCAAGTGATGAGAAGAAAGATTGATGAGAATTAATATATCAAATGATGAGAGATCAAGCTTTTGGCTTAGCTATATTGGACTTATAACAGGGTTATTTTTTATCTTTGTTTTAGTAGTTGGGGTAGTAGTTGTACGATACTCCATCTCTGCTTCAAATTTAGCATACCTCCAAAAGGATTTAAATGATAATATCGCTTCTTTAAATGCTGCAAATAAGGAGTTAAATAAAAAGCACGAGAGCATTAAAAACTTTATTGAGCAACTAAAATCAAATCCTGATAGTAATAATATTGAGCAGCTTTATTTAAATTTAAATAAAGAACTAAGTAAAGCAACATCAACTATAAATAATAGCTTGGATGTGATTAGTTTAAAAAATGATGAACTAACAGCACATATTAATAAGCAAGAGGAGTTAATAAGCGATCTAAATAATCAAATCAATCAGCGAGATATTCAAATAGATGTTATTGAAAACGACTTACAAAATTATAAAAGCAGCTTAGAAAACTATACAAAAATTAGAGAAAATATCGCTTTATCTCTTAAGTCTAAGCTAGTAAATATGGCGCAGATAGATCCTAAAACTGCTGAGATTACTATGGATGCAGCAAAGATTTTTAACATTAACTCATCAGTTATTAGGGATGATGCCAAATTTGACCTACGCCGAATTTTTAAGGTATATTTAGATCATATGCTAAGTTCTGAAGTAGTGCAAAATATCGATAAAATTATCATTGAATGTCATACAGATAGCGATGGTGGATATATGCATAATCTAGATTTATCCCAAAAACGAGCGTTAGAGATTATGAAATTTGCCTACGCAATTTATAAAAATGAAAGTTTAAGTAGATATTTGGTTTCTATTGGAAAAAGTAATAGTGAGCCAATATTAAAAGATGGTCTAGAAGACCCAGTAGCAAGCTTTAGAATAAAAATTAAATTTGATTTACAAGATCCTAAATATTTCATTGATAAGGTTTTAAATCAGCGTGTCAATTGAACCAATCTACTTTAGAGGGCGTAGATTTTGGGTTTTGCGAGATGATTTAATAGGTGGCGAGTTTAATGGTAATAAAGCTAGAAAGCTTGCCTTTTTGCTAAACTCAAATTTAAACCACATAAATCGCATAATTTCATATGGCTCAAGCCAGTCAAATGCTATGTATTCTATTAGTCTTTTGGCTAAAATGCGTGGAGTTAAATTTATATATTTTACCAATCATATTTGTGATTTTTTATTAAATAATCCATGTGGAAATTATGCTTACGCATTAAAAAATGGTATGGATATTAAAATAAGTGCTAACCCATCAAAATCAGCTCAAGATGAATGTAAATCAAGTACAGATCTTTTCATTCCTGAGGGTGTAGCAATGAGCGAAGCCGAGCTTGGATTTAAAGAGCAAGCTAAGATAATTATGGATTTTGCCAAAAAAAATGGCATAAAATTTGATATATTTTTGCCTAGTGGGACAGGGTGTAGTGCGGCATTTTTGGCAAAAAATTTAGATGATATGGCAGTTTGGAGCGTGCCTTGTGTAGGTGATGCGAAGTATTTAAAAGAGCAAATTTCAACCCTTGATCCATTTAATAAGGTTAAGATATTAAATCCACCTAAAAAATATCATTTTGGTAAGTTGTATCTTGAAATTTATGAGATATATAAAGAGCTTTTAGATAGCAATATAGAGTTTGAATTACTGTATGATGGAGTAGGGTGGCTTACTTTGATGAATAATTTAGATAAATTTCAAAATGAAATTTTATACATTCATCAGGGTGGAATATTAGGAAATATTACGCTTTTAGATAGGTATAAACGAAAATTTAATTAATGAATTTATATTTAGTTATTATATTTTAGATATACTTTTTTAGCTAAATCGTATCATTTAGCTCTTAATTAAATAAGATAAAATAAGGAGGAATAAGGTAGTATAGTTGATATTATTTATCAATTATAATTTTATATAAATTTGAATTTAATCTTTTTATGGTGCTAAAAAAAGAGCTTTTAAAAATATTTTTGATAATTATAATCAAAATAAGCTAAAATTTATAATAGCTAGATTATAATAACAATTATCAAAAATACTACAAAGGCAAGAGATGTCAGTATTAGTAATAGGCGCAGATGAGATAGCACCGATTAGGGCAGTTTTACAAGGTTTAGGCGTTAGCAAGATAGAGCATTGGGATGCGAGAAACGAAAATAGAGTAAATCGCAAGCCCATACCTCAAGAGGTAGAATGCGTTGTAATGCTAACTAGTTTTTTAAATCATAACACGATGAAAAAGATTAAAACTCAAGCCAAAAAACGCAATATCAAGCTAGTTTGCGCTAAAAGAAGCGTGAGTTGTGTCTATTGCGAATATTGTAAAGTTTTTGGCTTAGATCGTGAATTTAAATGTGAAAGGTAAATATGACAGCAGTAATTTTTGGTAGTTCAATGGGAAACGCAGAAGAAGCAGCGAATAAAATCGCAGCAAATTTAGGTATCGATACAGTTTTAAATATATCTGATACTTCAGCAGATGAGATTAATGGATTTGATAAATTAATAATCGGCTCATCAACTTGGGGAAGCGGTGATTTACAAGATGATATGGATGCTTTTGACTTTTCTGAGCTAAGCTTAAGTGGCAAAACAGTTGCTTTATTTGGCGTTGGTGATAGCTCTAGCTATGATGATACATATTGCGACGCTTTGGGTATTTTGTTTGAAAAATGCACAGAATTAGGCGCAAATATCGTAGGTGCTACAGAGGCTCCAAAATATGATTTTAAAGAGTCAAGAGCAGCTAAAGATGGTGGATTTGTAGGCTTGGCGCTTGATTTTGATAATTATGGTGATGAAGTTGATTCTAGAATTTCAAATTGGTGCGACCAAATCAGAGCAAATTTCAGTTAATTTTTGATACAATTACGCAAAAATTATAAAGGATTAAATATGCCGCTACTTGATAGTTTTTGCGTAGATCATACTATTATGAACGCCCCAGGCGTTAGACTTGCTAAGGTGATGAAAACCCCAAAAGGCGATGATATCAGTGTTTTTGATTTGAGATTTTGTAAGCCAAATGTAGATATCTTGCCAGAGCGTGGAATTCACACGCTAGAGCATCTTTTTGCGGGTTTTATGAGAGATCATCTAAATTCAAATAGTGTTGAAATCATAGATATATCGCCGATGGGTTGTAGAACCGGATTTTATATGAGTCTCATCGGAACGCCTAAAATAGATGATGTTATCGAAGCTTGGCGACTATCTATGCATGATATCCTATCTGTAAAAAGTCAAAGCGATATCCCAGAATTAAACAAATTTCAATGTGGAACATACAAAATGCACTCTCTAGATGAAGCCAAAGAGATAGCGCAAAATATCCTAAATTCAACCATTAGCCACATCGATAATGAAGCTATAAAATTAGATCTTAATAAAATTAAGTAATCTCTAATTTCACATTCATCTGCGTTTAGATATGGCATCTAAACGCAGATGAAGCTTAAATACAAAATCAAGCTTAAAAGGAGTAAAAATAAAATTATCAAATTTGTTGCCTTTTTTAGCTGAAAATCAAAACGAGTTTAAAGTCCATTGTGCTATTGGCGGGCAAGGTAGAGATGCGCAATTGCCATTAAATGAATTTTTTAGTGGGAAATTTAGTGATTACCAAAACCACCAAACTCAAAAGAACTTTGGTCGCAAATATATACTTTCATTATGCTATTTAAATAAAGATGAGTGGCTATTTGTAGGTATATATGAAAGTTTGGGTGTAGCTGGCACAGTAAAAGAAGCAGATAGAGAGCTTTATAAATATAACACAAAGCTAACCGATATCGGCGCTGAATTTATAGGTAAGCTCGTAGTTGGCTTTAAAAAAGATTTCCGCCAAAGCTATCCAAATCTCGAAACTTGCCTAAATAATTTAGAGGTTTTAGAGCTCAAAAGAGAGGTGATAAAAGCAGAATTCCCAGGCTATGATAATGTAAATGTAACTTGGAGAGAGCTTGAAAGCCTTATAGAAACACCTGCATGAAAAACAGCCTTGGAAAATCAAAAAGCTGTGTACCTAATAGTAGATACCAAAACTGGCAAAAAATATGTAGGCTCAGCGTATGGCGATAATATGTTGCTTGGGCGTTGGCGTAACTATATAGCAAATGGACATGGCGGAAATAAGCTTTTAAAGCCACTAGATTTTGAGTATATAAAAGAAAACTTTAAATATTCAATTTTAGAGATTTTTAAATCTAGCATAGATGATGAAATAATAATAAATAGAGAAAGCTTTTGGAAAGAAGTTTTATTAACTCGCACAGACTTCGGATATAACGGCAATTAACTGCTCTTAAGCTAGAATTTAAAATTATTTTAATTCTAGCCCCCCCCATTTTCACACCAAAAACCTAAAATCAATCCAAAATCCAAATTTCTTTGATATTTCAAATTCATAAAACCACAAAAATTTTAATAAAATTTATAACTCACAAATGAAATTCAAATTTATATTAACCCCAAAAATCATTTTTATTAAAGCTCGAAGAGTTTTGATAAAAATGGTATAAATCTGCGCCCAGCACAGCAACTTTAAAAGGCTTTTCCAGGGGGTTGGGGGGGGGGGTGTTAAGGGAGAAAGCCAAGGTTGTTGCTATCTTTCGTAGCGTCGCAAACGATGATTTACACCGTTTTTGCTGTCACGCTACTCATCTGCCAAAAAGCGCACCCTTCCTACTTAAAAAAAGAAATATTTTTAATATTTTAAATTCACTAAACAGAAAAATAAATTTCTTTAAAATTTCAAATTTCTTAAAAAAATAAATTTATTTGATACTTCATACCCATAAATCAAAAAAATCTTATCAAAAAATAAATTTACTGATAATATCAGTAAATTTATTAAAATACATATCTTAGAAGTTACTACAGACAAAAAATCTAAAAATAAAGTTTTAATTTTATAGTAAGATTAGAATTTATTTGTGCAAAAGCTCCAAAAATTCATTAAAAGAATTTGCTATAAACTCTACACTAGCTGTTTCATGTAACCACAATACTATCTTATTATCTTGAAGGCAGATAAAATTGCCAAACTCATCAATTGCGATAGGGAAACAATTTTTGTTTTCTTCTCTAATAATATTAACAAAAGTGAAAATATTTTCTTTGTCTTCTTTATTGTAAGAAAGAAGTTTTTTTATTGTTCTATTCTTTGTTTTTTGTGTATCAAAAATATTATAACTAGGACGACCATTATTATAACTTAAGATGCACTGCTTCAAATCTTCTGGCAATTTGATATTATATTGTTTTTCAACTTCCAAAATTCTATCAATAGTCGTATTTTTTACATATTTCCATTCCATTTTATCTCCTTTTATCTATTTTCAGAACCACCACCCCAAATAGCTTTACCGCCGGTGTGTCCTGTTTTGGCATGTATTTCAGAATCCACTAACTGCATTTTACCTTTTTCTTCATTATGATGCCAAGTGTAGCCATCAGGCGTATCCCCATTTTTGACCTGCTCAAGCTGTTCGTCAGTAAACTTACTGACTAATTCTGGATTATTTTCTATAGCTTCTTGCAACTGTTTATTACACTCTTTAAATTGCTCGCTATCGCTAGCTTGTTCTAACTCATCAGGCAATTGAGCATCAAATACAGATTTAAATTCAGGGAAAACACCTTTTATTTCATTGCCATTTTCATCAGTAACTGTTTTTTCCTTAAAGGGTACACCAGTTTGAGGATGTTCTTGCCCAGCCAAATCTTCATTGCGACATTTTATACAGTTTTTTTCATTCGACTCCAACATTTTATCCGGATTAAAACTCTTTCTGTTACCTGTTTCATTAAAGTTTTTTGTTAATTCCTTATTTGAGTCTAACATTTTATCAGGATTAAAAGAGCTAGGGGTCTCAGTGGTTTTAAGAGCAGCTTTGGCTATTTCCATCATCATATTCTACCTCCATCAAAACTCCATTTTTCAAGCTGAGATACTTCGCCTACATCATTACATATATAGTCAGTAATAATACACTGTCTAATCTTTCTTCGTAGCTCATCAATCTCTATTGCTAAAGCATTATCTGTAGCTATAGACCATTGTTTTGTATCGGACACAAAAGCTTTATAAGATTCCATAAAAGCCCTTTTTGCTACTGGAAATAATTCTGACATAATTGGCGCAAGCCGTAAAACACTAGCTTCTTTTGGTGGATTTTGTAGATATTTTAGAATTTCTACTCTAATGCTAGATTTTAGCTCTAGTTTATCAAGGTCTTTTACTAATTCTTCTTTGCTAGCTTTTATACCTTTGCACAAAAGATCTGCTATTTTAATTTTAATTCCACCAGTATCTGACTCATCTTTTGTTTTAGTTGTTCTATCGCACTCATAAGTACCGCTTTTACTCTCAGCTACACCAATTTTACACAGCACAGGTTCAATCCATTCATTTTGATACACAGCAGCCACGCCACAAGGCAGTTTGGCTAGTTCGGTGATTTGGTCATCATTTAGATTTGCTGCTTTGCCTACTAGCTCTCTATCGTCTTGGTCTGGTAGGCGCATGATGATTTTTGTATTAGTATTGCGGATTACTGCCATATCTAGCAGTGCTGGTGCTTGATCTGCTATGATAAAGCCTTCGCCGTATGTTCTCATCTCAGCTATTGCATTTGTTAGCATTTCTACTGATTTACCTATTAGATTTGCGCTTTCACTGCTTTGCTCTGTGCTAGTGCGTTTTAGTAGGTTATGTGCTTCTTCTAGCACTGTGATATGTTTTAAATCTGAGTTCATACCATTAGTATTAGACATGCGGTATTCTTGTAGTTTTAGCACAAGAATACCCATGATAAGAGATTTAGTCTCAGTAGAGCCTACTCTGCTAAGATCTACTATAACATTTTTATCAAAAAGTTCTTCGCTAGATATTTCATCACGGTTAAAAATTAGCCCATTTAGCCCATTTGTTAGTGACTTTAATCTAGTAAGCAATGAGCCTTTATAAGCACCTTTATTTTCAGCATTATACTCTGATGAGTCTATGATGCTTTTGATATTTCTTGCTACATCTGAGAATTCTGGATATAGATTTTCACCATAAGCATTTGTGTTGTTTGTGAGATCCCAGCCAGCGTCTTCATATGATTTTTCAACTGCGTCTTTTAGCACAGCTGGCATAGCTGCATACATAGGCCAGCAAACATTAAATATTTCTATTAGTCTATCAATGTGTTCTAAAACATGTATTTCTTTTGGGAAAGAAAATGGATTTATTTTTAAAAGCTCAGTTAGACTAGGATTTGTGCCATATACTTTTGCTTTGCTGCCAAATACATTTTTGTATTCCCCTTTAGCTGGTTCAACAACTAGAAATTTCACATCACTAGGTAAATTTTCTAGAATTTTATACACAGTATTTGATTTGCCACTACCAGTAGAACCTGTAATAAATGTATGTGAGCAAAGGCTTTTTGCTGATAAATTAACTAGCAATTCTTCTTCGCTATGCATATGAAATATTTTTCCTAGCTCTATTTTAGATCCACTATTTTGTGTATCATAAGATGATACTGTTCTACCAAACTCAGCGCATTCTATAACTGGAATTCCAGCTATAGATTTATTTGGCAATCCAGCATGGATAGCAAGCTCCAAACTACTTACTAATGTTCCAGGTGTAACTTCTAGCTCATTAACCCTTATTTTTGGGTGGCACATGTGAGTTAAATAAGGCATGATTTTATCTTTGCCATCATCACGCCATATATTTATAGCACCATTTTCTAATGATGAATTTTTACCGCGGATTAAAGATTGATAAGTGCTAGCTGCTAATCTAGATACATATTCACTATCGCTTATACAATACATAGCACAGTTCCACATACCTATATCAGAACATTCATCAAGTCTTTTTAGTGTTTCATCTATCTTTTCTAGCATTCTTTTTATAGAATGATTTTCCGTTTTGATTTGGACACCTTTTGATTTTCCTAAGGTAATTGTTTTGCTTTTTGATTCCGAGTTGCCTTCTGTCGTGCTAGTTGTCGTAGTGGTAGCTTTAGCTATGCTATCTGATTCATTTGTGCCTTCGCTCCTATCACCATATGTAAGAGTACCCAAAACACCACCGATAGCGCCACCAACAGCACCACCTAAAATTGTGCCGACTACAGGTACAGCGCTTCCAATAACAGCTCCAGCTCCAGCTCCCATGCTAGCACCTATGGCTGTTCCACTTCTGCTTATATTTTTGCTTGTCCCAGAAGTATGTGTTATAGTATTTGTTACACCTTCGCTTAGTGTTTTTGTATAAGATTTTGTTAATGTCTCACCAGCAGCCACTGAAGCATTTTCACCAAGTGTAATTTGAACTTCGCTAAATGGCACTAATTGAGAATATTGACTTTCTAATGCTAATTTTGCCATTTTTAAATCATTTTGACTAACTGGATCAGCTATTAAAAGCATAGTATATTCATCTCCATTCATAGCATCAATTAGCTTTTCTATGCCTTGGATAAATACTCTATCTTTATTTTCTTCTTCGCTTTGTAAGGCTGCTATATCTGAGACAGAAGCCACAGTTGAAGAGTTGCTAATATCTCTTAGCAACTCTTCAACTTTTGGTTTTCTTATTAGCTCAGATTTTGTTCCAGGGAAATTTGCTTTTAAATTATTTTCTAGAATTTCTGATAAAAGTGTAGTGTGGTTTATACCATCATCGCTATCATCAAATAACACATTTTTTATTCCCATATAAATTTCTGTGCTATCTTTTTTGCCTTTTATTAACAACAAAATAGAGCCATTTGCGTTCCAAACAGAGTGAAAAACATTAGAGAGTTTATCTCTCATATTTTCACTTTTATTTGTGATAATTTGTCCTATACTAAAAAACCTAACAACCGAGTTTACATCATTGCTATTTGTTTTTATAGATAAAACTTCACCATTTGTTAGATTTGACAAATACGACTTACTAAGCGCAATATCAGCATTTTCAAATGCTTTTTCTAACATTGAGTTTTCTTTTGTTAGCACTACATCATTCATCATTTACTCCTTAAATTTTTAACCAGCGAATAAGACAATACCTATCAATACAGCTACACCAGCTACTATAGCATAGATAAGTTTATTTCCATCCTTATCTGTTCTTACATGCCTAGCCGAATTTCCGCATCTTTGGTAATTATTGCTAGTGTTATTATTGCTGCCACCTTGATTATTGTTGCTATCTATTTTTGGCGGATATAGTTTTATAGCAATTTTTTTAAGAGCCTCCACTCTTTCTCTTGAAAAATTACTATTTAACCCAGATCTAAGTTTTTTATAATTTTCCTCAGTTATATCATTTGATATTTCTACGCCATTATGTGGTTCATATATCTCAGACTCTGGAATTCCATTTTTCACGCAGTATTCAAGACAATCTTTAAAATTACCGGTCAAACTCTTATCTAGTAAAATATTTGCTATAAGATAACTCCTAATATTAAAAATATCTCTCTTGGCAACAGCTTTTTTAATGTTTTCAGTAACCATAGTAGCCCCTATATAGACAAGATATTTTCTAGCTTATTTTTAATTTCAGAAATCCAAGCTAGTTTTTTTTCATTTTCTGCTAATTCATCTTCAAATTTCTTTTTATCTTTCATTATCTCATCTTGTTCTTTTACTTTTTCTTTTATTTTAGATTCTAACTTGTCAAATTCATCTAAGAAAAATTGCTTGAATTCCATCTCTTGCCTTAACGCCTCTTTGAGAGCTGCTGTCCTATTATTAGAAACAAATTCTTCTATATTAGGAAGTATTTCGTTATTCTTTATTGTTTCCAAATCAACCCTTTCTACATAATCATATTTATCGACAGTAATAGTCTTTTTGCGTCCCCAGCTAAAAGGATTATACCACTTAGAATCGCTTACTTCTTTTTCACGACTTCCAACTTTTTCACGTTCTTTAGTCTTATAGCTGCTGATTATAGAACTAGTGCTAATTTCTGATAAATCGCCAAGAACAGCAGAAGCAAAACTCATCTTAAAGCTAACATTTCCAACCAAGCTTTCTACATATTTTTGATACTCTTTGACATATTTTTCAGCTTGTTCTTTTATGCCAGTTTCTAATAAACTACCAATCTGAGCTTTTAACTCACTAGAAGCATTGTTTAAAATCATATTAAATCTATCTATTTTTGCTTCTGCTGCTTCGGCAAGTACATTGCCAGTTAATTTAGATAACTCATCGTCTAAATTATCAAAAAAAGCAGCTGAAGCATCGTCTAATTTTTCTTCAAAACTTTTCTGCAATGAAATTTCTGAAATTTCAGATTTAATTTTTTTTGCCTTATCACTGTTAGCTAACGCACTTTTGATCATTTCAATATTTTTAATGCGTTCTTCTATAGCTTCTTGATTGCCTTTAAGTTTATCCATTTCATCAGCTTCAATACCTAGATTATCAATCTTTTCTTTAAAAGAAGCCACACCTTCATTTACTTTTTTAGGTAAAGCATATTTTGATATATACTCAGCGATAGCAAGTTCTATTGAAACTATACCTGTATGAATTAGCGCCTCTTCATATGGATTATCTTTTGCTTTTTCTAGCATTTCATCTTGTAGATTTTTACAATAATTAGACAAAGAAGCATATTTTTCAAAATGTTTATATTCTCTTTTTATAAAAGAAGTATGTTTTGGTAAAATTTCGTCTTCTTCTGTTTCTGTTAATGTATCTTTATTTATATACTGTCTAATAACCTTTGCCATTAGAGCTGAAACTGGGAATATTCTAGGTT
Organism: Campylobacter sp. P091; assembly: GCF_002138935.1. NCBI lineage: Bacteria > Pseudomonadati > Campylobacterota > Epsilonproteobacteria > Campylobacterales > Campylobacteraceae > Campylobacter > Campylobacter sp. P091. Next base: position 219,122 of record NZ_MJKZ01000003.1, read on the forward strand.
CAAAAATATCATGTTTAGCAAGGTATTCTTTTACTGTTTTTATAGCATTTTCTAGTTTTTCACCTTCGCCTTTACCAGGATCAAATTGATCTGCTTTATTTAAAATAAACATAAAACGCTCATTTGATTGTCTCCCGCCAGCTTTCATAGCTTGTGAAACCGATTTTAATAGGAGATTATCATCATTAGTTGCCAATTGAGTAGCGTTTAATACATACAAAATCATAGGTTTATATTCTTTGTTTAAAAGACTATGAGTATGTTCTTTGTGTTCTTGTGTTCTGCTATTGTTTGGTCCTGGGGTATCTGAAAGAACTAAACGCATATTATTAGAATCAATACCTACTATATCTCCATGAATCTCAATAGTAGATGGTCTATCATTAGCGTTGTCTCCGTCATATTTATCGCTATTTCCAGCAGTATTTACAGCATCCATATCAGCTAGTGTAAAATTATCAAATGTTTGTATGATTTTACCACTTACACTTCTAACCTCGGCTGTAAAGTTTGTCATACCATCTTCATCGTAAATTTTAGCTATTGTAGCAGTTGTTGCTTCATTTCTAGCTGGTAATAATTCTCTACCAAGCATTGCGTTTATTAAAGTAGATTTTCCACTTGACATTGTAGCCACGACTGCGATTTCAAAATCATTTGAAGTAGCCATTAAAAAGTGATTTTTTATTTCATCATTTTTTAATTGCTCATATGGGCTAGTCTCTTGAATTTCAGCAAAAATTGTTTTTAATTTTTCTAATTGATCCTTAGCGTATACACAATTTTCTTTACCTGTTAAGCTAAATGAACTAGAATTCTTATGAGCTTTTAAAGCATCTTCTAAAAACTCATAATCTCTCATAATTCCTTTGAAATTTATTTCATACTCTGAGTCATTGTATTTTCTCTCTAGCTCATCGTAGAAGTCGCTTGCCCAGTTGCCAAGTTCGTCTATTTTCTTCTCTCCCCATACTTGTGGCATGTTAGCCTTAGCACCATTTACCTCCAAAGCCACTTCACTGAGAAATGGATTGTAACTAAGATTCACTTTTGTCATTTTTTCTCCTTATGATTTTATTTTGCTTTTGAAAAGAATGTTTCAGGAAGTGTTGAATTTCCTCTTTACATTTCATCTTTAGATAACAAGGTTTCAATATCGCTTTCTAAACCTAATAAGCCAGTATTTTTTAGAGCTTGATAAATTTTTTGAATTTCAACTTCTTCTCCATCTAATGTAATGGATTCTCCAAATTCCAAAGATCTTTGTATTGTTTCTTTTATATAAAATACATCATTGCTAGCAGCCAGATTTAGTCTTCTATTAAATTTATTCACAAGAGGTTTAAATTCATCTAGCTCGTTTTCGCTAAATAAATCAACCCTTCCATTTAAAGCCATTTTAAATAGCCTTGCTGCCTTTGATGAGATTGGATAAATTTTTGGTTTCTCAAATCCTAGATCCTCTAAAAATTCTAAGTATCTAATTACTATATCATCTTTACTTTCTTTGGATAAGTCTATAGAATCAAATTTATTTATAACAAATAACATTTTGCTTTTAGATTTTGGAAGAATTTTCTCTCTTAATTCTACAAGCAAATTTTTATCATCTTCTGTAGCTAAATGTTCAGCATTAGCTACGTATATAATGGCATCCATTTTATTTTGACTTAAAAAATTCATAGTTATTTTACTATGGTTGTCATTGCCACTATTATTTATACCAGGAGTGTCATGAACGGCTACAACTATATCATTATTGCTTATATTATCCAAATCTGACTCTAGAATAATATGATCGGCTTCTGAGTTCCACTTATCAATAGCTACTGTGTCCATATTATCACCAATAGCATATATGTGATCATTTCTTACTGCTACACCAATCATATTTTTTGCGTTGTCATAGTCGTATACGCTAGTAATACAAGCAGTAGTGGCTTCATTTCTAGCTGGCAAAAAATCATTTCCCAAAAGAGCATTTACAAAGGTGGATTTGCCGCAACTCATATTTGCACATATTCCAATGTGTTTAACTTTTGTTTGTTTATATTTATTGTGTGAGTCTTTAAAATTTACATGTTCCACAAAAGATTTCAATATTTTTTCATTTTTAATTCTACCATGATCTTTTGCATACTCTAAAGCAAGAGCAAAATTCTTTTTAGAAAAACACAGCTTTTTTTGCAACAACACTTTGTCTTCTTCTTTTAGTGTATTTATATTTAAAAGCTCTAAAGCGTGTAATAGCTGTGATACCAATACAAACCTATAATCAACCTTATTTCCAAGGATAAGCTTATTTTTTATCTTTTTAATAGACAATTTGATATCAGAATCTAAATCTATATTATGTCTTAGTTTTGCATACTGATGCAAACTACCACTATGTGTTTTTAGCATATCATTTAGCAAAACGCAATATGCATGGAAATAATATTTACTTAAATCTTTTTTCTTATAGGAAAATTTTTGCCCCAAGACAAACTCAGTGTAATTCATAAACTCAAAAATATTTTGAAATGAATCTTTTTTGCATTTAACTAGCATTTATTAAAAAACTTTCTTTTTAAAGGGAAATATAAACTTGGTTATTATAAGAAAAAGTGCTAAAATAAAATTAAAAATAAGGGGGGTAACGCTTTTCATAAATTTCCTTAAACCAAATTTTGAATCGAAAATTATAACAAAAATAGATAAAAATTTTCTTATTTTATAATAAAAATTGGGGATAATATAGATATTTTATTGAAATTTGGGGTGGTGGTTGGGCTGATAAAATTAGATTTTGTTTTAAAAGTTTACTTTGGAGATATCCAGAATTTTAATTCTTGGGGATTTGGGATTTAAAAGATATTAAAGAATTTAGAAGAGTTTTTTAAAAAAAGGGTAAAGCTTAAAAATCTTTAAAAACCCAAATAATATAAATAAGATTTCTAAAATTCAAATAAAACTTTAGAGCCTAAATAATATTTTAGAATTCAAATTTGACATTTGCTATACCATTGATACCTTGTCTTTTGCCTAAGCGGCCAAATAGACCTACATCTACACTAAAGCCTCTATTAGCATTGATACTTAGACCAGCTTCTAGCATAGCAGAAGCACCACTTAAAGTAGGTGAATCCATCTAGGTTATTATATAGATATTTAGCATATATATCAAGAGCTTGATTATATCTTCTAAACTCATATCCAGCACCCACATGGATACCAAAGTAGTTTGTATTCATATTATATTTAGCGTAATTTCCATAGCCATCAGCCACATTGGTATTTTTATATCTATTGTAGTTTCTACCAAGTTTAGCAGAGCCCTCTATATATGGTCTAGATGCTGTAGTGCTACCAAAGTCATACCTAGCTAGTAAACCAGCACCGATATATTTGCTATCACCATCACCTCTTCTCTTCGCCTTCACCAAAGTCATTATAGGTGCTATACCAGTTTTTGCCCATCTCCATAAATGGCCCTATAGCTAGTTTGCCACTATCAGTATATTTACCATTGGCAGCACCAAGTATTACACTAATACCAGTTGTTTTTACATAAGAGCCATTTTTATCTTACTTGTTCCACCCATTGAAGAGCCAAATGGAGCTACCACAGCAGTTCCAGCGCCAGCAGTAGCCATATTGGCAGAAGTAGAAGTAGTAGCAGCCTCTATACCCTTACTAGCAGCGTTTTCAGAGGCTATAGATATAACAGCTGCACCAGCTACTAAACCTTCACTTATAGTTTTTGTCTCCTCTTTTATTCCTGTTGTTTCACCTACTTTACCAGTTTCACCAAGGTTGTTTGGATCTATCTCTACTTTATAGGTTATCGCTCCACCTTTTACAGCTGTTACCTCTATATTGCTTACACTACCTTGGATTGCTGTAGATGCATTGCCTTCTGCTTTAAATAGCTGTATAGGATCGCCAGATTGAACGCTTGGTTGTAAATTTAGTTGAGCTGTTATAGTTGTGTTATTCACATCTATTGAGCCGTTTTGTCCGATGGTTATAGCGGCTTGATTAGCACCTATATTGCTTACTGCTATGCTGATGGTTTTAGCACCACTAGTATTACCTTCTAGGGTTACAGGGTTTTTAGTATTTATATTTAGTGTATTTCCACTACCACCATTGCTAGTGGTATCACCTACTTGGATATTACCAGTTACTTTAGTAAGGTCGCCTGATAGGGTTATTGTGTTGTTGCTACCTTGAACCTTTTGTGTTGCTTCATTATAACCACCATAGATATTACCATCTACATTGCCATTAGCAGTTATTTGGTTGCCACCAGTTTGGCCATTAGGATCGTTAGTTTGACCGCCGATGATATTTCCTTGGGTATTACCATCTATATTTATAATGTTATTACCAGCTGAACCACTATCTGTTTTACCACCGATTACTGTGCCACCTATATTACCAGCTACTTTTATGTTGTTGTTTTCAGAGCCGATTTTACCTTCACCGCCAGTTACACTTCCGCCGATGATAATATTGTTTTTATTTGAGGTGCCTTGGGCACTTGTACCACCAATAATTTCTGAAACCTGTGATATGTTGGCATCTTTTCCTATACTTATTTGGTTACCATTTGCTGTATAACCATCTACTTTGCTTTCACCGCCTTTTATAACTCCAATTATTGTGGCGTTGTCTTCTATGCTTACTTTATTATTGTGTGCTTCCTTGGAGAAATGACCAGCATGACCACCACCGCCAGTTATATTACCTTCTACTTTAGAATCACCTCTTACTATTACGGTATTTTCATTTACTTTAGCCGCTCTGCCTGAGTGCCCGCCTAGGATATTGCTATTTTCAACAGCTGAATCTACTATTACTGTATTTTTTGATGCTTCGCCACCAGTTGCATATCCGCCATAAATAAGGCCGGTTACTGTAGCTCCATCTTTAATTATTACATTATTGTCATTTACAGAACCATTGTCGTCATAAACCCGGCCACCCATGACATATGTAGATTTTACATTTGCGCCTTCTCCAGAGATGATTATAGTATTTCTACTTGCACTTGAATTGACATCTCCATGTGCGCCAGTATATCCGGCACCTATATTGGTGGTGCTTGGTCTTTTGTCTGGTCTAGGTCCTCCTACTGATGATCCACCAGATATTTATATTTTATTTTCATCAGCTTTTCTAGAGCCTATAAAAGCGGCATAGAGACTGTAGCTGGTAACATTAGTTTTACTTCTTATAATTATGCTCTGTCCAGTTACCTCGGTAGTTTGATCTGTTTTAGGGAAAAGAATAATAGTATTTGTTGTGTTTTTGTCGCTTATAATACATGTTTTGTTGTTGTTAGTCATTTGGCAATAAGACTTGCCATCAGCGAAACTAGCAGAGTATAAGACAGTAATTGCAATTGATGATAGTAGGATTTTGGGATTGTTTAGTTTTTTAGAATGTGTGGGTAGTAGCGGAATTTGCTACTTATAGTAGTCTTTAGTCCTTTCATTTTTTCTCCTTATTAGTAAAATTTAGGTGGGATTATAGCAAAAAATGAAAAAATTTACTTATTTTTATAATTAAATATTAAAAATTTATTTTTTTGATAAGGATTAAAAATAATTTTTTATATTTAAATTTAAAATCTTTTATTTGATTTTTGTGATTGGAATTTTGTTTTTAATATTTTTAGGGCTTTTTTGGTGATTTGTGAAAGTTTAAGAAAAGTATTAAAATGGGGTGATGGTGCCTGAGGTCGGACTCGAACCGACACAGGGTTGCCCCTACTAGATTTTGAGTCTAGCGCGTCTACCAGTTTCACCACTCAGGCTTAAAAAGAGTAAAATTATAGCTAAATTTAGATTAAAATATTATAAATTTAGCTACATCCATTCTAAAACTTGGGTTATTTCTTTGGCTACGAATGTTTTTATAGGGTAGGTTTCTAGTGGTTTGTTTGGAGTGATAGCGTTTTTGAATTTTTGAAATACGGCTTCTTTTAGTCTTGCATCAAGGTTAAAAATTTCTCTAATCTCTCCATTTAAACTAAGCTCACCGATAAATACGCTCTCTTTAGATATTGGGCGGTTGCGAAAGCTCGATATTATCGCAGCAACTACGGCTAAATCACAGGCTGGTTCGTTGATTTTTACTCCGCCTGTAACATTGATAAAAACATCATAATGACCAAGTGGAATCTCAAGCTTACGTTCTAAAAGTGCTAAAATCATATCTAAGCGATTTTTATCAAATCCAGTTGAGCTTCTTTTTGGGTAGCTGCTTTCACATACTAAGGCTTGAATTTCTACTACTAACGCACGACTTCCTTCCATTGTTACAGTAATAGCTGAGCCACTAACGGCATTGCCACGAGTAAAAAATTTGCTACTGATATCTTTAGCGCTTACTAGCCCATTACTTCTCATCTCAAAGATGCCAACCTCGCTAGTTGTTCCAAAGCGGTTTTTAATCCCTCTTAAAATTCTAAGCTCTTTGCTACTATCGCCTTCAAAATATAATACTACATCTACCATATGCTCCAAAATTCTAGGTCCAGCTATAGAGCCTTCTTTGGTTATATGGCCAATGATAAATATAGCTATATCCTCTTTTTTGGCTAATCTCATTAGTTCAAATGTAATCTCTCTAACTTGCGATATAGAGCCTGGCGCGGAGCTAATCTTATCACTATATAAAGTCTGGATAGAGTCTATAACTATAGCTTTATACTCATTTTTAGCCACTTCAGCTAGTATAGATGAAAGATCAATCTCAGTAAGCAAAAATAGATTATCGCTATTAGCATTTAGGCGATCGGCTCTTAATTTAATCTGACTAGCACTCTCTTCGCCGCTGACATATAAGACTTTTTGATTATCATTGGCTAAATTTGAAGCAATTTTAAGCAGTAGAGTAGATTTGCCAATACCAGGGCTTCCACCGATTAAAACTAGCGAACCACTTACTACTCCACCACCTAATACAAGGTCAAGCTCATTATCGCCGGTGGATTTGCGTTTTATCTGTTCTATTTGAATTTGTGATATTGGAGTTGCGTTATTTATAGTTTTAGTTAGTTTTGCTAATTCTTGGCTTGCTTTTATTTGCTCATTACTAAGCTCTATAAAACTCTCCCAAGCACCACATTGCGGACATTTTCCCATCCATTTACTCTGCTGATTTCCACACGCTTCACATTCAAATAGAGTTTTTAACTTTGCCATTTTTATTTTTAAAATATAGCATCGCAGATAGTATCTACGAACTCTTTTGGATTAAATTTAATTAAATCGTCTTTGCTCTCGCCAACACCAATGTATAAAATAGGCAATTCAAGCTCTCTAGCAATTCCAAATAATGCACCGCCTTTAGCAGTACCATCAAGCTTAGTGATTATTACTCCATCGACCTTTATAATCTCATTGAATGCCTTAGCCTGAGCAACTCCAGCACTTCCTTGTGTACCATCTAATATTAGAATTTTTTGATGTGGAGCGCCACTTAGGGCTTTATCGCTGATTCTTGAGATCTTTTCTAGCTCACTTGCTAGGTTTTTTTGATTTTGTAATCTTCCAGCTGTATCGATAATCGCATAATCCATCCCCTTAGCCACAGCAGAGCTAATGGTATCATAAGCCACAGCGGCCGGGTCGTGGCCTTGATTTGAAGCAATTATTGGCACTTCTAATCTGGTTGCCCATTGGCGTAGTTGTTCTATTGCACCAGCTCTAAATGTATCACTAGCACCCAAAATAACACTTTTTGAATTTGATTTAAATAAATTTGCTAATTTAGCTATTGTAGTTGTTTTGCCAGCACCATTTACGCCCAATATCATCATAACAAATGGCTTAGCTTCTATGCTTTTGCTATCATACATAAAGTATGTTTGCATAACTCTAGATAGATCGGCTTTATCAACTATTTCACGTGGTGGAAGGTAATATATAATCTCTTGTACTATTTCATATGGCACATCTGCTTCTAATAAAAGCTCTTCAAGAATATCTTTAGTAATTTTTTTATCTGCTGGTTTAGAACCAGTAAAGGCACTTATGGTCTTTTCAAGACCTTTTTTAAGGAAGCTAAACATTATTTAATCACCTTTTTAATATCATTTTCAAGCATTTCAATAGGCACCAATCCGCTATAAGATGTAGCAAATTTGCCATTTGGATAGTATAAAATGCTAAAGGGAATTCCAACTACACCGCCAAGCGATGAGATTAGATACTCATTTTCCTTGGTATAGGCAATTGGATAGTTGATATTTAACAACTCTTTAAATTCATTTGCTTGTTCTAGACTTATCTCATCAACTGATACTCCAATGACTTGAAGCTTATCTTTAAATTTATCTTGAAGCGATACAAGATATGGAATTTCTATTTTGCATGGAGGGCACCAAGTAGCAAAGAAATTTAAAAATACTGCCTTATCTTTAATATCAATATCATATCCATCATTACGCTTTTGTATATTAAGTTCTGTGCCATCGTTTAATGGGAGTTTAAATGGTTTTGAGTAGTCAGCTTGCATAACTGATGGCGTAGATGGTTCTTTGTCATTTTTATCATCGCAGCCAGTAAAAAATACCAGCAAGGCTGCTACTAAAAAGATTTTAAATTTCATCATATTTTCCTAATTTTTTGGTAAAATGTTGCAATTATACTAAATAAAGATTAATAATATGGTTAAATATGATAAACAAACTTATAGAAAAATGGCTAAAACCGCTCTAAAAAAAGAGTCCAAAAGAGTAGCTAATAGTTATAAAAATAGACTAAATTTTGATATTTTAAGGCTAATTAATTTTTATAAAGTAAGAAATTTATTGATTTTTACTCCGATGCAAACAGAGCCAAATTTGATAATGCTTAGACGCAAGTTAGCAAAAAATTGTACAATATTTGTCCCATTTATGGTAGATAAAAGCTTAAAAATGGTAAAATTGCGTCTGCCATTTTTTGTATCTAAATTTGGAATTAAAGAAGCAAGAGATTCAAATGCTTATAAAAAAAAGATAGATATGGCAATAGTGCCAGTAATTGCAGTAGATACAAATATGGCTAGAGTAGGGCATGGTGCTGGATTTTATGATAGATTTTTTGATAGTCTAGGATATAGACCAGTTATTGTGTTTGTGAGCATAAAAGATATGTATATTAATGATAAAATTTGTGATGCACATGATATTTGTGCGGACTTTTATATCACACCTACTACAAAATATATTAAAAAGGTATGTTATGATAGAGATGTCATTAGTGGGGTTAGGAGGCTTAATTTTCGGAGCCGGTGGTGGTTGGCTAATATCTAAAAAGATAAATGATGCTAATTATAGTATATTTTTAGAACAGGCTAAGGCTAAGGCTAAGGCTATTGAATTTGAAGCCGAAAGCGTACTTAAAGATGCCAAAGTCAAGGTAAGCGAGGCTGAATTTGAAGCTAAAAAAAGATATGAGGAAAAAGGCAGCAAGCTTCAAAAAGAGTATAACCAAAAATTTGATGAAATAAATAAAAAAGAGCAAAATTTATTATCTCAAAAAGAGAGCTTAAATAATCTAAAAAATGATCTAGAACAGAGTCAAAATAGAGCTAATGCTTTATATGAAGAGGGTTTGAATTTAAAAAATTCATATCAAGAAAAGATTGATGAAGTGCTAAAAACTATGGAGCGCATAGCTGGTTTAACTCAAGAAGAGGCTAGGGATTTGGTTTTAAAAAAAGTTGAAGAAAAAAGCCGTGCCGATATCGCTCATATCGTTAGGAAATACGAAGAAGAGGCAAAAAGAGAGGCTAAGAAAAAGGCAAATTATATCTTAGCTCAAGCCACTAGTAGATTTGCTGGGGAGTTTGCTGCTGAGAGATTGATTAATGTAGTTGATATCAAAAATGATGAGTTAAAAGGTCGCATTATCGGCAAAGAAGGGCGAAATATCAAAACTCTTGAAATGGTGCTTGGCGTGGATATCATAATCGATGATACGCCCCATGCTATCGTGCTTTCTAGCTTTAATTTATATCGCCGAGCTATCGCTACAAGGGTTATTGAGCTTTTGGTTGAAGATGGGAGAATTCAACCTGCTAGAATAGAAGAAATCCATCAAAAAGTTTGCGAAGAATTCGAAGCTAGTATCTTAGAAGAGGGCGAAAATATCTTGATTGATTTAGGAATTACCAAGGTTCATCCTGAAATTGTCAAATTAATAGGCAAGATGAAATTTAGGGCTAGTTATGGTCAAAATGCCTTAGCTCATAGCCTAGAAGTCGCTCACTTAGCAGGTATTATCGCAGCTGAAACTGGCGGAGATGAGAAGCTAGCTATTAGGGCTGGTATTTTACACGATATTGGCAAAGCCTTAACGCACGAATACCAAGGTAGCCATGTGGATTTGGGTGCTGAAATTTGCAAGCGATATAAGGAGCATCCGGTTGTAATCAATGCTATTTATGCTCATCACGGACACGAAGAAGCCTTAAGCGTAGAGTGCGCAGCAGTTTGTGCTGCTGATGCCTTATCTGCGGCACGCCCTGGAGCTAGAAGAGAGGTGCTTGAGAGTTTCTTAAAAAGAGTTGAAGAGATAGAAAATATCGCAAATTCAAAAGAAGGAATCAAAAATGCCTACGCTATAAATGCGGGTCGTGAGATTAGGGTTATTGCTAATGCGGAGTTAGTCAATGATGATGAAGCGGTGCTTTTAGCTAAAGAGATTGCTGAAGAGATAGAGAGCAAAATGCAATATCCAGGCGAGATTAAAGTAAATGTAATCCGGGAATTACGAGCCGTAGAGTATGCAAAATAGGGGCGCAAATGATAAGGGTTATCTGGTTGGTTCTATTTAGTTTAAGCTTATTATATGGTGGAAATGAGAGATTATTAGATAGTGCAAATGCCTATAATCATATTAATAGAATTAATAAAATCCCCCAGTCTATCGTTATAAATTCATCTGCGATTATTATTTTTCCTACTTTTGTTAAGGCTGGATTTATCCTTGGAGCGACTATAGGGCGTGGAGTTATGCTTGTGCGTGATGATGTAGATGAATTTTATAGCGATGATAACCTTACTCGCCATCTAAACAGCAACTGGAGCGCAGTTCCTGTGCGACTTGGTGGGGCAACTATTGGGTTGCAAGCTGGATATGAAAATAATTTTTTAGTAATGTATGTAATGAATCCGGCAGTAATTAAAGATATTTATGATAATAAGCTTACTCTTAATGCTAGTGCATCAGTAAGTTTTATGGATTATGGTACTAAAAATGAAATAGTTAGTGATATTGGCTTTAGTGATATTTATATTTATACAAATAATAGCGGCTTTTTTGCTGGGGCAAATCTTGGTGGATCGGTAATAACTGTTGATGATAAAATACGTTTTAATACAAATTCATACGGTTACAAACAATTAATGCATGCTATAACGGTGGTAAGATAATGCAAGATATACTTACAAATCTCTCAACTTATGGCTATTTAATTTTATTTTTATATAGTCTTGGCGGCGGTATGGTGGCTATTATTGGAGCAGGGCTTTTGAGTTTTGAAGGTAATATGAATTTGACGTTATCTATTATTATTGCAGCAGTGGCAAATTTTATTGGCGATATGATTTTGGTATATATGGGTAGGTACAATAAAAGCTCAGTAATGCCATATTTTAAATCGCATAAAAGAAAATTAGCCCTAGCTCAAATTTTATTTAAAAAATATGGAGATAAGATTATTTTTATCAAAAAATATATCTATGGATTAAAAACTTTAGTTCCTTTAGCAATAGGGCTTACTAAGTATAGTTTAATTAAATTTACTATTATTAATGCTATTTGCTCAGTTATATGGGCTATTAGTCTTGGACTAGCTAGCTATTATGCTGGCGGATTTATTTCTAAATTTGCTAGCTATTTTGGTGAACGTAGCTATTTAGTCCCGCTATTTTTATTTATTTTATTGGGGTTGATTTGGCTATATTTTAGCTGGGCAACTAAAAAGAGATAACTATGAAAAAGTTTGCATATCTCATTGCAAGTCTACTTATTTTGATGGTTGGCTTGCATGGATATGCATATCTTTTTTCTAATTTTGTTTTAAGCTCAGCCATAAATAAACTTAAAAGTAGTAGCGAATTTGCTTTATCAAGCATAAACCAAAATAACTCAATTTTTTCTACTAATCTAAATTTTACTCTAAAATATAAAGATTTCAATCTTAAATTTAATATTTTTAGTCATCATAGTGTTATTTCAATTTTTAATGGACTAGATATTGTAGGCGATATTTGTGATTTAGATCATCGATTAAAGATGGATTTGACACAAAATGAAAACTCAGTATTGGCTAAATTTAATCTAAATATTCCTATAAATGAAGGTATTAGTCAGCTAAAAGCACAGGTTTCACCACTAAAAATAATCGAAAATCACAATCTTTTTACAATTTCTAGTATAGATATTAGCACAACATTTGATACAGAGCGCTTATATTTTCTAGGTGTACGTTTCGATAAAGCTGATTTTGAATTTGATGGCATTAGTAGTGTTTTTAATGGAGTCGATATCGAAATTGATTATTTAGATGGACTTGAGTTTACTAGCTTTGACCTATTTAAATTTAATCCAAATGAGTTAAATATTAGCATTAAAAATTTAAGAGCAAATGTTCCACTTATTAATATAGTAAGCGATGAAATAAAATTTGACTCCAAAACCATTACTAATAATCTAGCAAATATTATAAGTAATATACATGCCAAAAATGTGGCAATAAATAATATTATGATTGATAATATAAATTCTAAAGTTCGTTTAGAAAATCTTATTATTGATAGTTATAAGATGATTTTTAACATTATGCTTGGGTCTAAAAGTATTGGATTAATAGATACATTTATTAGTTGCAATCCAGTTTTATATGTTGATAAAATTAGTATTAATGATCTTTTTGAGTTAAAATTTAACCTTAGAGGAGATAGTTTTGATATAACAGATATAAATTTAGATGGAGAATTTATAGCTTTACGCCCAATATCTACAATAAAAGGGCTAGAATTTATATCTTTTTATGAAAATTTTTTAATAAGTAGTGGAATTTTAATAAAAAATGGTGAGGGTTATATATCTAAATTTAAATCTCAAAGAGAAAATGGTGAGTTAATTTTTAATAATTATGTCAAATTTAGCGATATTTTAGTTGATTTTTAACCAAATTTGCAAATTTTTTTAAATTTTTTAGAATTTTCCCTAATATTTAATCTTATTTTAAGCATATCTCTTATATAATTCCAGCTCACGAATTGAGAAACACCTTAACCTTCTGAAAAGCTTGGTTAAATCATCTCTTTATCGTTTTTGTTTTTTAATTTTTATAATGTTAAACTATCTTTTATAGTCAATCTTTGAAATCTAAACAAGTGATCGATTGAGCCAGAATCTTATTATATTATAATAGATTCAATACTTATATAACAGATATAAAGTTTTTAGATTAAAACTTCATAATAAATAGTTACTTTACTATTTTGTAAAGTATTTTTATGGAGAGTTTGATCCTGGCTCAGAGTGAACGCTGGCGGCGTGCCTAATACATGCAAGTCGAACGGACAAGTAAGAGCTTGCT
>NZ_MJKZ01000004.1:0-167653 GCF_002138935.1 Campylobacter sp. P091
AATAAATTTGAGTAATTAATTAAATTTAGATTATATATTATAGATTTAGGCTAAGTGATTTTATAATTTTTAGAGTGGAATTTAGATTAGGTGAGATATTAAATATTATGGGGGTGTAATTTATTTGAGGGTTTTGGGGAGGTTAATGGGTTGGCTATGGATAAGAGTGAATTTGAGAGTTTTTGGTTTATATACTGTATTGGATTATAATAAAGTAAAAAGAAAATGAAAAATGGATGCAATTAAAGAAAAAAGCAATAAGAAAATTTAATTATAAATTTTGCTTATTGCTCAAATATTAAAGATGATTATTAATCAAAATCCTCTTCATCGCTACTTGAGTTTAGTAGTGTAACTTTAAGAGCTCCAATACTTGCTCCATCCATTTTAACAACTTCATATAAGCAGTTTTGATCCTCTATAGTATCGCCTACTACTGGTAGACGCTCAAATAAATTAAAGACATATCCGCCAATCGTAAGCTGCTCAGTCTCTTCATCAAAGCGAATTCTCATAATCTCCTCAACACCTTCAAGCTCAAATCTACCATTAAATTCATATGTATCATCGGAGATTTTTTTATAGCTTTGATCTTTATCATCGTGTTCGTCATTGATATCGCCTACGATCTCTTCAATGATATCTTCCATAGTTACTAATCCAGCAGTTCCGCCATACTCATCAACAACTAGTGCAGCTGAGATTCTATCTTTATTCATCATTACAAGAATCTTTGAAATTGAACTATTTTCAGGTACAATAATAAGCTTTCTTACTATTTTATCAAGATTTTCTATCTTGCCATCTAGGTCGTTTTGCAATATATCTCTAATGTGAATCATGCCCAAAACGCTATCTTTGCTACCATCTATATATGGAAATCTAGTATATTTGCTTTGGCTTACAATTCTCATATTCTCTTCAAAGCTTAATCTTTTATTTAAGCAGATCACATCTTTACGAGGCGTCATAATTTCTTTGGCTACTGTATCGCTAAAATCCACAGCATTTTTGATTATTTCGCTCTCCATACTATCTAAAACACCGCCTTTTAAGCTCTCTCCGACTATGATTTTAATCTCTTCTTCTGAGTGTGCTAACTCGCTCTCTCTAGCAGGTCTAATACCAATAAGCTTTAAAAACATAGCCGCTACAAAATCAAATGTGCGAATAACAGGAAAAAATATAAGCCAAAAAAAGTATAATGGTCTAGCGACCAAAAGTACGGCTTGTTCGGCTTTGGCTATTGCTACTGATTTTGGCACTAGCTCGCCTAAGACAACATGTAAAAGAGTGATGAAGCTAAAAGCAATAACAAAAGATACCGTGTGTAAAGTAGTGGTATTATCAATATCAAATATAATTTTTAATGGCTCTCTGATGATATCGGCCACAGCTGGCTCGCCGATCCAACCAAGTGCAAGAGAGCTAAGTGTAATGCCAAGCTGCGTGGCACTAAGATAGGTATCTAGGGAATTTGACATTCTTAGAGCGAGTTTGGCATTGGGGCGTTTTTCTTTGACAAGCTCCTCTAAGCGTGATCTTCTAACCTTAACAATACAAAATTCAGATAAAACAAAAAAGCCATTTAAAAGTATAAAAATGGCCGCCAATATTATCATAATAATGGGGTAAGTATCCAATTCTTTTCCTTAAAAAAATTTAAAATGGCTCAATTATAGCATATTTAGTTGAAATTTAATTTAATTTTGCGAATTTACATTTATGCCTAAAAGCTCTTTAGTTTCCTCATCGCTCTCATACTCAAATCCACCGCCAAAGGCCTTAAATACGGCAACTACACTATTTGCAGCCTCTAAATTTGCACTTGTTAAACTAAGCTTTGCTGATAATAAACTTCTTTGAGAGTCCAAAAGCTCTAGATGGCTACTATATCCAGCATCATAGCGACTTTGAGCTATATCATAGACCTTTTGTTGACTAGCGACTAAATTTGCCGTGCTTTGGGCTTTTATCATTGAGTTTTTTCTACTATCAAGTGCGGTTCTAATCTCGCTAAAAGCATTTTTAACCGCTTTATCATAAGCCAAAAAAGATGCGTTTTGTTCTAAATTTGCAATCTCAACACTATTATATGTTCTTCCAAAATCAAGAAGTGGCCCAATAAGACTTCCGCCTACGCTCCAAATAGATTTATTAACGCTTATTAGATTATCTAAATCTGCACTTGAATATCCAAAGATACCAGTAAGTGATATTTTTGGTAGCCACTGAGTTCTAGCTACACCAACTAGATAATTACTCGATTTTAGCCTCTCTAACGCACTTGCGACATCAGCCCTTTTTAATAATATATCTGAACTAATCCCACTTGGAACTTGTGGTAAATTTGGCAATCTAGTTGCGACATTTATATCAGAGTATAAAATTTCATCTAGACTTCCACCAACTAAAATAGCAAGGGCTGAATTGGCTTGTGAAATTTGAGTTTGTAATCCGGCTAGCTGGGCCCTAGCTTCATCTGCGGTTGCTACTGTTTGGGCATATACTAGCTCATCTATTTCACCACTAGCTAATTGCATAGCCCTATACTCTACACTTTGGATATATGAGATTAGGGTATCTTTTAAAATTTGCTCTTGTTCTCTTAATGAAATTAGCAAAAAATAGGCATTAGCCACACTACTTGCTAAACTAATTCTAGCACTTTCATAATCAAATTTAGTAGCATTATATGCTGCTTCACTCGCATTTGCAGTATTGCGAACTCTACCCCATAAATCCAACTCATAGCTTAATACTGCACTAAGAGAGAATTGTTCAACAGTAGGATTATTATAGCCTTTATCGCTCTTGCTAGCTTCACCTTGCAAAGATATATTTGGTAAATACTCTATTCTATCAAGTCTTAGGGCAATTCTAGATTTTTCTATATTATTTAATGCAATTAACAAATCACTATTATTTTGCAGCGCTTTTTGAATGAGTAAATTTAGCCTCTCATCACCAAAACTCTCCCACCAACTCTCATTGATGCTATAAACATCCATTTGATATCTATACTCTTGCTGTATTTCAATCATATCAGGACGAAGAGAGCAGCCACTTATAATAGCTGCTATTAATATTGTAATAACCTTATTCATCTTTTGCTCCAAATTTAGCTCGTTTTCTATCTAGCCACTCATTGAAACTTTCTAATATATAGAAAAATAGTGGCACAAAGAATATCGCAATAGTAGATGCTGCTATCATACCACCGATAACGCCAGTGCCTAATGCGTGGCGTGATGCTGCTCCAGCGCCGGTAGCTAAGGCCATAGGCAATACCCCAAGAGTAAATGCCAAAGAGGTCATAATAATCGGCCTAAATCTCATCTTAGACGCACTAATGGCAGCGTCTTTTATACTTTTGCCTGCTAAATGCTCTTGCATAGCAAATTCAACTATCAAAATTGCATTTTTAGCTGCCAAACCTATTAAAAGAAGTAACCCAATCTCAAAATAAACATCGTTGCTAAGCCCTCTTAAATATGTAAATGCTAACGCTCCAAATACAGAAAATGGCACAGCTGTTACAACCGCTAGTGGCATTAGCCATCTCTCATACTGTGCTGCAAGAATCAAAAATACAAATATAAGTCCAAACACAAAAGCTTGAGCGCCCTTGCCAGTACTGCTAACTTCTTGATATGCCGATCCTGCCCAGCCTATATTATACTCTTTACCAAGCTCCTCTTTAATGATTCTTTCAATCTCTTTAATAGAATCACCTGAAGTGTATCCAGGTCTTGGCTCACCCATAATCTTAGCTGCTGGGAAACCATTAAATCTATCAACATTATCAGGCCCCAAACCTCTTGTAAGAGTCATAATAGAATCTAATGGTACTAAATCACCGCTTCTACTACGTACATAAAGCAATCCTAAATCTTCAGGCGAATCTCTATAACTCTCATATGCTCTAATATTTACTTTATATGTTTTACCAAGAATATTAAAATCATTTACATAATACTGACCGATAGTTGAATTTATCGTATCAAATATATCGCTAAATGAGATTCCCATCATCTTGATTTTCTCTCTATCTAAAGTTAAATTATATAGAGGGAAATTTGTATCTAGCGTGGTTCTAACTTGAGTTAAAACCGGGCTTTGATTTGCTTTAGCCACAACTCTTTGTACATCAGCTTCTATTTGATTATAGTTTTTACCTGTGATATTTTGCGCATAAAGCTCAAATCCTCCAGTCATTGATAATCCCATAATAGGAGGTGGAGTCGTAACAAAGGCTAATGAGTTTCTATCAGAACCATATAGAGTTCCCATAAACTGCCCTGCTATTGTCGCAGCTGCATTCTCTTTACCTGGACGCTCATCCCACGGCTGAAGTGTGATAAACATCATACCAGCATTTTCTCTAAGCGATCCAGCCATCATATCATAGCCTGTTAGTGTAGTAACACTTTTTACATTTGGATTTTTAGATACTATACTCTCTATAAACGCAGCATCTTCAAGCGTTCTAGGTAGAGTAGATGCCGGAGGTAGATTGATAATAGTTAATACACTACCTTTATCCTCAGCTGGTACAAGCCCGCTAGGAATAACCTTAAATAGCTCAATCATCATAAATATAATAATCGCTACACTAATCAAACTAATAATAACGTGACGTAAAATCTTAGCTACACCAGCAGAGAAAATCCTAGTCGAAAAATCAAAAAATTCATTAAATTTACGAACAAACCAAAATGGTGGTTTCTCTTTTTTGCGTAAAATTATTGCACAAAGCGCAGGTGTAAGAGTAAGTGCTACTAACCCAGAAATACATACAGAGACAACTAGTGTAAGCGCAAACTGCCTTTGTATCACGCCTACAAAGCCCTCCATAAATGCAACCGGAATAAATACCGCTGAAAGAACTAGTACAATAGATATAACCGGTGCCATAATCTCATCCATGGCCTTGATGGTAGCCTCTTTGACACTTAAATTTGGCTCTTCGTGAAGTATCCGCTCGACATTTTCTATAACAATAATAGCATCATCAACGACAATTCCAATTGCTAAAATAAGTGCAAAAAGTGTAATTAAATTTACTGAAAATCCCATTACATAAATTCCAGCAAACGCACCTAAAATTGATACTGGAACAGTAAGTAGCGGAATAAATGTAGCCCTAATATTTCCAAGGAACATATAAATAACAATTACAACTAAAATAATAGCCTCTATAAAAGTCTTAACAACCTCATCAATTGAAACTTGAACAAACTCAGTCGTATCATATGCTATTCTATAAGTCATATCTCCTGGAAAATTATCTTTTAACTCTTCAACTCTGGCTTGAACTGCTTGGGCGGTTTCTAAAGCATTGGCTCCACTTTGTAAAAATATAAGTACTGGAACCATACTACCGCCATTAAAGCGTCCAGAAAATGCATAACTTTGAGCTCCAAGCTCAATATTAGCAACATCTTTTAACTTAATAATATTTCCGTTTAAATCAGCTCTAATTATAATATTTTCAAATTCGCTAATTTGAGTTAGTCTTCCTTCTGGCTTAATAGAATATACATATGGATTTCCAGTAGCCATAGGTTGTTCGCCTATCTTTCCAGCTGCATATTGTGAGTTTTGTTCTTTGATAGCATTAATTACTTCATTAACAGTCATATCATAATGCTTTAATAAATCTGGCTTTATCCATACTCTCATAGAGTACTCTTTATTACCAATTACAACAGCATCACCTACACCCTTAACGCGTTTTAACTCATCAGCAACATTGATACTTACATAATTAGATAGCTCAGTATCGTTCATCTTTTTACTTGGGTCATAAAAAGCCAAAACCTCTAAGATATTGCTACTTCTTTCATCTACTTTTACACCGACTCTACGAACTTCTTCTGGAAGTTTTGATAAAATTGGACTTACTCTATTATTTACATTTACTGAAGCAGTTTGAGGATCTGTGCCAATCTCAAAGAAAATATTTAAGCTCATTGTACCAGCTGAACTTGATGTACTTTGCATATATATCATATCATCAACGCCATTTATAGCCTCTTCTAATGGAGCTGCAACTGCACTTGCGATAGTTTGAGCATCTGCGCCACTATATGTAGCTTGCACCACAATTTGTGGTGGCGTAAGCTGTGGATACTCCTCTATAGCAGCATTTTTAAGACCGATAAGACCTGCTAAAACTATAATAATAGATATTACGCAGGCAAAAACTGGACGATTGATAAAAAATTTAGAAAACATCTACTCGCCTTTTGTTTCTACTATTTGGACTGATGAGCCATCTTGAATCTTTTTAAAATTATCCAAAATTACCTTATCTCCATCTTTTAATCCACTTGATACAACAACACTAATGGCATCTTGAGAGGCTATTTTAATAGCTCTTTTTGATACTTTGCCATTTTCTACTACATATACAAACGGATTTACTAAATCTTGTAATACTGCAATTTGTGGGATTTTAAATCCATCTTTTTGATAAAATCCATATACTTTTACAGCAGCAAATACGCCTGGGCGAATTTGAGTTTGATTATTATCAAATTTAGCTTTTGCTTTTACAGTGCCGCTTTTTGAATCTACTACGCTATCAAGAAAGCTTATAGTTCCATTATACTCATTACCATTGGCTAACTTTATCTGCACTGTTGAATGTAGCTGTTTCCACTGTCCACTTTTGCTTTTTTCATCAATATCAAGCCTATCACGATCTGATATTCCAAATTCAATAAATATTGGATTTAATTTTGTGATTCGAACTAAATCATTATCGGTAGTGCTAACATATGAACCAACATCTTTAAGTGTATCGCCAATAACTCCATCAAAAGGCGCAGTCACCACAGAGTAATCTAAATCAATTTTAGCGTTATTTAAATTTGCTAAAGCTGAGCCGTATGCGCTACTAGCTGCGTCAAATTCCTTAGCCGATATTGCATTTTTAGCTTTTAGATTTACTGCTCTATCATATTGAGCTTTAGCGTTTTTAAAATTTGCTAATCTATCATTATAGATTGCTCTATATTTTGATTCATCAATTTGATATAGTTTATCGCCTTGCTTAACCATACTACCTGGAGTAAAAAACTGCTTTTCAATAGAGCCAGTTACCTTGCCTTTGATTATTACATCCATCTCGCTTACAACTTGACCGTTAAATTCAAGATTAATAGGAATATCGCCCATTTTTGCTACAGTTACACTTACTGGAAGTGCTCGAGCGGCTTGTGGAGCATTGCTTTTTTTGCTATCACTGCAACCTACTATCATCAAAGCAGCAAAGCCAAGAGTTAAAAATTTACCAAATTTATTCATAATAATAACCTTTCAAATTGCGTATTTGAACTGAATTAAATTTTGGTATTCTACAAAAATTTTTGTTAATAAAAAATTAATATGGTAAATTATTTTTGATATTCATTATCTAAAAGGAGAGCAATTACTCTCCTTTTAGGTGAATTTATTTTGATTGTATAGCTTTTTCTAGCTCAATCTGCTTAGGATATACAAAGATAGTTTTGCGATCAACACTAATTGTCTCCTTAGCATCTTTGGTATATGCATTAATTGTAATATCTATTGGAGTATCTCGTCTTGTATCATCTACTAGCGTCTGTGTTGTGCTTAATACCACAATTACTTTTTTCTTTCCACCAGCTTTTAATTTAATAGGCTCAAGTGGTCTATCGATTTTAATTCTAGTCTCATTGATATCAAAATAGTATGAATGCTCAACATTATCAGTATTTTGTATTAAAAATGTATATGCATTTTGCACTTTTGGTGTATTATCATCAAGTACCTTAATACTATAAAGTTGAGTAGCCCTATTTATATTTAATAACATATGCTCTTTTTTGGTTGTCATTAGCCCTAGCGCAATCACAGCAATAGATAATGCAATCATATAGCCAATTGTTCTAAATCTAAAATATTTAACCTTACTTCTAGTTTTAATAGCCTTAGCGCTAGTCCAATTAATTAAGCTCTCTTTGCCTAGTTTGCCCATTACCTCGCTACAAGCATCACTACATTCAAGACAGTTAATACACTCAAGCTGCATACCTTTTCTAATATCTATATGAGTTGGGCATACTCTTACACAAGCCTCACAACCTATACACTCAGCACCTGGAGTAGTTGGCTTTTTACCTAATTTTGTATGGCCATCATATAATTTACCTCCACGATTTTCATCATAAATCACCTGAATTGTATCATTGTCAAACATAACGCTTTGCACTCTAGCATACGGGCAAACATATATACAAAAATTCTCAGCCAAAAACACCACATCAAAAACTAAAAATGTTGTAATACCTATTAAAATTCCAACTAAAAGCTTATGCTCGGCTGGATTAGCAAGATAAGTAAAAAAATCCTCAGGTGGTACAAAATACCACATAAAATTACTCGCAGCTATGAAAGCTAGAGCTATCCAGATGATTACTGATATAAATTTTTTAATGATATTTTCATCAAATTCTTTTTGTTTATCTTTGATATTTTTGCGAATTTTAAGTATTTTGGTGCAGATTAAATCCCTATAAATCACACGAAATATCGTCTGCGGACAGGTCCATCCACACCAAACCCTACCGCCCAAAGTAGTGAGAAAAAATATACTCAAAAACAAAATAATAAGCAAAAACGGCATTAAATAGAGCTCTTGCATATCAAAAGCAGTAAAAAATAGATGGAGTTGCTTTTTATCAAAACTAAGCAAAAATAGATGATTGCCATTAATGCGGATAAATGGAAGCACCAAAGCGACAATCGTAACGATCAAATACCCAATATATCGCCGTTTGGTATAGTGTGTAGGCGTACAAGACATTGATAATTCCTTATTGATTTTTGGCGTAATTATAACCTTATTATATTAAAATATAGTTAAATCAAATTTTATTATTTGTTTAAGAAATTTAAATTTAAGTTATTTTTGGTTATAATCACCGCTCAAATTTTAACGAAAGGTGGTGAGGATCGTGCCAGGAGTTAAGGTACATCCAAATGAGTCTTTTGATGAAGCATATAGACGCTTTAAAAAACAAACTGACCGTAACTTAGTTGTTACTGAAGTTCGTGCTAGACGCTTTTTTGAGCCTATGACTGAAATTCGTAAAAAACAAAAAATCTCAGCTCGTAAAAAAATGCTTAAAAGGCTTTATATGCTTAGACGCTATGAGTCAAGACTCTAATGCCATAGGCCGCTTCGGCGGTCTTTTTATTATTTAAATAATCCATATAAATTAAAACTTTAATATATTTTTTATAATTCATGGCGGACAGAGAGGGATTTGAACCCCCGAAGGCTTTCACCTTACACGCGTTCCAGGCGTGCTCCTTCAACCACTCGGACATCTGCCCAAAACAATAAGTAAAATAAATACTGGTTAAAAACGGATAAAACACCCACTCAAAAGAGCGAGTGTCTTTACAAAAAGGAGGTTATTTGTTTAGGAGCTTTAATTATATAATTAATTTTTTAATATATGATAAATATAAGATAAAATGAAAATAATTAAGATAAAATTTGATATAATCAATCAAAAAAGGATAAAAATGCTAACACATTTAAATGAAAAAAATATACCCAAAATGGTAGATGTAGGCGATAAAGATACCACCAAAAGAGTCGCAATCGCTAGTGGCACTATCACAATGTCGCAAGAAGCTTACAATGCGATTAAGCAAAACACAGGTAAAAAGGGCCCTGTCTTACAAACTGCTGTTATCGCTGCAATTATGGGGGCTAAACGCACTAGCGAGCTAATTCCTATGTGCCATCCACTTTATATAAATTCAGTTGATATCAATATAGAAGATATGCCAAATTTGCCAGGTTTTAAGCTCATTTCTAAGGTTATAACTCATGGTAAAACAGGCGTAGAGATGGAGGCTTTAAACAGTGTTAGTATTGGGCTTTTGACTATTTATGATATGATAAAAGCTATTGATAAATCCATGGTAATTAGCAATATAACTCTAGAATCTAAAAGTGGCGGTAAAAGTGGAGAATATAGGAGAAATGATGGCTGAAATTTGCGATTTTAATAATAAAAAACCAGAAATAATCTATCCAATATTTTGGGAATATAAGGTAATATTTGATAGTTTAAGCGATGAAAAAAGCATTATAAAAGAGTGCGTAGGTGATAGAGAATACAAACTTCAAAGCTCTCACACTAGTAAAAATGCCAAATTCAAAAGCTTTAATCTAAGTGTATTAGTAAATAACAACACAGAGCGTTTAGAGCTATTTACTCTACTTAAAAAACACTCTAAATTTGTATTATAACTCTAGCCAATTGGCTAGAGTTTATTTGATCATCTCTTTAGCGATATTAGCTACATTTGTAGCACTAAATCCAAAATATTTAAATAGCTCATCAGCTGGAGCTGAAGCACCAAATGAACTCATTCCAAGCACATTATCAGCAAATTTATACCACTCAAGCGCACTTGCTGCCTCTACGGCTAAAATTTTAGTATTAGGCGAAAATATACGCTTGATATAATCATCATCTTGCTCGCATAAAAGCTCAAAGCAAGGCGCAGAGACGACATTTACGCCAATACCACTATTTTCTAATAATTTAGATGCTTCAAGGCATAATCCAACCTCACTACCGCTAGCTACTAGTGTAATTTGCGGATTTTGGCTCTCTTGGATGAGATAAGCACCATTTGCCACGCCACCAAATTTAGGCTCATCTAATGGATTTAATCCCTGTCTTGAACAGACAAAAGCACACGGCGCATTGAGCCTAAGCGCAACCTTCCAGCACTCTACATTTTCCACGCCATCAGCTGGGCGAAATGTATAGAAATTCGGCATTGCTCTAAATGTACTAAGCTGCTCAATTGGCTCATGTGTTGGGCCATCTTCACCTACTCCGATACTATCGTGCGTCCAGATAAAATAGTGTTTAAGTCTCATTAACGCCGCAAGTCTAGCTCCAGCTTTGAGATAGTCGCTAAATATAAAAAATGTCGCACTAAATGGGATGAAAATTCCATACCTAGCATAGGCATTACAGATCGCAGCCATAGCGTGTTCTCTGATACCAAAGTGTAGATTTTTGCCGTTTGGATACTCACCAAAGCCCTTTAACTCTGTTTTATTACTAGGCGCTAAATCTGCACTACCACCTATAAAACCTGGCAAAGCAGCGGCGATAGCGTTTAAAATTTTACCATTACTATCTCTTGTAGCTATCTTTTGAGCGTTAAAAACAGGAAATTCTATCTTGCTAAAATCAGGATTTAAAAGTGAATTCAACAGCTCTTTTTTATCTTGGCTTAACTCGCTTACTTTCTTATCCCATAAAGCATTTGCCAAATCACCCCTTTCTAAGGCTAGATTAAACCAAAATTTCACATCATCATCTACAAAAAAACTCAAATTCGGATCAAATCCGGCCGCTTCTTTAGCCTTAGCGATAATCTCAGCACCAAGCGGAGCGCCATGAGCGTGGTGGCTCCCTTCTAGCTCGCCAGCGCCTTTAGCGATTTTGGTTTTGGCTATTATTAGATATGGCTTGGTTTTGTGTTTGGCTTCATTTAGGGCAAATTCAATCTCATCATAGCAATGACCATCTATCTTAGCTACCTCAAATCCAGCCGCTTCAAATCTCACCTTTACATCCTCAGACCACGCTATAGCTGTATCTCCTTCAATGGTAATCTCATTGCTATCATAGATTATTACTAAATTATCCAAATTATGCTTACCCGCAAGCGCACAGGCCTCATAGCTAATCCCTTCTTGTAAATCGCCATCTCCACATAGACAATAGATCTTGTGATTTATGATATCACTACCTAGCAAATTCGCAGCCGATTTAGCCGCCATAGCAAAGCCAACAGCATTTGCCACGCCCTGGCCAAGAGGCCCCGTAGCGATCTCTACACCAGCAGTCTCGATCTCGGGATGGCCTGGAGTCTTAGAGTGGAGTTGGCGAAACGCCTTTAAATCATCTAAGCTAATATCATATCCACTAAGATATAAAAAGCTATAAACCAAGCTACTAGCATGACCACCACTAAAGATCAATCTATCTCTATTTAACCAAGATGGGTTTTTGGGATTGTGATTTAGATGAGTGCTTAAAACCGCAATTATATCAGCTAGCCCCATCGGTGCGCCTGGGTGACCTGAATTTGCTTTTTGTACCATGTCAGCACATAAAAATCTTATTGTATCGGCCTGTTTTTTATACATTTTTATCCTTTTAGGTATTTGTTTATTAAGTTTGTAACCAACTCTTTTACATCTTGATTTTGAATTTGATTGATAATTTGCTTTTCTAGCTCATCTCTAGCTTCTATGGCTTTATCAACACCAAGTAAATTTGTAAATGAGTTTTTGGAACTATCATTATTTGTAGGTTTTCCAGCTTTATCGCTACTACTTGTAGCATCTATTATATCATCGTGAATTTGAAATGCAAGACCTAGTTTTAAACCAGCCTTATATATATCATTAGACTCTTCATCACTTGCACCAGCTACTATTGCACCAATTTGCATACTTGCAGCAATTAATGCACCTGTTTTATGCAAATGTAAAAACTCAAGCTCATCTAAGCTTAATTTTTTATTTTCAAAATAGCAATCAATGGCTTGACCAATTACCATTCCATCAAGACCGCCATTTTTACTTAATACTTGTATGCATTTTATAGCAATGTGTGGCGGTAAATTTGAATTAGCCAACACTCCAAATGCTGCAGTATTTAGTGCATCTCCAGCTAAGATTGCAGTAACCTCATCATATTTTACATGCAAGGTTGGCACACCACGGCGAAGATTAGCATTATCCATCGCTGGAAGATCATCGTGAATGAGCGAATATGTATGCAAAAGCTCCACAGCTAAAGCTGCTGCATATGGATCGCACAATGGATTAATGGCCTTTGCAGTGCCTATAACTAATTGGGCACGAAAATGCTTTCCTCCAGCTTTTAAAACCCAAGCAAGAGCCTCATTAAAATATGGATGAAAACTCTCTACGCTAGGCAAATTTGATTCTAGATACTCTAGAAAGCTCATCTATTTACTCGCACAAAAAACTGAAAATCATCTCTAGAAACTAAAATATATACTAATCCACTTTTATTTTTCATTAACTCATCTATTTTAGAAATACTTTTAATTGCTACGCCATCAATTTGCATAATCTTATCACCAGCTTTTAGTCCTAATTTTGCAGCTTTTGAATTAGCCTTAATGCTTGTAATAACTAATGATTTATTCAAGCTAGCACCAAATTCAGATGAAAATTTAGACTTTGGCTGTGTTTTTTTAATTGCAGTTTTATTGCTCTCAGCTTCTTTTATATCTAAATTTTTAACTGTAATATTTGCCATTTTTACATCGTAGCTTAGTGGTTTTCCATCACGCTTTATCTCAAATTTAAGCACCGAACCCTTATCAGCAAATAGCACCATCTCATTTATTTCTCTTAAATTTTTTGGCGTTTTGCCATTTACTGAGACGACTATATCAGAGCTTTTAAGCTCCTTGCCTGAACCAAATGGATTTACACTTTGAACTTTTATAGTAGCATTATCTTCGCTAAATTTAACTCCAATATCACCATAATACACATCGTCATATCGCATAAAATGCTTTAAATATCTATTTGGAATAAATTTATCATCGCCTAGGCTAATTCCTACCATTGAAGCGCAATCGCATACTAGCATTCCAACCTTACCTGTTTTAAAGCTAAGCTCATCAAATTGACCTAATTCACTACCAAAACTCTTAATATGCCCCATATTTGTAATGTTTTCTTGTAGCGTCATAACCCACATATCTTGCTTACTATCGAGCTCATCAAGCATAAATGCACCACGCAAAGAAAACCCTGGTCTAACCAAATATAGCCCTAAATATGGGTCAAATTTAATATAATCCTTTTTATTTAGCGGGTTTGCCTTATCATAAACAACAGCAGCATATTCGCCATTTAAAGAGATTGCTATTTGATCTTTGTAGTTAAACTGCGACTCACGCATTTTATCATAAATCGCCGTTCTATCAGCGATTGTCGGCTCTGGGGCGGCATGCAAAATCGCCCCAACCACTAAAATAGCAGCCAAAATCTTTCTCACCTTATACCTCCAAAACCGCCAAGTAAAGATGCGGCTGCATTTTGCTTTTCATCGTTAGCTAGTTTAATAGCATCATTCACAGCTGAAATTAGCAAAATTTGCAAGCTATCCTTATCTTCAAGCAAGGAATCATCTATGCAAATATCTAGAATTTCGGCCTTGCCATTAATCTTAACACTAATTAATCCACCGCCTGATTTACTCTCAAACTCTTTTGCGGCAATCTGCGCCTCAAATTCGCTTGCTTTTTGCTGGGCTTGAGCCAACATTTCACCCATTTTTGAAAAATCAAAATCCTTAAACATATTTAACCTTTAAATTTTGGCGATTATAACAAATGAGCCATTAAATTTGGCTTTTTTAGTCATCTATTTTATTATTTGAATCTACATGAACAATAGTTGGTTTAAATTTTTTAGCCTTTTTTACACTCATTGTAGCATAGCTAACTATTATAATAATATCACCTATACAAACCTTTCTAGCAGCTGCTCCATTTAAGCATATTTCGCCCTCTTTTTCCCCTTTTATTACATAAGTTGCAAATCTCTCACCATTATTTACATCTAAGATTTCAACCTTTTGAAATTCGATTAAATTTGCAGCCTTCATCAGATTTTCATCAATTGTAATAGAGCCTACATAGTTTAAATTTGCATCAGTTACTGTGGCTCTGTGAATTTTGCTAGCTAGCATCTGTATTTTCATTTTTATCCTTTATTGCTTAATATTTCTTTTACTATTTTTTGATCGCTAAATGGATACTTTATCCCATTTATCTCTTGATAATCCTCATCTCCCTTACCTAAAATGAGTAAAACTTCGCCATTTTGTATATCCATTGCCCTTTTAATAGCCTCTTTACGATCGGTAATTTTAATGGTATTTGGCGGCATTTTAGAAGCAACTTGTTCTATTATTGAATTTGGATCTTCGCTACGAGGATTATCGCTTGTTACGATTGCAACCTTAGCATATTTTGCAACTATTTGTCCCATTATAGCTCGCTTACTTTTATCTCTATCACCACCAGCACCAAAGACTACTATCAACTCTCTTTCTGTTACGGAGCTTAAAACTTTTTCTATCCCATCTGGTGTATGTGCAAAATCTACAATAATATCAGGAGATACTATCTCCATTCTACCAGCTACTCCACTAAAGCCTTTTAGAGCATTGCAAATAGATTGCAGGTCTAAATTTAGCAACTTCTTGCTTGCAGCAATAACGCCAAGAGCATTATAAAGATTAAATTTGCCATGCAAATTTAGGCTTAAATTTGCTATTTCGCTCTTGCTTTGTATAGTTGCTATTATGCCATCTTTTAACTCAAAATTACTAGCGATTATGTTGCCGTTTTTTAATGAGTAGGTAAGCGCATTTAAAGCATTATAGCTAATATTTTTATCATCGCAATTTATAATTTTATCGCTTGAATCTGATAAAAAGCTTGATTTTACTCTAGCGTACTCATCAAAGCTTTTATGAAAATCTAAATGGTCTTGACTTAAATTCGTAAAAATTTTTAAAGCAAATTCTAGCCCTTCAATACGATTTTGTGCTATAGCATGAGAGCTAACCTCCATTATAAAATATTTACAATCACATTCAACTGCTTCTTTTATATAGCTTAGAGTCTCTAGAATTTGACTAGTTGTCAACCCTTTTTTAGCAATCTGCCTACCATCTACAAATGATCCACATGTCCCACTAATAGCACATTTATAGCCCAAATTTGAGAGGGTATGAGCAAGTAAAAACGCTGTTGTAGTCTTGCCATTTGTACCTGTAATTCCAATAATTTTTATACGTTCTTTAAGTCCTAAAATCTCTATAGCTTGTCGTGGGCTAATTAGTTTTGCTCCAGCATCTAGTGCATCATCTGCATATTTTGAATTTGAATTAGTAACTACAAAATAAGCCCCAGTCGTAACATCATTAGAATTATCAGTTAAAAATCCATTATTTAAGGCTATTTTCATCTTTATCCTTAATCTTTTCTAGCATAATTGCTAAGCGCTCATCTCCTGCAAACATCTTAGTTGAACCCTCTAAATACTTTAGTCCAATATCCGTAAATCCATTATCTACAAGGAAATTTACCAGCTCAAAAAGCTCATCTTTATGCATAATTATGATTTTAGTTGAAAATAAAATGCTCTCAAATAGACTTTTAAAATTATTTTCATTTAACAAATTTTTAAAATCAGCATAAGTAATAGCATTTTGGCTTTCAATCTCCATATTGCTCTCTTGGGCTGAGCTTTGCATAATCTCAATCATCTCATTAAATATTTGCGTATTGTCATCTTGAGCTGGATCAAAGTATATCGCAAAGAGCGAGAAAGCATCATTTGGATTATCCTTTGCTATATCGCAAAACTCAATAAATGCAAGCAACTCATCGCTTGGCAATTTATTATACGCCATGCTAAGGCTTATTTTAGCTAGCTCAAATTGACCTTGCTTAAATAATTTTATCGCAATTTCTTTGTAATTTTGCTCCATCTATTCCCCTGGATATAGCATAAATTTAAAAAAATTTTGACTAATTATACACAAAATATAAAAAATTTAGATTAAATAGAGCCTATTTTTAGGCTCTATTAATAGAATTTATAAGTAGTTCTAAAGTTTGTGCTATAGATTTTATCATCGCTATTTATATCATCGCCTAGGTTTAAATTTCAACTTAGATTTTAGTTGCATTAGTAGATGCTATAACCACATACCAAAAGAGATAATTCAAAATTTACCATTTTCACTGCTTAAGAGTAAAAATACAGCAAAATCCTCCACTATCTTTTATAAAATATAATAAATTTTATTTCAATTTAGTTTGAAACATTGTAAGATTTTACATCTTTGATATATCAAATTCTTGACCGATTGGAATATTTACTACTGTCAATTCTGGATGAATATCGTTGCGAATCTGCTTTTCAATCCCAAATTTAAGCGTCTGACCACTTGCAGAACAGCCGTTACAATGTCCTATTAATTGCACATACACAACTCCATTTTTAATCCCCAAAAGCTTCATACCGCCACCATCACGCTCAAGCATAGGCATTACAACTTTAAGGCTCTGCCAAACTGGTTCATATAGCTCCTCATCGCTAAATGGTATCATTTTTATCCTTTTGTATTTTTAATAATTATATAGCAGTATAAAAAATTTAGATTAAATGGAGCCTATTTCTAGGCTCTATTTATTAGAATTTATAAGCAGCTCCAAAACTTGTGCTATATATTTTATCATCGCTATTTACATCAGCTCCTAGGTTTAAATTTATACTTAGATTTTTAGTTGCATTATATGCAATTCCAGTATCAATTGCAAAATTTGTATGTTTTTTATCATTGCCTTTGATATTAAATCCAGCACTTGAACCTGCAAATGAGCTTCTAGTAAATCCTTCATCATTGATTAAATCTCTTTTGATTTTAGCATTAGCATATATTGAAATTTCATCAAAGTTTTTAACCATTTCAAGACCTAGTTTAGCTTTTAAATTCTTAACTGCATTGCTCTGTATTTTTTGAAAGTCTGCTCCGGTTTCATCTTTTAGAGTGTAGTTTTGAGTTTTAGAATATAGATAATCTGCTCCAATATATGGTTTAATACTTGCATTATCATTGATAGCAAATCTATAACCATAATCTAATCCTAAAGCAATATATGATGAGTTAAAATTAGACTGCAAGATTTTATTTATCCCAAAGATATTTTGAGTATAGCTTAAATCATTTTTACCATAACCTCCAGCTATATTAAAGCCAAATTCATTATTATCTAAAAAATATCTAGAATAAAGGCCAAGTTCATAGACATCGCTATCAAGCTTGATATTTTCAGTTTGGGAATTTGTATATGAGAAGTAACCACCAATTAGCAAGTCATCTATCATTCTATCATAGCCCAAGATTGCGCCGTAGATTTTTGGATTTGTGCCATCTTTAAAGTCGCATTTAGCACCTAGGGCATTTAGATAAAATGAGTTTTGATACGCAGCCATCTCATCAGCCATCATTAAAAGAAGCACACCGCTACTAACATCAGCAAATTTTTGCCCTTCAAGAGATTCGATGAAATTTGCAAGTTGGCTTGCATTTGAGCGAGCTGTAACATTTGAAATTCTTTTGCCTACTTCATTTTTTGTAGCCAAGTTAAATGTATTTATCAAATTTGAAGTAGCATTTATAGAGTCTTGTGAGTTCTTTTGAATAGCTTTGGCGGTTTTAGATATTATTTGAGCAGCTTCTTGATTGCCCTGTGCGGCTTGAGCAGCTAGCTTTATGCCCTCAGTTGCTATTACACTATTGCCTTTAGTATCTTCTATAGTAAATAGCGATGTGATAATATCTAAGTCTTGGGCGGTTAGATTTATGCCTAATGCTTGAGCAGATTGAGCTATAAAATCGATTTTCTCGTTAATTGGTTTGTTTTGCATATCATCAGACATTAGAATAACGCTATTAATATATGTTGAGCGTTGAGCTAACCCGCCTTTAGAGTTAATAGGTAAAATAACGCCATGATGATCGTTGGTATGAAGGATAGTTAAATGATGAATTTCATCATTTTTTGTTACGCTACAACCAGCAAATAAAATTATTAGAGCAGATATTATAAATATAATCCCATTTGATTTTTAAAATGTATGGTTTGTAAATTTAGAATACTTAATTAAGCAACTTGCTAGGATCTCTCCTAGCAAATAATTTTATTCAGATACTAGCTCGATATAAGCCATTTCAGCTGCGTCACCTTTTCTGGTGCGTGTTTTGATGATTCTAGTGTAGCCACCATTTCTATTTGCATATTTTGGTGCGATTTGAGTAACTAATTTGTTAGTAGCTTCTTTATCTTGTAAAGATGCAAATACAAATTTATGAGCGTTAAAATCGCCTTTTCTAGCTCTTGTAATTAATTTTTCTACGTAGCTTCTTAGCTCTTTTGCTTTTGGCAGTGTAGTTTCAATTCTACCAGCCTTAACGATTGCGATCGTAAGGTTTTTAAGCAAAGCAGCACGGTGAGAGCTAGTGCGGCCTAGTTTTCTATATCCGTGATTGTGTCTCATTATCTTTCCTTCGCTTTTATGATTTTAACTCAGCTATCTTTTTTCTGAGTGATTCTTTGCTATCGCCTAGCTTATTCTCGCTAAATGGATAGCCAATTTCAGCCATTACAGCCTTAATCTCATCAAGAGATTTTTTACCTAAATTTTTAAGCTCTTTTAACTCGCTCTCTTCCATCAAAGCAAGCTCACCGATAAATTTAATCTCAGCCTTATCTAAGCAGTTAAAACTTCTAGCTGATAGATTTAAATTTTCGATGCTCTCTAGTAATTTTGAATGCTCACTAGAACCTTGAGATGATGTCATAGCCATATTTACGTCTATACTTAAAATATTATTAAATATTGCCATTTGCTTGTACATAGCCTCAATTGAGTTTTTAAACGCCTCTAAAGGTGACACCTGACCATCAGTAGTTATAGTTAAAACTATTTTTTCATAGTCTGGATTATCCTCAACTAGGACATTTTCAATCTCATAAACTGCATGTTTAACTGGTGTAAAAAACGCATCAAGAGCGATATAGCCACTCTCTACACTCTCTCTAATCTCTTCACTAGGAACATAACCGATACCTTTTTCTATTACCAGTGTAAATTTAAGCTCAGCATCTTCATTGATTGTTGCTAGATATGCTTCAGGATTTACTATACTAACGATATCGTTACATAAATCAGCACCAGTTATCTCTTTTGGCCCTTTGAAGCTATACTCGATAACTTCATGTTCTGAGTCATTTTTTAGCTTAAATCGTAAATTTTTGAGATTTATGATAAATAGTGTTACATCTTCTAGCATACCACGCATACTATCGAATTCGTGCGATACGCCCTCGATTTTAACAGCAGTTGGAGCAAATCCAACTGTACTTGTATAAAGTAGTCTGCGAAGCGGATGAGCTAGAGTAACTGCATAACCAGTTTCAAATGGATATGCTACTATTTTAGCTACATTTTCACTTACTGGGATAACCTCTATATCAGTAGGCATGTAAGCTGATGTTGTTATCTTTCTCATCATACTCTCCTTATTATTTAGAGTAAAGCTCGACTATATATCTTTCCTCAACTGGAATGATAACCTCTTCTCGTTCTGGAATTCTAGTGAAAATTCCATATTTTTTATCTTTTTCTACATCAACCCAAGCCACCATGCCTGTTTGATTAGTAAGCTCTATAGCACGAACGATTTGTGGGTTTTCTTTGCTTTTCTCGACAATTTCTATCTTTTCACCGGCTCTTACTCTGTATGAAGGGATATCAACTCTTTTGCCATTTACTAAGATATGGCCGTGAGTTACTAGCTGTCTTGCGAATCTTCTAGTAGATGCAAAGCCCATTCTATAAACTACATTATCAAGTCTTTGCTCTAATAAAGAGATAAGAAGTGCACCAGTATTTCCCTCTCTTCTTGCGGCTTCGGCAAATAATCTTCTAAATTGTTTTTCACTTACGCCATACATAAATTTAGCTTTTTGTTTCTCTCTTAATTGTAAGCCATATTCGCTTACTTTAGCTTTTCTTTGTCCGTGTTGGCCTGGAGCGTATGGTCTTTTTTCTAATGCGCTCTTGCCAGCTAGTCTTCTTTCGCCTTTAAGTGCAAGAGATACACCTAGGCGTCTTTCTAATTTTTCAACTGGTCCTCTATATCTTGCCATTATAATTCTCCTAAATTCTATCTACAATTACACGCGGCGGCGTTTTGGTGGTCTGCAGCCATTGTGAGCTAGAGGAGTTATATCTTTTAGATATAGCACCTTAATTCCTTCTACTGCGCCGATACTTTTAACTGCTGTTTCTCTACCACTACCTGGGCCTTGAACTTTGATGCCTACTTCTTTAATGCCATGCTCTTTAGCTTTATTTAATGCATCTTCTACAGCTTGTTGAGCTGCGTATGGGGTTGATTTTTTGCTACCTTTAAAGCCTAAGCCACCAGCACTACTCCAAGCAATAGCATTACCCATCTCATCAGTAACCGTAACCATTGTATTATTAAATGTAGCAGAAACATATACAATGCCTCTAGCTATATTTTTTTTAACTACTTTTTTCTTAATTACTTTTCTCTTTGCCATATTTTATCCTTATTTAGTAGCAGCGCCAACAGTTTTTCTTCTGCCTTTTCTAGTTCTTGCGTTTGTTTTTGTTTTTTGACCACGCACTGGCAGACCTTTTCTGTGTCTTAAGCCTCTAAAGCTACCTAAATCCATTAAAGCCTTAATATCCATAGCTACACTTTTTCTTAGGTCACCTTCAACCATATAGTGCTCTTGGATCTCTTTTCTGATCGCAGCGGCTTCATCTTCACTTAGCTCATAAACTCTCTTGTCATAAGAGATACCTACAGCATCAAGAATTTTTCTTGAAGTATATAGCCCTATACCATAGATATATGTAAGGCCATACTCAACTCTTTTTTTCTTTGGTAAATCAACACCTGCAATACGAGCCATACCTTATCCTTGTCTTTGTTTATGTTTTGGATTTTCGCAAATTACATGAACTATGCCTTTGCGTTTGACAATTTTACATTTGTCACACATCTTCTTTACAGAAGGACGAACTTTCATCTGAGTCTCCTAAAAATTATTTACCACTTTTACTAGACTGCACTTAGGTCTAAGAACACGCCTAAACCAACTATTTTCAAAACAAGTGGCACGCTTTGAAAACACTTCTTTATCCAGTTTGGATGCAAAGCGCAAAATTGTATCTAAAATTGGCTTTAAAATTTATAAATTTGAATTTAAATCAAAATGGGATTACGCTTAACAGAGCCGTAGCCCTGTTAAAAACTTAAGAGTTTAAAAATTTCTCTAAATCCGCTTTTGGATCTTCGCTGATTAGTGATAGATTATATTTTTCTACTAAGAAATTTAATATCTCACTATTTAAAAATTTTGGCAAGCTAGGCCCTATATGGATATTTTTTACACCTAAATATAAGAGTGCTACTAATATTATTATAGCTTTTTGTTCCATCCACATTAACACTATTGAAAGTGGCAAGTCATTGATAGCTATCCCTGTAGCTTCGCTTAAAGCCATAGCTATTTTTACTCCGCCATTGCTATCATTACACTGACCCAAATCTAAATATCTTGGGATATTTGTCCCTTCAATTAGACCAAAATCTATATCATTAAATCTAAATTTACCACAACTTGAAGTCAAAATCACACAATCTTTTGGCACGCTAAGAGCTAGCTCTCTATAATACTCTCTACCCTTGCCCGGCGCATCACATCCTGCTATAACAAAAAATCTACGAATTTTACCACTTTTAATCGCCTCTAAAATCTCACCAGCCATAGGCAAAACAGCCTTATAGTGATGGCCTGTGCTGATTACTTCATCGCTATCAAAGCCGCTTACATCATCAAGCTCTAAAGCCTTATTAATTAATGGAGTAAAGTCGTCACCGATAATATGAGCTATGCCTTTAGTGCTAGCAATATCATATCCAAACAATCTATCGCTATACTTGGCACTTTTGCGAAGCGGGACAATACAATTTGTAGTCATCAAAATAGCCCCGTTAAATTTATTAAAAAGCTCAGTTTGATCAAACCAAGCTTTGCCTAAATTCCCTTTTAAATGAGGATACTTTTTAAGCTCTGGATAGCCATGAGCTGGAAGCATTTCAGAGTGAGTATAGATATTGATCCCTTTGTCTTTGGTCTGTTCTAACAACTCTTTTAGCGCATGAAGATTATGTCCGCTTACTAAAATAGCTTTGCCTTCTGCTCTGTTTTGAGTAATTTTTACGG
This sequence comes from Campylobacter sp. P091, assembly GCF_002138935.1. Taxonomy (NCBI): domain Bacteria; kingdom Pseudomonadati; phylum Campylobacterota; class Epsilonproteobacteria; order Campylobacterales; family Campylobacteraceae; genus Campylobacter; species Campylobacter sp. P091. The sequence goes on from NZ_MJKZ01000004.1 coordinate 22,978, forward strand.
GCGTTGGGATACCGAATTTGCTTGTATGAGCATTGCTTAGAATATCCATAACTTCTACTCCAGCTTTGCCTACTTTTAGCAATTGTTCAATATGCTGATCAAAGTTAAAATTCATATTTGTAAGTGTAAAATACAGGGTTTGAGCCATTACATCATCTACATTTTTTGTATTAGCCCCTAATTCATTTGCGTGGTGGCGATATGCACTTAGACCCTTTAAGGCAAATATCATCATATCTTGTAGTCTTGCTAGTGTAGCGTCTTTACCGCAAGTTCCGATACTTTGTCCTTTAGAGCCACATCCATCATTAGCACTCATCTCACATTGATGACAAAACATCTCTAAATCCATAAAAATCCTTTAAAATAAATTAAATTTGGATTTTATAGAATTTTTATATTTTTGTATGTAACCGCTTCACACAACTAAACAAATTTCACCTCTTGATAGGGTTAAAAATCCATTTTTTTCTAGCTGTTTGAGATTTTTAGATACGCTCTCTCTTGTTACGCCTAGATGATTTGCTATTTGCTGATGAGTTATCTTTATGCTGTTATTTATAGCATTTTTATTGATAAATTCAATCAGCCTATCACGAAATGGTATAGTTTTGCTTTTTGAAGCTACCTCTATACTCTTAGCAAATTGCTTAGCAAAAATAGTCAAAATATACTCACTAAGCTTAGGATATTTCTCCCTTAAATTTCTAAAAATATTATCTGGGATTGTGATAATTTCTAAATCGCCAAGAGCTTGAAGATTTAATTCTAATTGAAGTGATTTTTGAGTACAAATTTGGCATATTACCCATTCATCACCCTTTTCAAGGGTGAGAATTGTCTGTTCTTGAGAGCCAAAAATAGTATAAACTCTAAGGGACCCAGAGCCTATCATCAGCAGTCCATAATGGCTCTTTGTAAGGGAGCTACCATCGCTAAATTTTTTAATTTGTAAAGATTCTTCTATCTCATCTAAATCTTGCGAAGATACGCCAAATCTTTTAAGCTTATCTTTTAAAATCTCTATCATAGATTATTTATAACGATATGTGATTCTGCCTTTATCTAGACTATATGGCGTAAGCTCCACTTTAACCCTATCACCTGGCATTATTTTGATATAGTGCATTCTCATCTTGCCTGCAATGTGGCATAAAATCACATGCTTATTATCTAATTCTACTTTGAAAGTGGCATTTGGTAGGGCTTCAACTACATTACCATCAATCTCTATAACATCATCTTTTGCCAAATTTATTCCTTTCGTTATTATCAGCTATTAAAAATTTAAAGAAAATTAAATTGAATTTAAATTTCTTTAAACTCAAAGCAACCTTTAGCTAACGCTACTTAAAATTTCAGCCTTGCCATTTATCACAGCTACGCAGTGTTCATAATGGCTAGTGCGCATACCATCTACGCTAGTAACAGTCCATTTGTCTGCGGCAATCTTTGGGGTGCCATCTTTTTGACAAATCATCGGCTCGATACAAAAGACCATACCATTTCTAATCTTTGGCCCAGCTTTTGGGGTTGTCCCTTCTAAATAATTTGGAATTTCAGGCTCTTCATGTGGTTTGCGACCTATACCATGACCGCAAAATCCCTTTAAAGGCACATACCCACGAGATAGTATAAATTGCTCCAACTTATAGCACAACTCTTTAAAATGCATACCAACCCTAATCTCATCAATAGCATAATACAAAGCATCTTTGCTACAAGCTATCAAATCTTCATCGCTTTTTGAGATATTGCCTACTGGATATGTCCTAGCACTATCACCAAAAAATCCATTTAAATTTGAACCAATATCAACTGAAACTATATCACCATCTTGTAAAATATAGCCATTTGGAATTCCATGAATCACAACCTCATTTACGCTGATACAAGCTGTATTTGGAAAGCCGTAAAGTCCTTTAAAAGCTGGTTTAGCCCCAGCAGAAACTATCATATCTTCGCAAATTTTGTCAATTTCAAGTAGCGAAATTCCAGGCTTAATAATAGTATGGAGATGATCTAGAGTAGCTGCGACTATCTTATTAGCCGCACGCATACTCTCTATCTCTTTTGGAGTTTTTATACCTATAGCCATTTTATAGCCCAACCGCACTTAGAGTTTGATATTTACTCATATAGACTTGAGCTTCTATCTTTCTCATAGTATCAAGCGCTACTTGAACTACAATCAATACAGATGTACCACCAAAATAGAAAGGAACTCCCATAAATTTAACCAAAACCCAAGGCAAAGTAGAGATAAGACCAAGATATATAGAACCAGTTAAGGTAAGTCTGCTAGCTACTTCGTTTAAGAAGTTAGCGGTGCTTTCGCCAGGTCTAACACCAGGAATAAATCCACCTTGTCTTTTTAAATTTTCGCTTATGTCTTTTGCGTTAAATGTGATTGAAGCATAAAAATATGCAAAAAATAGAATAAACAAAAATGTTAAAATATTGAAAAAATAGCTATTTGGATTTAAAAAATCATTGATAGCTAATATAAACTCATTTGTACTTGCTTGTAAAATTGTCCCCGGGAACATCAAAATAGCACTAGCAAAAATCGGTGGAATAACACCACTTAAATTTACTTTAATAGGGATGTAATTCATTATTCTCTTATTTTGATTTTGCATAACAGTTTTACGAGAATATGAAATCGGCACCCTTCTTTCTCCCATCTCTACATATATTACCACACCAACAGTAGCTAGGATAATCAAAGCAATTGCTATAACTACTAAGAAATTTAACTCGCCGGTATTGACTAGATCAATTGTCCCGCCAATAGCACTTGGAATACCACTTACGATACCAGCAAAGATTATAAGACTAATACCATTACCAATACCTCTTTGAGTGATCTGCTCACCTATCCACATAAGCAACATCGTACCAGTTAGCATAGATACGCAGCTAATTCCGATAAATAAATTCGTATCTATCATTATCGCACTAGATCCATCTTTGCCAGTTAGACTTTGTAATCCGATGCTTACACCAATTGCTTGTATCACGGTAATTACGATAGTAGCATAGCGGATAATCTGCATATATTTTTGCATACCATCACGCTCTTTTTTCATCTTGCCTAAATTTGGAAATGTAGCAGCTAAAAGCTCCATAATAATTGAAGCAGTAATATAAGGCATAATGCCTAGCGAAATAATGCTTAGACGCTCAGCAGCGCCGCCGCTAAACATATTAAACATACCAAGCGCATTTGAGCTATTTGAAGTAAAAAATTCCCTAATAACATCAATATTTACACCAGGCACTGGCACATAAGCCAGCACCCTGTAAGCAAACAAAAATCCAAGCGTAATTAATATCTTGTTGATTAATGCTCTGTTCATTAGTTAATTCCAGTTGCCTTTATATTCTCATCTTTTATTTTACTTGCTAAATCTTTAGCACCAGCACCAATGAGTTTAACTTTTTTAATGCTGTTTGAGAATTTATGTACTGTTTTAAGAGTATCTAGTGTAATTTCGCTTAACTCTTTAATAGCAGGATTTCTATCAACGCTAATCGCATATGGTTTTTCAAATTTAGAAGTAAAGCCTACTTTTGGTAGTCTTCTTTGAAGTGGTTGTTGGCCACCTTCAAAGCCTCTTTTTTCGTTATAACCTTTTCTAGCTGTTTGGCCTTTGCCACCTTTTGTGGCTGTTTTACCCCAACCGCTACCTTGACCACGACCGATTCTTTTAGTGTTGCGAGTTGAGCCAGCAGCTTTTTGTAAATTTTCTAGTCCCATGCTCTCTCCTTAACCTTTTAGCATACTTAATGCTTTAATTGTAGCACGAACGACATTTGCAGAGTTGTTTGAACCAAGAGATTTAGTAAGTATATTTTTGATACCTGCCAACTCTACAACTGGACGAGCACCACCACCAGCGATAACTCCGGTACCTTCGCTAGCTGGTTTTAGTAGAATTCTACTTGCGTTGTATTTAACTTCGATATCGTGAGGAATTGTATTGCCTTTTAATTTGACTTCTACAATGTTTTTAAACGCATCATCAGTAGCTTTTCTCATCGCATCTGGCACCTCTTTAGCTTTACCAAATCCGAATCCAACACGACCTTTTTTATCACCTACAACAACAAGAGCTGTAAATCTAAATCTTCTACCGCCTTTTACAACCTTAGTAACACGACCGATATCGACGATTACTTCTTCAAATTCTTCTCTATTATACTTTTCCATCAACAATCCTTGCGTTATAGCTTAATGCCATTTTCTCTTAGAGCTTCAGCAAATGCTGCAACTACACCATGATAAAGATAGCCATTTCTATCAAATACCGCTTCTTTAATTCCAGCTTTTTCTAGTTTTGCAGCAATATCTTTAGCTAGCACTGCCGCACCGGCTTTATTTGCTTTTACGCCTAGTTTTCTGCCATCACTAGCACAAAGCGTAGTAGCGTTGATATCTTCTATCGCTTGGACATATAGAGTTCTATTAGATTTGAATATAGAAATTCTAGGGCAAGACGCAGTACCGCTAATTTTAGCTCTTATTCTTCTTTTTCTCTTAATTCTTAGAGATAATTTTCTTTTTAATACATTTGCTACCATTGCTTACCCTTATTTCTTAGATGTTTTACCGGCTTTGCGGATTATGCGCTCTTCGACATATTTGACACCTTTGCCTTTGTAAGGTTCTGGTGGTCTAAAGCCTCTTACTTCAGCTGCTACTTGGCCTACTACTTGTTTATCGCTACCTTTAATTGTGATAATGTTTTTCTCAACACTTACTTCTACACCTTCAGGAAGTTCATAATTAATAGGGTGAGAAAAGCCTAATGCTAACTCTAATACTTTGCCTTTTGCTGCAGCTTTATAACCAACACCATTGATCTCTAACTGTCTAGTAAATCCAGCAGTTAAGCCAATTACTATATTATTAGCCAAAGCACGATATGTACCCCAGTAGGCTCTGCTTTGTCTATCATCGCCCTTACTAGCAAAAGTGATAAAACCATCTTTAACTTCTACATTGACATTGCCTTTAGTGTCTAGTTCTTTAGTAGCGTTGCCCTTTTTAAACACTAAAACTGCACCATTTAAACTAACATCTAAACCACTTGGGATAGATATTGGCTGTTTTCCAATTCTTGACATATTTTTCCTTTTTACTTGTCTAGGGTATTTCTACGCTATGCGAATGGATACCCAATACCATAAAAAGATTAGCCTTTCAAATTTAAAAAGGCTAATTCCACTCTTACCAAACTGTACAAAGCACCTCACCGCCAACACCAGCTTTGTGTGCTTCATCATTACTTAAAACACCTTTGCTTGTGCTAACGATAATTGTCCCATAACCATTTTTAAATCTTTTAATCTCGTCTTTGCCTTGATAAACTCTACGGCCTGGTTTTGAAACTCTTTTTAGCTCATTGATAACACTTCTACCACGCTCGTCATATTTTAAAACTACATTAATGAATTTTTTATTATTCTCTTCAATAACATTGTAGCTTTCAATATAACCTTTTTGTGCTAGAATTTTTAAAGTCGCCTCAACAACATTTGAGTGTAGAAGTTGAGTAGTCTCTAATCTTCTCATAGCCGCATTTCTAATGCGTGTTAATCCGTCTGAAATTAAATCATTTATCATCTTGCTTCCCTTACCAACTTGCTTTTTTAAGACCTGGTATTAGTCCTTCGTTAGCCATTTTTCTTAGGCACACACGGCAAATTCCAAAATCTTTATAAACAGAGTGTGGGCGACCACAAATTTGACATCTAGTGTATCCACGCACGCTAAATTTAGGTTTGCGTGCTGCTTTTGCTATCATTGATTTTTTTGCCATATTACTTTCCTTTTGCAAATGGAATGCCAAAGAGTTCAAGTAGTTTGAACGCTTGTTTGTCATCGTTAGTTGTTGTAACTATAGTTATATTCATACCATGTGTTCTTAGAATTTGATCAAATACAACTTCTGGAAACATTAGTTGTTCATTTAAACCAAAGTTATAATTACCACGACCATCAAATCCATCTCTAGGCAAACCACGGAAGTCTTTTACCCTAGGAAGTGCGATGCTAATTAGTTTATCTAAGAATGCATACATTTGCTCTTTTCTTAGAGTTACTTTTATACCAACAGGGAAGCCTTCTCTTACTTTAAAGCCAGCAACTGATTTTTTAGCATTTGTAACAACTGCTTTTTGACCGGCTATTAAAGATATTGTATCAGCCATATTTTGAAGCAATTTTTGATCCTTAGCACCCTCGCCAGCTCCGACGCTAATCACAATTTTCTCAATTGCTGGAATAAGCATAGGATTTTTGATATCAAATTCTTTAACCAAAGCCGGTTTAATACTCTCTGCGTATTTAGTTTTTAATCTCATACTTAGCCCTCAACTTTGCTTACATTTGAAATATCAATAGGCATCTCTTTGCTTATAAAGCCACCATTTGGATTTTTCTCACTTGGTTTTACAGCTTTTTTAGCAACTTTTACACCCTCTACTATCACTTGACCTTTTTTAGGAAGCACTGCTAAAACTTTAGCAACTTTGCCTTTATCATCACCTGCGATTACTTTTACTTCATCGCCTTTTTTGATTTTATATTTTACTGCCATTATAGAACCTCCGGTGCAAGAGATACGATTTTCATAAAATTCGCATATCTTACTTCTCTACCCACTGGGCCAAATATACGAGTACCTACTGGCTCTCTTTTGTTATCAAGTATAACAGCAGCATTTTCATCAAATCTAATTAAAGATCCATTATCTCTTTGAACTTCTTTTTTAGTCCTTACTACTACTGCTTTTACCACTTGACCTTTTTTAATTTTGCCATTTGGTAGAGCTTTCTTAACTGAGCAAACGATAACATCACCTAGGCTTGCATATCGTCTTTTGCTACCACCTAAAACTTTTATACACATTAACTCTTTTGCGCCACTATTATCTGCTACTGCTAGTCTTGTAAAACTTTGTATCATTATTCAACTCCTGTTTTCAAAACTGATTGTAAGCGGAATTTTTTTCTAGCGCTTAGCGGTCTGCACTCAACAGCTGATATAGTATCTCCCACTTTTAGCTCATTTTTCTCATCATGAACTAGATACTTTTTAAAGCGTTTTACGAATTTATGATATCTTGAGTGCATAACTCTTCTTTCAACTAATATAGTTGCAGTTTTATTCCCAGCTATCGCTACTACGACACCTTGAATTTCTCTTTTCATTTCTACTGCCATCATTTACCCCTTACTTCGCAGCACTAATTGCAGTATTGATCCTAGCGATATCTTTTTTAGCTTCACGGATCTCATTTGGGTTAGTTAGCTGCATAGTTTTTAGCTTTTGTCTAAGTGTAAATAAAAGCACCTTTTTCTCTTTTAACAAAGCGTTAAGTTCGCTTAAATTTTTTCCACTTATATCAGTATATTTCATTTTCGCTCTCTCTTGTTACAAACTTAGTTTTAAATGGTAGTTTGTGCATAGCTAATGTCAGAGCCTCTCTAGCAAGCTCTTCAGATACTCCAGCCATTTCAAATATTATTCTACCTGGTTTAATATTCATAACCCACTCTTCAACACCGCCTTTACCTTTACCCATACGAGTTTCTAATGGTTTTTTGGTTATTGGTTTATCTGGAAATACTCTAATCCAAGTTTTAGCCTGTCTTTTAACATGACGAGTATATGCTTGACGAGCAGATTCTATTTGACGAGAGTTGATTCTACCAGCTTCTACAGCTTTTAATCCAAATTCGCCAAGTGCTAGAGCTGTACCACGAGTTGCGTAGCCACGATTGCGGCCTTTCATCATTTTGCGATATTTCGTTCTTTTTGGTAATAACATTATTTACCCCTTCTAGCGCGTTTTGCTTTTTTAGAAGTTGTCTCTTCACTCTTATCAGCTTGGATACCTTTTTGAAGTACTTCGCCTTTAAATATCCATACTTTGACACCTATATTGCCATAAGTTGTGTGAGCTTCAGCAAAACCATAATCTATTCTAGCTCTTAAAGTATGCAAAGGCACACGACCTTCAAGATACCACTCTGTTCTAGCCATTTCAGCACCACCTAAACGACCTGCTACGCTTACTTTGATACCTTTGGCACCAGCTTTTTGAGCACCTTGGATTACCTTTTTCATAGCACGGCGGAATGCCACACGACGCTCAAGTTGCATCGCTACATTTTCAGCTGCTAATTGAGCTGAGCTTCCTGCTTTACGCTCTTCTTTGATATTGATAGCTACATCTTTATTGACTAATTTAGCAACTTCTAGTCTTAAATTTTCTACTTCGCCACCTTTTTTGCCGATGATGATACCAGGACGAGCCGCAACTACTGTAACTCTTAGTTTTTTAGCTGTTCTTTCAACTAAAATTTGGCTAACACCAGCGTAATATAGCTTAGCTTTTAGGAATTTTCTTATTTTATAGTCTTCGCCTATGCTTTCTGGAAGAGTTGCTTTTGATGGAAACCATCTAGACTCCCAGTTTCTGTTTATACCTAGTCTAAGACCTATTGGATTAACTTTTTGTCCCATTTTATGCTTCCTTCTCTGTTTTTGCTGGTCTAGCTACTTCTACTAAGATATGGCTAGTAGGTTTGCGAATTCTACTTGCGCTTCCTCTTGCTCTTGGGCGGAATCTTTTTAAGACAGGACCTGCATCTACTCTACAACTTTTCACAACTACCTCTTCAGGCTCAAATCCGCCATTAGCTACAGCTGAGCTGATAGCATTTGCGATATATTTTGCGCCACGATTTGGCATAAAGCTAAGGCTAGCTAATGCTAATTCAGCATTCATGCCTTGAACTTCATCAGCTATTAATCTAGCTTTTGTTGGAGATAGTCTGATGAATTTAATAATCGCTCTACTCATAACTTCCCCTTATTTACCTATTTTTTTCTGAACAGAGCCTTTATGACCCTTAAATGTTCTTGTTGGAGCGAATTCGCCTAGCTTGTAACCTATATGATTTTCTGTTATATATACAGGGATAAAGCTTTTGCCATTATGCACATTAAATGTCAAACCTATCATTTCAGGTGTAATTGTGCTTCTTCTTGACCAAGTTTTGATTGGTTTATTATCATTAGCGGCTTTTGCAGCGATGACTTTTTTCATTACATGGTCATCTACAAAAGGACCTTTTTTTAGCGATCTAGCCATCGTTATTTACCCTTTCTTCTAGAAATTATAAGTCTATCACTAGCTTTTTTACGGCGAGTTTTAGCACCTTTAGTTGGTTTGCCCCATGGAGTAACTGGGTGGCGACCCGAATTTTTCTTACCTTCACCACCACCGTGTGGGTGATCTACTGGGTTCATCGCACTACCTCTAGTTTGTGGGCGGATACCTCTATAGCGATTGCGACCTGCTTTACCGATAGTTACATTTGCCCAATCTTCATTGCCAACTACGCCAACTGTAGCCATACATTCAGCTAGTACTTGTCTCATCTCACCGCTTGGAAGTCTTAGGATTACATATTTTTCTTCTTTACCCATAAGTTGAGCATATCCACCCGCACTTCTTGCCATTTGGGCGCCTTTGCCTGGTTTTAGCTCGATATTATGGACGATTGTACCAACTGGAATGCTTTTTAACTTCATAGCGTTGCCTGGTTTTATATCAAGGCCGGCTTCGGCTGCACTTATAACATCGCCTACATTTAAGCCACTAGGGCGGATAATATATCTTTTTTCGCCATCTGCATATGAGATTAGAGCGATACGGCAATTTCTATTTGGATCATACTCAATAGCTTCAACCTTGCCTGGAATTCCGAATTTACGACGCTTAAAGTCAATTATACGATATAATTTTTTAGCACCTGCTTCTTTATGGCGACTTGTGATTCTACCATTATTATTTCTACCAGCTGCGGCAGGAATTTTAACAAGTAGACTTCTTACACTAGCTTTAGCTGTGATATCTTCGCTGCTAAGACTTGTCATAAATCTTCTACTTGGGGTATAAGGTTTAAAACTTCTTATTGCCATCTTATGCCTCCTGACTTGCTAGGCTTACGCCATCTGGTAATTTGACATAGAATTTTTTATAGTCATTTCTTACGCCAACTCTACCTCTAAAACGCTTAACTTTGCCGTCTATTCTAAGTGAATTTACTCTAAGTGGCGTTACACCAAAATACTCTCTTAATACCTCTTTTAGGCCATTTTTAGTCATTTTTGGTGAAGTTTGGATCACTACTACACCTTGTTCTTGAAGGCCAAGAGTTTTTTCTGTATATACTATAGTTTTGATATCTGTTATATCTGCCATTTTTAGCCCTCTTTTACTATTGATTGTAGTGCTGATTTCTCTGCTATAACCGCACTATAGACTGAGACTAAATATGCATTTACTTCACTAGCATCAATTACATAGCAATTTGCTAGGTTTCTAAATGCTAAAAGAGTCTTAGCATCAAGCTCATTTTTGATGATTAACGCATCTCTAACGCCTAATTTTTTGATGATAGCTGCTGCGTCTTTTGTTTTGCCACTTTCGATAGCGATGCTATCTACTGCATAAAATTTGCCATTTGCTACTTTTTCGTTTAGAGCAAATTCAAGCGCTAATCTTTTTTGTTTTTTATTAACTTTTTGATTATAATTTCTATTATTTTTAGGACCAAATGCCACAGCACCGCCAACCCAAACATTTGTTCTAGTTGAACCAGCTCTTGCGCCACCACGGCCTTTTTGACGCCAAGGTTTTTTACCGCCACCACTTACATCTGAGCGACCTTTTGTGTGGGCTGAGTTTGCTCTCATACTAGCAAGGTAGCTTTTGACATAGAGATATAAATTGTGCGAATTTACTTCAGCGTAACTAGCTGGAAGTTCTAATTCACTTGTTTTTTCAAATTTATCATTTAAAACTGCTATTTTACTCATTTAACTATCCTTACTCTACCCATCGCACCATTAAATCCTGGAACTGAGCCTTTTAATACTAAAATTCCATTAGCACTATCAAAGCTTACAACTTCGTTTTTAACGGTAGTTTTTTCATTACCATAATGTCCGGCCATTTTTCTACCTGGTTGGACACGGCCTGGCCATTCGCAGTTACCTATAGAACCTGGTCTGCGGTGAAATCTCGAACCATGACTTGCAGGACCACCTGAAAATCCATGTCTTTTTATAACACCTTGGAAGCCTCTACCTTTTGTATTAAAGCTAACTTTTAAAACTTTTGCTTCATTTAGTGGAGTAGTATCTAAATCCCCAGCTTCGCTATTTGCTACGCTTAGAGTCGCAAATTGGTTAAATTCGCTACTTAAACCATATTTTTTTTGCTGACCTTTTATAGCTTTGTTATTTGCTTTTGTGTGTGCATAAGCTACGATAGCTCTGCTATTTTCGCCTACTTCGCATACTTTAGCTGGTAAAAGCCTAAGCAATGTAACAGGAATGCTTGGGTTTGAGATAGTTCTGCTCATACCTATTTTTTCTACGATATATTCCATCATCTCTTCCTTTTATGCTTACTTGCCCATAGCGCGAACTTCGACATTAACTTCTGGAGCTAAGTCAAGCTTTGTTAGGCTATCAACTGTATCAGGCGTAGCTGCTACGATATCTAGCATACGAGCGTGAATTCTCATCTCAAATTGCTCACGAGAATCTTTATTTACATGTGGAGATTTTAACACTGTGTAGCGTTTAATCTTTGTAGGCATAGGTACTGGCCCACGAACATCGGCACCAGTGCGTTTGACAGCTTCTACGATGGCTGCAACTGTGCGGTCTAGAACTCTGTGGTCATAAGCTTTTAGCTTAAGCCTAATTCTTTCCATGTTTTTTCCTTTAAAAATAACTTATCGCTAACTTGCGACCTTTTGATATAATGCTCTTGCAGAGGCTTATTATCAATCTCTCAAGCATGCAAGCAAAGCTTACGCTTCTCATCAAAAGACGCGAATTATACCCAAAATAAGTTTTAAAATCAAATTTTAGCGCTATTTTTGCAAATTTTGTTTTATTTTTTTCCTTTTTATAAGGAATATTTTAAATATTAGAATGAAATTTAAATTTAGATAATCTATAGCATTATGTTATTATTACTAAAAGATTGTAAAGCTAATTAAGTAATTTTTATATAACATTAAATTTATCTAATTTACAATCAAATTTTAGATATAATTAACATAAATTAAAAAGGTAATTAATGAAAATATATCAAAATCGCTCGCAACTATTTGAGCAATTAAATCAAATTTGTATTCAAACATTAAAAGAAAAACCACGACTAATAGTAGCACTAACTGGGCTATGTGGTAGTGGCAAAAGCACACTTGGCAAGACAATTCGCAAAAAAGGCTTTGGTAACTTTGCACCGTACCAAATCGCCGTCATAGATGATAATGTGATGAGCTTAAACCTATTTATTGCGCGCCCTAAAATTCGCAATACCCCCCCCAACACAATCTAAAAGATAATCTAAAACCATTTACAAAATTTCTACCTCCATATGTCAAAATAATTTTTTATATCTGTGCAAATCCAGTAAGAATAAACTTTGCTGATGTAGTGATAATCCTTAAAATCGATGAGCAAAGACGCCAAAAACAGCTAGAACAAAGAGAGAGCGATGCAGAGCTAATAAAATCACTAATGAACGGAAAAATAAATATCGATATACCTTTTACACACGGACTTTGTTTGGTGGAGTAGCTTTTAATTCTATGATTTATCTAAATTTAAAAATTTTTTCCGTTGTGGGTTTTGCAAATATAAGGCGTGATAGTATAAATTTACAAAGAATGCTATCATTACCAGAAATAAAAGTTTATTTATTTTAGCGTTACTAAGTATCTTAAAAAAAATTTAATAACGTTAATATATTGGCATTATTCACATATTAAAGATGGAGTTAAATTTAGCTTACAATACTAAATTTAAGCTATTATATAGCTGCTTTTGCCATATTTAATAAGCTTTCCAGTTTTAATAAGTTTATTAAATATAGTCGATACACTTTGGCGTTGCGCTCCTAAAAGATTAGATAGCGTAGCAATAGAAAATGGAATCTCAACGCAATAAAATCTAGGATTGTGTAATTTACCACTACTATACCATCCATGGCTTCTTGCAAATATACTTTGCATACCTTTTTGTTCTCTTGTCTTTTTAAGCTCTCTTGCTACTAGCTTAATAACATCTTCATATTTTACCTCTACCCACTCATCTATACCTCTTAATTCAGGTTTTGGACTATCTGGATTTTCTAGATAACTCTTTCTTACCATTAGAGCAGTAATTCTAGTTTTATATACTAAATCTGCCATTGTATCTTGAAGTGGAGATTTTTGATAGCGTTTGATATGGTTTAGAACTTATGATTTTACCATCTTTTACTGTGGCTTTTAGCATACCCCAGTGAGCCGCTGTAAATACTTCACCATTTTTAACCACTTGAGTATTTGCTCCAGCAAATAGATTGCTAGGAAGCATTGGAGCAAGACTTAAAGCTGCGCCTAGTTTCAAAAATTCTCTTCTATTGGTTTTCATTTGATATCTTCTTTTGAAGCTTTTTGTAGATATTGAATTATTAGCCACTCATCTTTTTTATCAATTGGAGTACGAGATAGCATTGATTTAAATAGCAATGGCCACTAATTTGGATTATATTGACTCTCTTTGTGCAAATGATGGCAGATTGAACAGCTCTCTTGATATGTCTGCTTAGCTCTATCTAGCATAGGTTCTAGATCTTTTTCTAGGTTATCTTTTGTAGTATAGGCTACTACTTTAACCTCGTCCACTTGCCAGAATCATTAGCTTTTACAGTAATATTACCAATAGTTACGCCATTAATCATAAAATCTTTAATTGTACCAGCAGCAACCACGCCAAAAATTTGAGTATTATTAACTTCAGCTCTTATACCGGCTTGCATCATTACCATTAGATATGGCTTGACCTAATGAGCTAGCTTGAGAGCGAAAATATCTATTGTGATTGATTTAAATGAATATATAAAAATAAATTAAAAGCCTAGCTAGCAAATGCTAGCTAGATAGAATTATTTAAGTGTAGAGATATAGTCATTAACTGCTGCCATATCAGCATCGCTTAAAGTAGCCATTTGACCTTTCATGATAGCACCCATGCCAATTTTGCCTTTACCATCGTTTAGGGCACCAGCTTTATAAGCTTTCATATCAGCTAATCTTTGAGCTGGATCTGCATCAACTAGAGCTGGAACTTTATTTAGATATTTTTTCTCAGCTTTAGCACCATGACAAACTGCACATTTTTTGTAAATGTCAGCACCATCAGCAGCGAATGCGCCAACACAGGTTAATGCAACTAATAGAACTATTTTTTTCATTTTATATCCTTTTTTGAGAGATTTTAAAAGAGTATTATAGTGGCAATATTCTGAATTTTAGATTAAATACTAGAATTAAATTTTTAATTTTTAGTTAGCGATTATTGGATAAATTCATCTATATTAAGTGAATTTAAACTAAAAATAGATAAAATCAACCTATGGAAAAGATTAAAGCACTATTTTTAGATCGTGACGGGGTGATAAATAAAGATCCTGGTTATGTTTATCGTATAGAAGATTTTGAGTTTATGCCTGGAATTTTTGAGGCTTTGGCTGGATTTATGATGCTTGGATATGAGATTTTTGTAGTTACAAATCAATCTGGAATTGGTAGGGGATATTATAGTGAAGATGATTTTGCAAAGCTTAGCAAGTATATGATTGATGAGTTTAAATCTTATGGTATTGAGATTAAAAAAATATACCATTGCCCTCACACCCCAAGCGATGATTGTAATTGCAGAAAGCCTAAACCTGGAATGATATTGCAGGCTTTAGATGAATTTAATATTAGTTTAAAAGATTCATTAATGATAGGAGATAAGCCAAGCGATTTAGAATCAGCACGAAGAGCCGGAGTAGAAAGAGGCTATTTAATCGGCGATGAATTTAAAAGCGTATTAGAAGTTTTAGAGCATATAAAAGGACAAAAATGAAGATATTAATAACTGGTGGAGCTGGATTTATAGGATCAAATTTGGCTAAATATTTTATGGATAAACATGAGGTTTTAGTGGTGGATAAATTTCGCTCTAATGAGACTTTTAGTAATGGAAATTTAAAAAGTTTTGGTCATTATAAAAATTTGATCGGCTTTAAAGGCCAAATTCATTGCGGAGATATATGTGATAGAGATACTATTAAAAAGATGAGAGAGTTTAAGCCCGATGTGATATATCATGAGGCTGCTATATCTGATACAACTGTGGCTGAACAAGATGAGATAATGAGGGTGAATTTAAATTCATTTAAAGATATTATTGATATTGCTTATGAAAATGGCTCAAAGCTAATATATGCTAGTAGCGGTGCTACATATGGAGATGCACCAAGCCCACAAAGTGTAGGCAAAGGTGAAAATCCTGGTAATGTATATGGATTTAGTAAGCTTATGATGGATGAGATGGGGTGTGAATTTAATGCTAAAACTGGACTTCATATTGTAGGGCTTAGATATTTTAATGTATATGGAGATGGAGAGTTTTATAAAAATAAAACTGCCTCTATGGTATTGCAGTTTGGGCTTCAAATTTTAAGTGGAAAAGCACCAAGGCTTTTTGAAGGTAGCGATAAGATAAAAAGGGATTTTGTCTATATAAAAGATATAATTTTAGCCAATGAATTAGCGATAAATGGCGATAGCGGAGTCTATAATGTCGGCACGGGCAATGCTAGAAGTTTTCAAGATATTGCTGATATTTTACAGCGTGAGATTGGCGTAAATTTAGGTAATGAGTATATTGCTAATCCATTTGCATCACAGTATCAATTCTTTACACAAGCTGATATTGAGCCTACAAGAACTGGATTAAAATATGAGCCTAGATGGAGCTTAGAAGATGCTATAAAAGACTATCTACCAGCAATAAAAAGAATTTATAATAGTGAGTTTAAATAATGGCTAAGGTTTTAGTAGTTGGGGATTTAATGATTGATCACTATATCTGGGGTAGTTGTGATCGCATTAGTCCAGAGGCTCCAGTGCAAGTAGTAAATATCAAAAATGAAACTAAAAGGCTTGGCGGCTGTGGTAACGTAGTATCAAATTTGATCGCTCTTGGTGCAGAAGTAGGCGTAGTAAGTGTAGTTGGCGATGATGATTTAGGTAAAGAAATTTTAGAGCTTTTAGATGCTCGTGGAGCTAAGGCTGAGTTAGTTTTATCTCAAAGTGGAAGAAAATCTAGCCAAAAAAGTCGTATAATGGTATCACATCAGCAAGTAATTAGGCTAGATACTGAGAGTATAAGTGATATAAATTGTGCTGATGAGATTGTCAGTAAATTTGCAGATATTTTAGCTAGTTATGATATTGTTTTGCTAAGTGATTATGGCAAGGGTGTATTGAGTAATTACTTAACCAAGCAGATAATATCAATTGCTAAAAATAATCATAAGATGGTATTAGTAGATCCAAAGGGCAAGGATTATAGTAAATATAAAGGTGCGACACTTTTAACCCCAAATAAAAAAGAGGCAAGCGAGGCGTTAGGATTTTCTATAGATAGCGATGAAAGCTTGGAATTGGCTTTAAAAAGTATGAAATTCAACTATGAATTAGAGTACTCTTTAATCACTCTTAGCGAAGATGGGATTGGGCTTTTAAGCGATGAGGTTAAGAAATTTCCAGCTCTTGCTAAAGAGGTTTTTGATGTAACCGGTGCTGGTGATAGCGTACTAGCTACTTTGGGTTATTGCTTAGCTAGCAAGATGAGCATAGAAGAGGCGATAGATAATGCAAATTTGGCCGCAGCAGTAGTTGTAGGTAAGGTAGGAAGTGCAGATGCAAGCTGGGGCGAAATAGAGAATCTAAAGAGTAAAAAAATTGGTTTTGAGCGTAAAATTGTCAAACTTGATGAGCTTTTAAAGGTTGATAGAAATGGTAAAACTTTAGTATTTACTAATGGTTGCTTTGATATTATGCATATTGGTCATATCAGCTACTTACAAAAGGCTAAAATGCTTGGCGATATATTAGTAGTAGGGTTAAATTCAGATAACTCAGTAAGAGAGTTAAAAGGCAAAGATAGGCCAGTAAATGTGCAATATGATAGGGCTGCGATGTTGTGTGCGATGGAGTTTGTCGATTTTGTCGTGATATTTGATGAGCTAACTCCACATGAGTTAATCAAAGCAATTAAACCTGATATATTAGTAAAAGGTGCAGACTATAAAGACAAAGAGATAGTAGGTAGTGAATTTGCTAAAAGAGTTGAGTTAATAGAGTTTATTGAGGGCAAAAGCACCACAAAAATAATAGAAAAAATCAAAAAATAAGAGGCTAAAATGAGTATATTTACAGATGAATTAAAAGCACATTTAGAGGTGGCAAATAGAGTTTTGTCCATAGATGAAGCGGTGATGAGTGTAGCAAACATAGTAGTAAAAACGCTAAAAAATGGTAATAAAATTTTAATTTGTGGTAATGGAGGAAGCGCAGCTGATGCACAACACTTTGCAGCAGAACTAACTGGTAGATATAAGAGCGAGAGAATCTCTCTTCCAGCAATTGCATTAACTACTGATACTTCAGCGCTTACTGCAATTGGTAATGACTATGGATATGATGAAGTTTTTGCAAGACAGCTTAGTGGCGTAGGAAATAGCGGAGATTTACTAATAGGTATAAGTACAAGCGGTAATAGCAAAAATGTATTAAAGGCATTTGAGATTGCAAAACAAAAGGGCATTAAAACCATAGGATTAAGTGGCAGAGATGGTGGAGCAATGAATGAGTTATGCGATATAAATGTAATTGCGCCTTCTAATGATACAGCTAGAATTCAAGAGATGCATATCTTAATAATTCACACTATTTGCGCTGCAGTAGATGGAGCGTTTTGAGTTTAAATTATATAATTTGTCTAGCTAGCTCTAATGCAAGGGCTGGCTTTAGCTCTTTCATACACTCATGAGAGCCTAGCGGACAGACTCTTTTCATACATGGCATACATGGTAAATTTAGATGTGCTAGTCTTGCTTTTGGGTTATTATATGGGCTAGTTCTAGTAAAGTTAGTTGGGCCAAATAGTGCAACTGTTGGCACCTTAAAAGCAGCTGCGATATGCATTGGTCCGCTATCATTAGTAATAAAAAGCCCAAGTCCAGCAATATAACTAGCTAAATCTTTTATACTAGTTTTACCACAAAGATTTATATGTGATATACCGCTTTTAGTCAAAATATGGCTAATCTCATCGCAAATCTCTATCTCGCCATTTCCACCAAAAATCAAAATATCAAATTTATCTGCTAACTCCATAGCAACCTGAGCAAAATAGCTAGGATACCATCTTTTAGCACTTCCATATGTTGCGCCTGGATTTAGTCCTAGAGTCGGCCTAGTATAAATTTGTGGAGTAAAGCTTAACTCCATTTCATTGGTTAAAATACCAATATTAAGGGCTTTTGAGCTAAAATTTAGATAATCAACTACTAAATGGTCATTTTTATTAATTGGCCTATATACTCCACTTTTTGGAGCGTGAATAAAAAATGCCAAAGCCTTTGAGGCTAGATGACTTCTAAAGCTGATAAATGCATCAAATTTAGGCTGGGATTTGGCTAATTTATATAGATATGCTAGGCGAAATTTGGATTTTTTGGACTCATCTATTATAATATCGCCAAGATTAGCAAATAGAGCCGTACTAGCCGCAGAGCCAAAAAATGTTAGCTTTGCATCTTTAAAATTTGCCCTAATATTTGCAATAGCAGCACTACTCATTACCCCATCGCCAAGCCATGTTGGCAACTCAATGAATACTCTCACCAATAACCTTTAAAATTTCATTTAGATTCTTTTCAACGCTAAATTCACGTGCTAATTCGCTATTTTGCCCTGAAATCTCTAAAAGTAGATCATGATCTGTTAGCAAAAGATTTATATATTCATCTATACTTTGATCACTAGCATCCTTCATAATAAACTCACTACCTAAAATCTCACTAGCTCCATTTTGTTCAGTAGTAAAACACGCACAACCATAGCTAAGCGCTTCTAAGAGTTGATTGCTAAATGAGTTATAATGCGATGGCAAAACAAATATATCAGCTGCTTCATAGTAGTGATTCATTATAGTTTGAGATGGGCGGAAAATAACTGTAACACCAAGATTTTGGGCAATTTTTCTATATTTTAAAACAGCTTTATCGCTACCGATAATAAGCGCATTTACCTTGGTCTCCAAACGACTTAAAAGCTCAATAAATTCCCTAGCTCCATCAATCCTAAAATTATCCGATACAAATAGTATAATTGGCAATTCCATATTAAGCCCAAGCTCATTACATAAACGCATCTTGGCTCTGCCTTTTTGGATTTGAATTGGAGGTGTGATTCCTGGATAAATGGTAACTAATTTATTTGGGTCTAGATTATAAACAGTCTCTAATTCAAAGCGAGTTAGATTTGAATTTGCTATAATTTTAGTAGCGTTTTGGACGCATTTTTTCTCAATTTGACCAGCGATGAAATTTGAAAAGCTTAAAAACCAAAATTTATAAAGCTTTTTATAAATTTTTTGTACGCCATCACTAGCTAAATATATATCAGCACTATCAAATCTATCTAAACAGATATAAAACTCATTGCCCTTTTGCTTTTTGGCTATATTATTGATTTTAAGCAACCCCAGTAGGCTAGTTTTAGCTTTAATGCCACTATAATTTTTAGATATAGTAGTATATTTGAGCGAATTTAAAGCAGCTTTTAAGCGCTCGATAAACCTCTGATTTTTGCTAGAAAAGCTTATTTCTAAGATTGATATATTTTTCATTTTTTGATTTTAACATAGCTAGGCTTATAAATTGGTTTATTTATTTAAATTTTGTTGACTTTGTGTAATAAAATGGTTTTTTATTTCATTTTTTATCCAGTTAATATCTAAACTATTTAAGCATTCACTCACACCAGAATTATTGCACCCTTCTAGACCGCATGGGACGCACTTTAAATTATTTTGAATTACAGTGTGAATACCCATTTTTTGAATCCCGCCTTTGCTCTGATAGAGGCTTTTGGATTTTGAATTATCCCATGGACCCCAAGCAGATGTATAACTAGGCCCAAAAATAGCTATACACGGCACATCATTGGCTGCAGCCATATGCATTATAGCAGTATCGGTGCCGATATATAGCTTTGATTTAGAGCTTAAAAATGCCACTTCATCTAAGCTTAAATTTCCCATAAATACAATTGGGTTTGAGCTACAAAGTGATAAGATATTTTTCATTTTGCTTATCTCATTTGGATTTTTATCACAGGTTAGCACAACTCTTTTATCTAGCTCAATTTCGCAAAAATCAATAATTTTAGCTACTGCTTCATTGCTTAAACACTTATAATCAAACCTAGCCATAGGATGAATATGGATAAAATAATCTGGCAAATTTAAATCATAATTATTAAAATATAAATTTACTTTAGTAGTGATAATATCTTTACCCAAAGCATTAATGGCAGATAAATTTTGCATTACGATATGGCCGTTTGATTTGGATTCGTGAGTTATGAGTTTGTTTAGAATTTGGTTTGTTCCTTTGCGTGATACTATGGTTTTAGCTCCGCTAAATTTAGCTAAGAATATCCCACGATCGCTAGTTTCAGTATTTATTACTATATCAAATTTCTCTTTTCTTAACTCTAAGGCGTATTTTAACTCAAGCCAAATTTGCTTAAATATATTAGATTTTTTAATAGTGCCTCTATCATAGATATGGATTTTATCAATTTGTGGATTATTTTGTATTACTGCTTGAGTTCCTTGATTTAAAGCAAAGTGTATAGAAGCATTAGGATAATGGGTTTTAAGATTAGCAACTAATGGCGTAGTTAAAAGCACATCGCCTATAAATCTAAATTTAATAATTAAAATTTTCATTTGTAAATCTCTGGGTAGAACTGTTTAAATTTCTTATGCATCCAAAAGTACTCATCTGGCTTGCTTTTTATCATATCTTGAGTAGCGCTACTTTGGGCTTGTGTGGCTTGTTTGATTTTATCGCCATTTAGTTTATTGATATCTATTGGGTCATAAAAGCTAATCTCATTTTTATCGCCAACCCTTTTGATAAAAGCTGGGATTATTATTGCATTAAGCTTAGTAGCAAAGATACTAGCAGCATGTGTGTGCGAGATACGATTAGAAAAAAACTCACACTCTACTCCATCTCTAATATCTACATTTTGATCAACTAAAATACCAAGAAGTCTTCTGTTTTGCAATGCTTTCATAATCGCTCTTGCGCCACCGCTTTTAGGAATTACTTCTATATTAAATCTGCTTCTATTTTTGCTTAAAATTCTATCCATCACAGGACTATCAAGGTTTCTGCCTACAATGCTTACAGGGCCAAATTTAGCTGCCATCGCAAGGCTAAAAAGCTCCCAATTACCATAATGTGCAGTGGTGATGATAATTGGACGATCTTTGAATTTATCTAAAATTTGAGCATTTTTAAATTCAACTTTAGATAAAATTTGCTCTTTTGTGTTATTTTGATTGCGTAAAAACTCCACGCCAAAGTGAGCAAAATTGCGATAAGTTTGCAAAATAATCTCTTCTATATTCTCAAATTTACACATTTTTAGATTGGTTCGCATTATATTTGTATGTTTTTTATCAAATTTGTAAAAGCCTTTTGCAAGTAGATCAAAAAATATATTTTGAATAGCTTTTGGAGTGTAGATTGCGATAAATCTAAGCATATAATATAGCCATAAATATAAAAAATCAACCATTTAAAAGCTCAGAATTTAAAATATTTTTTGCTAAATTTGCTATATTAATTGGTGATATCTCATTTATGCAGTAATCGCTCTTATCTATATTTCTTGCATCGATTTTTTTGCCTGTATCAATAGTATGATTTATAGGCGTGATAAAGCTATTTCTATGGCTTGGTCGATTTCCAAAAAGAGTGATACTAGCTCTATTTTGAGCCCAAGCTAGATGAGTTATACCGCTATCATTGCCAATTACAAGTCCTACGCTTTGCATAAAATCTATTACCTTAGATAAACTCATAGGACTAAGTACTTTAGCATGAGTATTATAAGCAATTTTACTAGCAAGTTCATACTCTTTAGCATTTGCTGATATGATATTAATCTCATAATCTTTTAGCAAATTTATAACTTCATTAAATTTATCATAACATTTGCTCATTTCGCTTGCAAATGGTGCTATTAAAATAGTTTTAGATGGTTTAGGCTTTATATTTGAGATGAAACAAGCAGATTTTTGCTTGATATCATTATCATTAAAGCTAAAGCCCAAAGCAGCGCTAGCAAGAGCTAAATTTCGCCTTATAATATTCTCATTATAATCAATTTTAAACTTACTCTTATAAAATATAGAAGCTAGTGGCTCTTTTATGCTATTTTTATCAAATCCAGCTATATTGCTACCTAAAACTTTAGCTACAAGGGCTGATTTTATAAGGCCTTGAAAATCTATAATAAGATCAAAATGATTACTAAATTCTCTAAGAATTTTAAAACTTTTAATAAATTTTTTATCCTTTAAAGGAAGTGTGATAACATCAACGCCATCTAAAAGATGAACAATACTACTAAATTTTTCATCTACAAACCAGCTAATTTTAGCATCTTTAAAATGCTTTTTGATAAATTGCACAACAATGCTTGTATGAACTATATCGCCAAGAGCTGAGAGTCTAATAATTGCTATTTTCAACTAATTTTCCAAGATTTTTTGCTATTATTTTATCTAAATTTGATTAAAAGTTGGTAATTTATGAGCGGTTATATATGTGTATTTGATTGTGAGACTGTGCCTGATTGTGATTCTTTAAGAGAGGCTTATGGTTATGAAGGTGATGATAAGAGTGTAGCACAAATGGCACTTGAGGCGCAAAAAGAGCAAAGTGGAAGTGAGTTTTTGCCAGTTTGTTTTCATAAAGTAGTAACTATTAGTGCAGTAATAGCTGATGAGTTTGGTAGATTTAAAAGAGTATCTACAATTGCTGGAGATAGTGAAGAGAAAAAAATAGCTGAATTTATTAAATTTATAAATGAGCATAATCCTAGACTTGTAAGCTACAATGGTAGAGGCTTTGATCTACCTATGCTAATGATAAGAGCGATGCGTTATAATATAGAAGCTAGTGAGTATTTTAACACCAATGATAGGGCTAATGGCAAGGATAAATGGTGCAATTATAGAAGTAGGTATGATGGAGTTTTTCATCTTGATTTGCTTGATCATATTAGCGATTTTAAGGCTGTAAGCGGGCTAAAGCTAGATCTACTTTGTGCTAGTTTAAATCTGCCTGGTAAATATGATGTTTGTGGCGATGAGGTGATGAACTTATACTATAATGGAGAGCAAGATAAAATTGATGAATATTGTGAATCTGATACGCTAAATACATATTGGTTATTTTTAAAATATGAATTATTGCGTGGTAGGTTAAATTTAGATGATTATGCTAATTATTTAAGCTTGATGAATGAGTATCTAAACACCCAAAAATCAGATATGAGTTATAGCATAGTATTTGATAGATATATAAAAAATGAACTTGATAGATTAGGGCGTAGATGATTAGGATATGTTTATTAATTTGGCTAGTTTGTTCTAGTGCTTTTTCTTCTGTAATGCTTCTTAAAGAGTATAAAGATGAAAATCTAACTGGATGGATGATGAGCGAAAAATATGATGGCGTGCGTGCTATTTGGGATGGCAAGGAGTTAAAAAGTCGTAATGGTAATATAATTAATGCACCATCTAGCTTTATAGCTCAATTGCCAGATTTTGCACTTGATGGAGAGCTGTGGAGCAATAGAGGAGAGTTTGAGCTAATTGCTTCTATAGTACTAGATAAAAATTCCGATATTAAAGCATGGCAAAATATTAAGTATATGGTATTTGATCTACCTAAATTTGATGGAAATTTAAGTGATAAAATGGCCTATTTAGAAGAGTTTTTAAGCCTAAATCCAAGTAGTTTTATAAAAGTTGTAAAGCAAACTTATATTCAAAACAATCTCCATGCTTTTGCCTTTTTAGATGAGATTGTAAGTAAAGGTGGCGAAGGTATAGTAGTTCGTGTTCCAAATGCATCATATATAAGTGGCCGAAGCGATAAAATACTAAAATTAAAAAAGTGGCATGATAGTGAGTGTCAAATAGTAGCTATAAATAATGGTAAAGGTAAGTATGAAGGTGCTATGGGTTCAGTAGATTGTGTAGATATTTTTAGTAAAATTAAATTTAAAATTGGATCTGGATTTAGTGATGAAATACGAAAAAATCCCCCAAAAATAGGCACCATAATCACATATAAATTTCAAAATCTAACCAATAATAATAAGCCAAGATTTCCAGTATTTTTACGAATTAAAAGAGGTGAATAGATGAAAAAAATTATATTTTTATGTGTATTGATCGTTAGCTTAAATGCACTAATGCTATATGAGCCAAAAACAAAAGAGCAAAAAGAGGGCTACAGATATGGTCAGACGATGCGAATGCTAGGTATGGGCAAATGGGAGTGTGATAGGAAATTTAAAAATATCGATAGCGAAAAACTAGAGTGGTGCGAGTATGGTTGGGTTGATAAAAGTGAGGAGATAGATGCTAGAAAGCTTGATTAATGGTATAAAGCTTGTCAATTTTACTAGCTTAGATACTAAAGAGATAAAGATGATTTATCATTGGCGAAACAACCCTAAAATTGCTAGATATATGATAAATAAAAGTATAGAGTGGAATGAGCATATAAGATTTATAGATACTCTTAGTAGTTCTAATGATAAAATATATTTTTTAGCTTATAAAGATGATTTAGCAATTGGAGTAATTTCGTTTGTAAATATCTCTAAAAGCTCTTGTGAATTTGGGATATATGCTAGTCCAGATTTGCGTGGTATGGGCGATTTACTTATGGAAGTGGTTGTAGATTATGCGTTTAATAGGCTATATGTTAAAGAGATTTTAGCTAAAGCTTTTATAGATAATTCAAAAGCTATAACGCTTTATAAAAAATTTGAATTTAATATAATTAAAAAGGATAAAGATATGGTATATTTTAGTCGTAAAAAAGATAACATTTAATATAAGATCTCTTTGCCAAAAAGACTTTTAGCATAATCTAATCCAATAAATTAACTAAAAGTCAAATTTATAGCCAAGATAAGAGTTAAATTGGCTATAATATTGCAAATTTAAGGAGTAAAAATGAATATTTTGATAACTGGTGGTGCTGGATATATTGGTTCGCATGTATTAAAAGCTTTATTAGAGCGTGCAGCTGATAAGATAACTGTAATTGATAATTTTTATAGTGGTTCACAAGATGCATTAGTAGCGCTTGAGAGTGTAGGTAAATTTGATTTTATCAAATGCGATTTAGCTGATACTGCTCATCTTAAAGAGATTTTTGCTTCGCATAAATTTGATGCTATTATACATTTTGCTGCGTATATAGAGGTGTTTGAGAGTATGCAAAATCCATTAAAATACTATCTAAACAATACTGCAAATACAGCAAATCTTATTAATCTTGCGGTGGAATTTGGCGTAGAGAAGTTTATATTTAGCTCTACAGCTGCAACTTATGGTGAGCCAAAAGATGGAGTAGTATGTGAAAATAGCCCACAAAATCCTATAAATCCATATGGTACATCAAAGCTAATGAGTGAGCAAATTTTAAAAGACGCAGCCGTTGCAAATAGCAAATTTAAGTATGGGATTTTAAGATATTTTAATGTAGCAGGAGCTTCAAGCGACTCTTTAATCGGTCAAAACTATCCAAACGCAACTCATTTAATTAAAGTTGCTACACAAACAATAACTGGCAAAAGAGCAAATATGAGTATTTTTGGGCGTGATTATGATACCAAAGATGGAACTTGTATTAGAGATTATATTCATATCGAAGACCTTGCTAGTGCACATTTAGCGGTTTTGGATTATTTAAATAGCAATGATAGTGATATCTTTAATGTCGGATATGGGCATGGATTTAGCGTACTTGAGGTTATAAATACTGCTAAGAAAATAAGCGGTGTGGATTTTGAAGTAATAGATGCGCCAAGACGCTTAGGCGATCCTGCTGTGCTTATAGCAGATTCATCTAAGCTTAGAAATCTTACATCTTGGAAGCCTAAAAAGGATAATCTAGAGACTATAATCGCCTCAGCGCTTGCATGGGAGAAAAAGATTTAAATTTGTTATATATTGCGATCTTGCTTGCAAAAGTGATAAATAATTTTAAATTTTTAGCTCCAGCAAAGTTGGAGCTAAATCTCAAATAACATATAATGGCTTTACCATCTTTGTGATAAAAATAAATTTTTTATCTATTTTCTAGCTAAATTTGGCTATGATTCTAGCCAAATTTAGTATTTAAAATGATTAATTACAACCGCAATGTCCGCAGCAACTAGCTACTGGATGAAGCTCATCGATATAGAATTTAACTGAGTTTAATCCCTCTTTTTTAGCCCACTCATACGCTGTACTTACAAAATCCCAGTTGATATTTTCATAAAATTTCTCTAAATAAGCTGGACGAGCATTGCGATTATCAATGTAATACGCATGCTCCCATACATCCACTACTAGAAGTGGCACTAGACCATCAGTTACTGGAGTAGCAGCATTTGAAGTATTTTTAATCTCTAGTTTGCTTGTGTTTGGGTTATAAACTAGCCATGTCCAGCCTGAGCCAAATAGAGTTGTAGCAGAGCTGATAAATTCAGCTTTAAAGTCTTTAAAATCACTATTTAAAGCCGCTTCAAGCTCACTGCTTTTATCGCTTTTTTTAGCTATACAATCCCAGTAAAAATCGTGATTATACACTTGTGCAGCATTATTAAATAATCCGCCTTGTGAATTTACAAGTACATCATACAAACTAGCTTTAGCTAGGTCGCTATCTTTTGTAAGATTATTATAGTTATTTACATATGTTTGGTGGTGTTTGCCGTGGTGATAATCGCAGGCTTCTTTACTCACTACTGCGTTGGAATTTGGGTCAAATGGTAGGTTTCTTAACTCTAACATATTTTATCCTTTGATTAAATTTGAGATTTGAAATTATAGCCTAAAATATTAAATAAGAGTATAAAACTCTTAAATAAATTTACAAATATTGCGAAATTTAAATATCACAACTCTTTTATAGTATCAATAAACTCACCAACAAGCAAAGAACCTTTAATTTTACTATTTTCAAATACCATGAAATAAAAGTATTTATCCCCAGCTTTATCTGCCCACTTTGAGCCTAATTTGAGCTTTGTCTTGCTATCATTATTTGTTCTATCATCGCCTTTTACTTCTACCATTATGATATTTTCATTTTCGGTGCAAATTATAAAATCTGGGTAGTAATTGATAAAGGCATTTATACAAAATCCAGGTTTCATATCTTTATTTCTATGCCACCATTTTATGTTATCTAGTGATACGATTTCGGTTAAAAGCCTGTTTTCTAGTGAGTTTAAATTATCTATTTCTTCTTCATATAGGGATTTATCGCGCAAAGAGCTTAGTTTATAAGCTTGTATTTTTGGCTGAAAGCTAAAAGTATTTTTTATTTTGATGATACCTTTATTTAATAAGTCATAAAATACTTTTTCCCTATGCTCACTTTTTAACTCATTGATTTTATTTCTTATTTTTAGTGCGTATGCGTCTATTTCATCTAATAAGTCTGCTTTTCTTTCATCGCTTAGATTATTTACTATACGCTCTATATAGTTTTTTAAATCATTTTCGTTTAAAGCATTATCTTTTCTAAGCTTATAAATAAAACTAGCATTTAAATTTTCAAGCATCCATAATGAATTGATTGGATTTATAATTTTCTGGTACTAAGTTCTTAGCTATACTCTTAAACACAACAAACCTTTGAATATACTTTTAGTGTATTTATTTGGATGCTAAGCGCTTAAATTAGTCTATTTTAATTTTTCAACTATTACTTTAGACTCCATAGTTACACTTTTAAGAACCACTCTATGTAGCTTTCCTACTTTATCTGGCGTTGTACTCCAAACTCTTTCATCGTTGCGATCATTTAGATTTACATTTTTTTCTAAGATACCATAACCTAATTTTATTATATCAACTGTAAACCCTGAATTATGACTGAATGAGTAATACATTCTTCTAGCATTTTCATATTGTTCAGAGTCACCCAAAAGCGTATAGCCTAAAACCACAGTAGATAGATAATATAGTAATTTACCTATTCTATTACCTCGCAAATCTCTATCGACTTCCACGGCGCTAACTTCATAAACATTCTTACAACCTATTCTTTTAATTTTATCTGTAGGTATTAATCTTATCATAGCGACAGGACTATACCTATCCTTAGTTCCATTTGGGTTAGCTTTAGTTGGATAATCTTCGGGGACTATTCTAGATAAAATATGAAATGACTCCCTTTTATAAAAGTAAAATTCTTCACCATTATAAAATACTTTATAAACAAAGGGTGATTTGTCGAATGTATATTCAATTGAAGTTAAACTATGCTTATTGACATACTTTAAATTTCCAAAATCATAATCAGCTGATTTAGCAATTGCTTGCTCTTTTATAAAATCGGAAAAGCTCATTTGTTCTCCTTTATATGATTATATCATATACCTTAAAACAACTTAAAATATTATTAATTTTCAAACTCTTAAGAGCTTGTATCTATATTACCAGCTCTTAACCTATCTCTGATTTCTTGATACTTTTAGCTCCATTTTTATACCTTTTTAATATCTCTTGGAATTTTTTTGAAAGTTATATTGTATTTCATCATAGTCTCATCACTAAGCACACATACATCAGCATAAATTACATAACTACTAGCCTTTTTTAACTTTGCTAAATACTCAAAATCTAGTGTAGTTACTTCATCTTTTTTGTAGATAAAATAATAAGCCACTCCATTGCACTCACCTAAAAAATCGCTATCATTTTGTTCATATTTTTCTTTTGTCTCGCTAAAATAGATATATTCTTTTATTTTTTCACTGCTTATGCTTTCATTTATATTTCCATTTTCTTCTAGTAGTCTTCTCCAAGCTCATCAAAATAGCGATAAATTATATTTTTATATAGATCAGCGGATATTAAATTTCGTTTTCTAGGCTTAAAGGCCAGTAGCGATAAATTCTTATAATTTATCGCTAAATTTCTCCACTTATTGCTTTTCATAAAATTATAATTTCACTCTTAAAATCTAATCCCCGCCCTAATAGCAGTATTTATACTATGTGTATCTTTGGTTATCTCGCTTGAGACTAAAAAGTTTATAAATTTATTACCCTTTTCGATATTAGCATCAGCACCAAAATAGACACTATCAGTATTTAGCTTAGTTGTTTGTGTCCAAAGATTATTTTTAGCATCTACAAAATACTCTGTACTACTAAAACTATCACTATTTAATCGCCTTGTATAAAAAGCAAAGCCATTTAAAGTAGCAAAAAGATTGTTTTGGGTAGCTATATTGTAAGCTATATTGCCACCTAAACTTAAATTTAAGCTATTTATAGATATATCTTTATACCCCTTAGCCAATATACCGCCACTCTCTTCAAATCCATCTTGCTTAGTATATATATAATTTAGCATAGATATCGGCGTCCAAACAAAGCTATCATTTATCTCAAAATCTTTTGATAGACCAAGCCCAGTTGAGACAAAATAGCTATTATAATCGGCTTTTAGCTCATCACTTGAGGTTAGGATATAACGACTAGTATCATTAAATCCCATACCGACATCCACGCTAGCTATTAAATTAAAATCGCCAAAATCTTTTAAACCAGCTAAACCCACAGATATTAACTTGCTTGTGATATCTGAGAATCCATAATCCCCTTTTTGGTGAGAATAGTTCAAAAACGCACCCAATTTCACATCATCGCTTACCCATTTGTTGGTACCTAAATTCACAGAATATGTATCGATATTATAGTCATCGCCTTTAAAATATGAGTATGAAACCCTACTGAAAATCTCGCTTTTACTCAAAGCTGCGTTATAACTCTCTAAGATATCATAGACCATACTATCAGTCATATCGCTATTTATAAGAGCTAATTTCGAATTCTTAGCTATAGTAGCGACCTTTGTAGCGCCACTTTGAAGAGTTGCAAATGGCAATGTTTGTTGTCCTAAAGTTCTACCTGTGAAGGTTGCAGCTTCTCCTGCGGATCTTGAGATATCTTTTGAATTTACACTTGATAGAATTTCTTTTTTACGATTATTGCTTGTTGTATCTAATTCTCCAAAGAATTGTTGATATTTTGGGCTTAAATTCGCTGAATTTCTAATCTGTATCAATGACTTAGATACTGCCAAGTTTGTCGCTTGTGAGGAGTTTGTAGGTTTATAGGCATCTTCTTTTATTTCTACTATTATAGTGTTGCTATTGCCAGAATTGTTGTTTTGGTTACCAGATTGGTTTCCAGAATTGTTATTTTGGTTACCGGATTGATTTCCAGATTGGTTGCCGGAATTGTTGTTTTGGTTACCGGATTGATTTCCAGATTGGTTGCCGGAATTGTTGGTGTTTTCATTATTTTGGTTACCAGATTGGTTACCGGAATTGTTGGTGTTTTCACTTGATATTATTGTGTTATTATCTTTTAGTTTAAAATTTAAAGTGCTTGTACCTAGGACTGAGATATTAGTAAATTTATCTAGATTTCCATTCTCACTAAGCTTATCAAAATCAATTTTAATCTCTTGCCCAGTTTTGAAAAACTCCCCACTAAGCGGGATATAAACCAAATTTCCACCCTTGATATCATAGTTTGTAGCGATGATATCTGAGTTTGCTTGGTTATTAAAATTTATGTGTAGGCTTGCGCTTTGGTTTTGGGTATATGTACCATTTACATTTAAAACGCCGATTTGCCCCGCTCCACCAGGCATCACAATACCGCTTTCATTGGTGAGATTTTTGGCTATGGTTCCAGTTCCGCTTATCAAACCACGATTTCTAGCATAAACATCGCCACCAGTGAGCATGCCAATTATTCTAGCCTCACCGCCATTGATAGCATATAGATTTTGCTTAGCGTTAGTTTCGCCTGATATTAGGATTTGACCGCCATTATCAGCATAGAGAGCTGAATTCTCCGCTGTTACTCTATCAAATTCCAAAATCCCGCCACGAGCTATCGTAGGGCCAGAATAATTTAGAGTATTTTGGCTAAATTTCAAAGTCCCATCGCCAGTTTTTATAAATCCAGCTTGTAGAGTAGATAAATTCGCATTTACTCTATCATCGCTTTTAAGGGAGTTTATAGCGTCACTTAGATGGTATTTATCATCCCATTTTATCTCATCTATATTATTTGTGAATGTGCCATTTAGTCCATTTGTATCGATAGTGTAAAATCCATAATATTGATTTTCAAAATTCTGTATATCACTAGGATTTAGGCGATTTATATTTAGTGCTGCTAAGCCATTTAGAGCCTTACTAGCATCCAAGATACCACTACCTATGAAATCTTCTTTGCTTAGTTTCATCACTGCTACCGAATTTGCTTTAAGACCGCTACTCACATCGGCATCGCTTCTTAACAAATGTTCTAGTATATAGTTTGCTATGCTTTCATCATTTTGGCTTGATTTAAATCCAGCTGCTACTAAATCTTTTTTGACTTGTTCCCAGTCTATACCGCTACCATTTGTTGGCACTTCATGACCAATATAAAAAATGCTATAAAATTCAGACGAGCCAGTTTTGCCGACATTTTTGGTTACTACTAAATTTGGAGTCTCTACATTTTTATTAGCCGTAGTTAGCAAGATATCGCCGATTTGTGAGCCATTTAAAAATGGAAATTTCTGCTCTACCAAAGCTGCCACCCCACTAACAAGTGGAGCAGCAAAGCTAGTCCCAGAATCTGTGATAGTGGTGGTTAGGTCTGTTTTTATCTTCTTGCTATCAGTATCATAATATGTATAGCCATATCTACCATTAGCTGTTACTATGTTTTGAGCCGGCGCCATAATACCATAAAGCGAGGCTGATCCAGCAAAAAAATTGCTATAAGTATAGATCCCTTGCTTATTAATTAGCTCATTTAGGATTATTCCGCTTTTTTTATTGCCTGTGCCGGCGCTCCACTTATCGGCTGCAGCTTTCCACTCATCATCAGTGATTCCACCGATTGTTATCTTATCATTTTGGATAGTGATTTTATCAGCGTTCAAGCCCCCAACAGCCAAAAGCCCACGATAGCTCTCATCATAACTTGGCAAAACAGAATTCGCCCTAGGTGAGCTAAAACCATCATTTCCTACGCCAACGATATTTAATATCCCTTGCTCTTTGGATAGCTCGGCTAAGGCTTGAGCCCTTTGCAAACTTATATCACTTTGTGTGAGTTTTTGGAATTCATCATAGCTTATAGCGCTGCTATTTTGGCTATTTGGGGCTATAGCCTCTAGACCATTGCCCCATTTGCGATTTATAAGAGCAAATCCATTGCTAACATAGCTATGATTTATCACCTTTACGTCACTATCTATCATCTTTTGGATATCGGCTTTTATATCGCCTGTGTATAATGGGCTTGGATTTAGATATGCTAGGCCATAAAATGTCGCACCATTTGCCACGCCCATTAGATCACTGCTATTACCCACTATGAGAGATGATACTTGAGTGCCATGAAGCATAGTGATCTTATCACCACCAGCGAAGCGATCTGGGTCTATGCTGTTATTTATCGAATTTATCAATTTGTTTTGGATTATTGGATTTTTAGTATTAAATACGCTATCTACAACGCCAATTACCACGCCAGCGCCATTTATATTTGGATTTTCTTGTTTGGCATTATGGAGATTTATAACGCTATAAACCTTATCATTGGCCTGCGCTAGGGAATTTGTAGCTGATAATAAAACAGAAGCGCAAACCAATGATAGCGTGATTTTTGAGATTTTTTTCACGAATTTTCCTTAAAAATATGATAAATAATTTTGCCTAATAATTAAAATTATCACTTTTTATCACTTTAAATTCGCTTAAATTCATTTAAATTACATTAAAAATTATAAATTTTTAAACCACTATAGCTCAAATATCCATAATATAATTTTCCATATAAGTAATTTTAAAATATTAAAAATATATAATAATCAAACTAATAAGGAGATAAAATGAATAATGTAAATAATACCCAAAAAAATGTGGAGAAAAAAAGTAAAGAAACATCTCGTATGATTACTCGTGAAGAGTTTGAAAAAACTAGACAATATGGATTAGAAAAACTAAAAGACCCAGAAATTAGAGCCGTATTTATGCGTTTAAAAGATAAATAATGTATTATTTTGATTTGCGATGTGCTATTGATTTTCACGATGATATAATTCGTGAAATAGGTGGTTTAGAAGGATACAATAAAACTCAAATAGGATACCTAAATTCAGCATTAGATCAGATACAAAATGATGATTATTATCCAACTTTTTTTGATAAAATGGCTCATATAATTTTTTCTTGTGTAAAATTTCATCCTTTTTTAGATGGTAACAAAAGAACTGCAATTTATCTTGGTTGTCATTTTGCTAAAGTAAATGGCTTAGATTGTCCAAATCGATATTATACCAAAATGGAACATGTAGTTGTTAAGATTGCCGAAGATTACATATCAAAAGATGATTTAAAAGATATTCTTTCTGTAATTCTCACTTAAAAATCTCCTAAACAAAGAAATAGACAATGAAATCAAAAGAAGGGCTTTTAGAGTAGATTATCCCCTTTTGATTATCATATTATCGCTATTTTTAGCATTAAAAGTATATTTTTCTCTAGCGTATGATAAGGTGCATTGTATCTTAAAACCTCATCTTTTCCTATCCAATTTAAAGATGGCATATTACTCCTTTTTTATCTCTGCTCTGTTCCATCAAGCAATGGGACAAATACACACTCATCTAAAATTTGGCTAATGATTTGGCCATTTGATTTTTTGTATTGTGTGATATATTGTTTATTATCCTTAGCTACTGGTGCGACCAAAATTCCATCATCTTTAAGCTGGCTAAATAACCTATCAGGCACACTTTGGCAAAAGCAACTAAGTATAATCCTATCATAAGGCGCATAGCTTCGCCAACCTAAATTCCCATCATCAAATCGTATAAATACATTATTTATCCCTAAATTTTTCATCAAAGATTTAGCCGAATTTGCCAACGCCTCAATCCTCTCCACACTAAAAACACGCCTTGCTATCTTAGCCAAAATCGCCGCTTGATATCCGCTACCGCAACCAATCTCTAGTATATTATCGCAATTTTCGGCCTCTAGTGCCATTGTCATCTTAGCTACAGTTAGCGGTGAACTAATCCACTGATTTGAACCAATTGGATGCGCATCAAGCTTAAAAGCATTGATAGATACCGGCACAAAAGGCGTCCTAGGCGTACTGCTAAAGGCCTTATAAACCAAGGGGCTAAGTTCTACGAAATTTGCTATCTCATCGCTCATTTTTTGACATTTTGCTGCTTCTAAACTACTCATCATCTATCCATTTTCTAAATTTTTTAATCAAATTAATACCAAATTTAGCCACATCTGCCTTGCTACCATCAGGGGCAAAAACTGCACTAAATTTCAAATCCACATCGCTACACGCTAAAGTGTAACAACGATTTTGCAGAGCCAAAGCCTTGCATAAAGTCTCATAATGCTCACGCCTGCTTTGCCCCCACATTGCTGGTACTAGTATAACATCAGCGCCACGCAATCTACTCCAAAGATCTATAAATCTAATCTCAAAACAGATCAAAACGCCAACTTTTATCCCTGCTATTTCTCGTATGGAAATCTCATCTAAATTTCCAAATTTAAAAATTTTATCCTCACCATTTGGCTTAAATAATTTATATTTTCTTTGTTTAAACTCAAGCCCATTTGAACCTAAAAGCCTAAACTCATTATACCCATCAAACTCGCAGCTATATCCTAGATATGCACCACTTTTTAAAAAATTGGCTAAATTTTCATCCAAATCCAGCCAAAACATCCTATCAAGTCTCTCATAGCCGCTAACACAGCTCGCCACAAAGCGCTAAATCCCCACTTTTAAGCGAACTAGCAAATTCGCAAAGCTCGCTAGCTCTACGAACTGCTCCTAAAGAGCTTAAAACTTGCGTTTTAAGATTAGAAATCATCAAAACTTAAGCTACCTTTGCTATAATTTGTCACCTTGCTTTCAAAGAAATTTGATTTTTGGTCATTAAATTTAGCAAAATCATCAACCCATTTTATCGGATGAGTTACATTATATAGCTTTTTAAGCCCAATTGATGTAAGTCTATCATCTACTAAATACTTTATATATTGCTCGATTATATCATCTGTAAAGCCCATTATTTGATTTTGAGTAATATATTTACCCCATTCAATCTCTAAAGCTCCAGCCTTTTTAAACATATCATAAATTTTAGCCTCAATTTGTGGAGTAAATAGATCTGGGCGCTCCTTGCGAACTGAGTTTATCATATTTTGAAATAATAACAAATGAGTTATCTCATCTCTTTGGATAAATCTTATCATTTGAGCGCTTCCAAGCATCTTTCCAGCCCTTGCTAAGGCATAAATCGCTGTAAATCCGCTATAGAAATATACCCCTTCTAGAATTTGATTTGCTACCATAGCTAGAAGTAGTTTCTCATCAGTTACCTCTCCGGCTAACTCTTCATAAACACTTGAGATATAATCATTTTTACGCCTTAAAACCTCATCATGCTTCTCCATCTCATAGATGAGATCTGTATTATCACAGATCGCTTCTACCATTACTGCGTAGCTTTTAGAGTGATTTGCCTCTTCATAAGCTTGACGGGCTAGAACAGCATTTATCTCAGGAGCAGTTATATATGGGTTTATATTATCGGCTAGATTGTTTGTCTGAAAACTATCCATAGATATAAGCTGACTCCACACTAGATCATACATACGCTTTTCAGCCGCTGTGAGATTACAAGCATAGTCACGCACATCATCAGTAGTATCAACCTCTTTTGGAAACCAAGTATTTGCCTCCATAAGATCCCAAAGTTTAAGCGCCCAAGTATATTTAGCCTTTGTGAAATTCAAAATTCCATGCGGATTACCATTAAAAATTTTACGCTCACTTAGCGTCTCATTTGATGCTGGATTATATATCTTTTTTCTATGCATTTTCTATCCTTTATCTAAATTTATAAATTAATCATACTCCTTAGCTCTAGCCCTGATATCATCAAAGCTAAATTTGCGTAAAATTTCACCATCTTTAAATACCTTAGTTAGCCAATTTTGCCTACCATTTAGCTCATCAAATCTTATAGTTTTATATAGGTCATTCTCTTTAATGAGTGCTAAGCGACCTGATTTTGAGCGTTTTTTAGGATCTGTAACTGGATCTTTATATACATCTCTCCACTTTATCCCATCGCTACTTACGGCATTTACCTTCATAGCAAACCTTAGAGTATCTCTATTTAAGTGTTGAAGCAACGCCCCACCCATACCAAAGACAATATTATCGCTACTAATTTTTCTAAATTTAAGCTCATTTAAGATATCTTCTATACTTTGCGGATTTATCCCATCGCCATATATAAGCCTTATATGATCTGGCAAGACCTTATAACCTTTGGAATTTATACTATAACCTGCTAGGCTCATCATCTTCTCTATACACTCACTAGCCATTGTTACAGGATTGCCACTATCTGGACGAAGCACCACCTTGCCACCTAGCTTTTTAACCTTATCAAAGAGTTTGCCCCACAAATCAATAGCATTTAAGGTATCATAGCTATCAATCACACAAGCAAAAATCCCATCGCCGTAGCTTTGTACCATATTCTCATAAGCTTGAAATTCCCCATCCTTGCCCCATGAAGTCATCGTGCTATGCTCGCTAGCTGGTATGCTAAATGCCGCCATATCCGCACCATAATATTTTTTGGCAAATAACGCTCCTGTGATGGTATCAGAGCCTTTGAAATTCACCATATGAGCACTCCCACCAATACCGGCACTCTCAAAGCTACTAACCCCCCTAGCACCAAAATCATGTAAGGCAAAATCGATATTTTCAGGTGTTCCGCTCTCTTTTAAAAAGTGTAAGATATTTTGCTTACAAAAGTAGCTATTAGTCGCTACGGCCACAGGATACCAAATTGAACGCAAAATCGCCGTCTCAAAATACCCTACAAGCCACGCTAAATTCGGATCTGTATTTTTAATCTGTAAAAGGACATTTTCAGTTTGTATAATGCTACCTTCGGCCACCGCCTCTATCTCTAAAGGCAAAACCCCACCATGATGCTCTACTATATATTTCCAGCCATCTTTATTACATTTCATCCCATGTGCTTTGATAAACTCATCAGCCTCATCTATATCATCGTAGCTTATCTTTTGGCTTAGATACTCCATCAAAAATATCTGTAATCCATAAAATAACAAGCGATTCCACCGCCCACCACGAGACTCAATATATGAGCTTATAAATTTAATATCTTTTGGGTATTGCAAATAGTGTGAAATTTTGTAACTATCGGTATTTAGTATTGGATTCATATCTGCCTCTTTTGTAAAATTTGGCTTGTATTTTATCAAATTTAATTTGAATTTTGGGCATAATCAGCCACAAATTCACTAAATAATTAAACCAAATTTAACCAAAATAGCCACAACTGCAGCGGTGATAAGCCCAGCAAATCCGCCAGCTACCATATCATCGCTCATTACGCCAAGACCGCCTTTGAGATTGCGATCTAGCCTACCAATGATACTAGGCTTAGTAATATCTAAAATTCGAAAAAAGACAAAAGCCAAAATCACACTAATCCAGCCAAATTTATCCACCCCAAACTGCTCCCAGCTAGATAAAGCTATAGATATTGCCACCCACACACCAGCAACCTCATCAATGACTATAGAGCTATCATCGTGTGTGCCACTCTTAGCCTCATAAGAGTCAATCACGCTAATACTAGCCAAAAATAGCAATATACTGCCCATAAATAGCGTCTCAAGCCCGATATAATAATATATCGCCACGCCCGCTATACTTCCAGCCAAGCTACCCCAAGTC
Source organism: Campylobacter sp. P091 (assembly GCF_002138935.1). Lineage (NCBI taxonomy): Bacteria > Pseudomonadati > Campylobacterota > Epsilonproteobacteria > Campylobacterales > Campylobacteraceae > Campylobacter > Campylobacter sp. P091. The sequence goes on from NZ_MJKZ01000004.1 coordinate 61,153, forward strand.
CCAGGTGCTGGTCTTAGTAAGCCAGAGTAAAAAAATGTTACAAATAACTTTTGCATTTTCATCCTTATGTAAGTGAAGTAGTCTGATATAAACTCATTAAATCTAGATAAAAATCATTTTGAGTGCGATCTTCTAATAACCCAACATTAGGGAATAGATCATTACAAATTTTTTGGAAATTTTCAAATCTATTTGGAAATAGAGTGCTTAATATCATAGCTGAAATCTCCTTTCGCATTAAAATCGCAGGCGGCAAAATCCCACTAAATAAAAGCTCTTTTAGGGTATCGGATTTATACTTGATATGATGGTGCTGACCATGCGGACAAGTCTTGATACTCACAATCGTTCTACACTGATTACAATAGACCAATTCAGGCATAACTATAAGCTCTATATCCAAATTTTTTGTTACGCTATCTAAGATTGTATTTGGTTGATTATGATCGTAAAACATTCCGATACCGCCGTGATTTTGCCCTACTACTAGCTTTGTCGCACCAAAGTTATAAGCGGCTAAGCACTCCAAAACCGGATTTATATGATTGCTAAATAGATAGGTATTTTCAAAAGGCACTATAACCACACGCTCATTAGGCAAGAAATTGCTTACGAAATATTCTAAGGTTTTTAATCTCAATTTAAAATCCAAATTTCGCCTATTTTCAAGGGTACAAATCAAGAAAATTATAGTGATATCAGCCTTATCAATAGTCATTCTCACTAGCCTTTCATGAAGTCTGTGGAATGGATCAGCTGTGAGCATTAGAGCGGTTACTTTTTGATAATTATTTTCCTTTATTCTATTTAGAACATTTTCTTTAATCTTAGCTAAATTATTATCATAAATTTCAAATTCGCCGCTAACTGCGTACTTACCTGTTTTATTATCTTCATCAAGTTCAATCTCTCTAGCAGCAAAAATACTATTATAAGGATTTTCAAGCTTATAAACTGATGAGACAACCATATGACCAACTATATTTCCATTTAGTGCAAATTCAAGTTTTTGACCCTGCTTTATAGCTCTAATCACAGCTTGATTTCGCCTACCAAATGGAGCAAAGGTATAAGCATATGGCATAGGCTCACCTCTAAAATATCCAGTTTGATAAACGCTTTTTGCCTCATTAGCATCCATAAGCCTTTTAAATTTACCTAAAATTTGATTTTTGATAAGACCTAAGGTGCCATATGTATCTTGATTGATATTTATAATATTACTTCTGTCTGTAGATATCATGCCTTTTTCTTCTTTCCCATATTGATTTGCGTGATATTCCAAGTTTTTTTGATATCTCAGTATCTGGCAAGATATCTTGATACAATAAAATCATCTGCTTAACATACTCATCAATTGATAATATATCACTCATCATAGCAGCACGCGGCTCACCTAGCATCATAAAATTAAATCCTATATGATCACTTGCGCTATGAACGATAGTTGGCGTACCTCGCAAAGAATCAAGCATATTAGCCCTTGCTTCTAAGCTAAGCTCATCAATATTTCTAATATATATAAAGCTATTTGGCAATAAAGCCTTAATATCAAAGCCAAGCTTAGCATCTACAATTTTACAATTTAATCCGCTCTCTTTAGCATAACTAAAAACAAAACCATCGCTAATTTGAATTTTACTAGAGCTAATAATCAATGGTAGCTTAATCTTTTTATGGTCTAAGCTAGCTGGTTTATTAACTATCATAGCCGATTCTAGCATAATGCGGTAAGTTTCATTTAAAGTCTCATATCGCTTAAAAGACTCAAAAAATTTAATCTTTCTAACAAGCTCTTCTATCATAAATGGCTTTTGGATATAATCACTCACCCCAGCTTTAATGGGATTTAGCACGGTATCAGAGCTAATGTAGCTAATTAATAAAATTATAATTGAATTTTTGTGATTTTCTATAACCTTATAAAATTCATTAGCCCCAAAGCTAGTAGAGAGCAAAACTACATCATATTTATCATCCCTTAAAGCCTCAAATGTATGAGTAGCAATCTCACAGCTATAGCCAAATTCAGATAACTTGCTAGCGATACTTTGAGCTAGGTAAATTTCGTTTTCTACTATTAAAACTCTCATATCCTAGCCCAATCAAAATATTTTAAATTCGCATTTGCTATCACAGCTACGCCCTCGCTACGCCCTGTAAAGCCTAATTTCTCGCTTGTTGTGGCTTTGATATTTACTCTAAATCTACTTATGCCCATCACACTTGCTAAGGTTTGAGCCATCTCATCTTTATATGGAGAGATTTTAGGCTTTTCACAAATGATAGTCAAATCCACATTTACAATCTCAAATCCAATAGAACGGATGAAATCCACACTCCTTTCAAGCAAAATTTTAGAGTCAATGCCTTTAAATTTCATATCATTATCTGGAAATAACTGCCCGATATCAGGCGCACTAGCTGCTCCTAAGATCGCATCACAAAGTGCGTGTATAGCTACATCGCCATCGCTATGAGCCTTAAAAGCTCTATCAAATTCTATCTTCACACCGCCTAAATTCAGATGATCCCCATCGCAAAAGGCATGGACATCAAAGCCATTACCGCAAAATATATCAGATGAAGGCGGATCAAGATTTATAAGTTTCAAATCATCTTTATATGTAAGCTTCCTAGCTCTCTCATCACCAGCAATATACCATACCTTACCACAGGTAGCAGCGATAGCCGAGCTATCATCTGTGTAAATTTTATCGCTATTTAAAGCCTTTTTTAATACCGCAGTTTTGGAGAGTTGCGGGGTTTGAATTCGCTTTAACTCATCTCTATTTATATACTCACTACCATAAGCAACTGTGTCGCTGACTTTTAGAACTGGCACGATACAATCAGCCAAATTCGCATCATCTATCAACCGCTTTATCAAAGCTTGGCTTATATCCACTCTAGCTATATCACTTACCATAACATAATCGCTATTTATATGATTAAGAGCGTTTTTAAGGCTCTCTTGTCTAGTGGCGCCACCTTGGACGAATTTTATATTAGTAGCGAATTTGGACATATATTCGCACTCATTACTAACTACAATAATCTCTTTAAAATTATAATTTGAGCTTATATTTCTAGTCGCTTTTAGCCACAATGGGGTATCGCCAGTGCGTAGCCACTGCTTTTTAACAGGCAATCCAAACCTTGTAGAGCTTCCCGCACCTAGCATTATTAAAGATATATCAATCAAAATAGATCCTAAATTTAAAATCATGTTACGAAATTATACATAGTTTTAAATTTCATTTGACTGAAATTAACATAAATTTTAATCCAAATTTGGCTAGTTAATCACCAAATTATAGATATTTTAATCAAATATAAACCAAATTTACTTACAAAAGCCACTTAAAAACTATATTTAAGATATATTAAATTTAAGCTTTTTAATGTGTAATCTCTACTCAATAATATTATAACAGCTAAATTTGTAACACAAATAGCTCAAAATAGTCTAAATTTAATGAACAAATTATATAAATCAAATTTAAATCAACAAATTATTTAAGAGTTGTTTTGTATTTAATTAAATATTGTAAAATTCACTTTTTAAACGCTTAAAAAAGGATAATAAATGAGAAAAGAGTGGTGTCAAAAACGCCAAAACGACGCTACCCCAACTCAAATGTATTACGCCAAAAAGGGCATAATCACTGAAGAGATGGAGTATGTAGCCAAGATAGAAAAGCTTCAAGCAACCCAAATTCGAGACCTAATCGCAAGTGGAAAGCTCATAATCCCATCAAATATCAATCATCATCATCTAATTCCGATGGCAATAGGCAGAGCCGTAACTTGTAAAATCAACGCAAATATCGGATCAAGTGCGATAATCAGCAATATAAATGAAGAGATAGAAAAGCTAAATGTATGCTTAAAATATGGAGCCGATACCGTGATGGATCTAAGCACTGGTGGAGATTTAGATGCTATTAGAAAGGCTATAATAGCCAACTCAACCGTCCCGATTGGCACCGTGCCTATATATCAAATCATCCACGATATCAAAGATTTAGATAATCTCACACCACAAATTATGCTAGATTGTATCGAAAAACAGGCTAAACAAGGCGTTAGCTACTTTACTATCCACGCTGGATTTTTGCTTGAGTTTATGCCATTAGTGGCTAAACGCAAAATGGGAATTGTCAGCCGTGGCGGTAGCTTGATGGCTAGTTGGATGATGAAACATCACAAAGAAAATCCATTCCACACAGCCTTTGATGATATATGCGATATCTGTGCTAAATATGATGTGGCTCTATCTTTGGGTGATAGCTTGCGTCCTGGCTGCTTGGCTGATGCGAGTGACGCGGCTCAAATGGCTGAGCTTAAAGAGCTTGGCAATCTAACTAGAAGAGCCTGGGCTAAAAATGTCCAAGTAATGGTAGAAGGCCCTGGCCATGTGCCATTTAATCAGATTGAATTTAATATGAAAGAGGAGCAAAGACTTTGTGATGACGCGCCATTTTATATCCTTGGGCCACTTCCAACTGATATAGGCGCTGGATATGATCATATCACAAGTGCTATTGGTGGGACTATGGCTGCATATCATGGTGCTAGTATGCTATGCTATGTAACGCCAAAAGAGCATTTAGGCCTACCAAACGCAAAAGATGTAAGAGATGGGATAATAGCGCACAAAATCGCTGCCCACTCTGCTGATATCGCCCTTAATAGACCAGGAGCGATCGATAGAGATCACGCTATGAGCGACGCTAGATATAAATTTGAGTGGAATAAACAATTTGAATTAGCCCTAGATCCTGATAAGGCTAGAGAGCTTCATGATGAGAGCTTGCCTCAAGATGTCTTTAAAGAAGCTGAGTTTTGCTCTATGTGTGGGCCGAAATTTTGCGCTTATAAAATTAGTCAAGAGATAGCCAAAACTAGCTGTGAAAGCTACCCTACAAATGAGAGCAAAGATATATAAAACAAGGAAAATTTACGCCGCTACTATCTTGATAATTTTAGCGGCGATATCTATTTTAGCAGCGAATTTTTTAAGTGCTTTTGGGATTAGTGCTTTGATAATTGCTGTGATTTTGGGTGCTATTTTAGCCAATAGTAGCCAAAAAAGTGCGAATTTGATAGCTAGAAGTGGGATTTTGGCTATATCTACAAAGCAAATTCTAAGACTAGGCATTGTCTTATATGGATTTAAAATCAGCCTTGATGATGCACTTAGTATCGGCTATGCTGGGATTTTAAGCGCTTTTATCATTGTTTTTAGTAGCTTTATTTTTGGATATTTTATCTGTCGTGTTTTTGGTATTGATAAGAAACTTTCAGTCTTGATAATCTCTGGGTCTAGCATCTGTGGTGCGGCTGCTTTGATGGCTACTCAAAGTATTGTCAAAGCTTCACCAAATGCCGTGGCCATCGCACTTTGCTCGGTTGTGGTATTTGGTAGTTTAGGGATGTTTGTATATCCATTTGTCCTTAGTGAAATCCAAAATCTCAAAGCTGGATTTATAATCGGTGCTAGCTTACACGAAGTAGCGCATGTAGCTGGTGCTAGTGCCTATAATGAAGTAGTAGCCAATAACGCAATTATAATAAAAATGTTAAGAGTTCTAATGCTAGCGCCATTTTTGATAATTCTAAGCCTTGCTAGTGGATTTTTCATCGGCGAAAAATCAAGCATTAGGGCGAATTTCCCATATTTTGCTCTATGGTTTTTTGTAGCATTACTCTGCTCTGGATTTATAAATCCGCAAGTTAGAGAGTTTATATCTTTGGTTGATAATTTCTTGCTTAGTGTTGCGATGAGCGCTCTAGGGCTTACAATCACCAAAAAAGCTTTGAAAAATGCGAATTTAAAGGTATTTATCGCTTCTAGTTTGATATTTTTGTGGCTTATTGTTTTGGCTTTTGTCTTAGCAAATTTGCTATTTTAAATTTAAGAAATTTTTTAATATCTTTTTACCTTGAGCTTGCAATATAGACTCAGGGTGAAACTGCACCCCATAGCAACTATATTTTTTATGCTTGATAGCCATTATAATGCTTTTATTCTCCACTTTTATATCTGCTAAGATATCAAATTCAGCCGTATTCTCCACGCACAATGAGTTGTACAAAGCGATTTTTAATGGCTTTTTCACCCCTTTAAAAAGCGTGGATTTTTTAAATTCACACTCCACGCTCACTCCATGAAAAGGGCGTGGCATCCGCACCACTTCTGCGCCAAAAGCCTTAGCCAAACATTGATGACCTAAGCATATACCTAAAATCTGCTTTTTAGCCCCAAGAGCCTTAATAATATCCATACAAACTCCAGAATCATCAGGTGTGCCAAACCCTGGTGAAATAATGATTTTATCAAATTTATTAGCATATTTTATAGCTTTTTTGGCTTTAGCAAAATCATTTTTGACTACCTTGACTTTAGCGCCTAACTCCTTCAAATAATAGACTATATTATAGGTAAATGAGTCGTAATTATCTATTAGTAAAACTCTCATAACTCCACCTTGATAGCGCCACGAAGTGAGTTAATAGCGTAAATTTCTTTAGCATTTTTTAAATCATCTAAACCCAAAATCGCCTCTTTTATCTCGCCAAATTTTAGTAGCCTTTTGCGCAAAGTCCCATCTAGCATACCACAATCTAATTTTGGCGTTAATAGCTCACCGCCGATATTTAAGACGATATTTGAGCGACTCCCCTCGCATAGCTCATCTCTTTCATTAAGATAAAAAATATCAAAAAGCCCATCATCTATAATCCTCTCATCTCTTAGCGTGGTTTTGTGATACAATAGATCATTACAAGAGTTTAGGCGGTTTTGGCTAATTGCGATTTTATGGGATTTAAGTGGGGGAATTTGAGTTTGGGTTATCTGATATTCGCCACTTTTATTAAGGATTAAATTCACTCTTAAATCCACATTATCAGCCCTTAAATTAGCAAAAATCTCTCTAAATTTATCTATACTCTCAAATCCGCCATTAATCCCACCAACTATATCGCTAAATTTCAATCTCTCTTCATCCATCTCGCAAAGCTCAAATCCCATAGGCAATTTAAATCCTAGCAACCTAGCGCTATTTATCAATCTTTTTAAGTGATTTTGTAACAAAAATATCTTATCTTCACGCAATAGCATAGTCTCAAAAAGATTAAATTCAATTTTTGGTCTTAAAAAGCTACTTTTTAGCTCCAATTCAGCAAATTCATCATCGCACTTTGAGCCCCATACCACGCCACTTCCAACGCCATATCTATAATATTCATCTTTAGTCCATTTCTGAAGCGTTCTAATCGGCACGCTAAATTCCGCCCTTTTATCGCTGATAACCCCCATCGCACCGCAATAAACCCCACGATCTCTAGCTTCTAAACGCTCTATAATACGCATTGTGGCAAGTTTTGGCGCACCAGTAATCGACCCACAAGGATAAACAGCTTCAAAAATCTTATTTAAATTTCTGCTCTTAAGCCTTGCTTTAAGCGGCGAAATCGCTTGAAATAGCGTTTTTAGCTTAATGATTTTCATCGGCTCTTTTAGCTTTAATGAGCCAATTTTAATAATCTTACTCATATCATTACGGAGCAAATCAACTATCATCAAATTTTCACTTCTATTTTTTGGGTCGTTTTTAAGCTTATTTTTTAAAACCCTATCTTCATCTTTATTTTGACCCCGTTTTATAGTGCCTTTCATAGGCGCAAAGGTGATTTTCTTGCCTTTTAGTTTAAAAAACAGCTCTGGCGAAAATGATATTATCTCACAAAATTCACTCTTAAAATAGCCAAAATATCTACTCTTTTGCCTACTTAAAAGTGAGGTTATAATCTCCTTGCTACTAGCTTTGGTGGATATTTGTAGTTCATTTGTGAAATTTATTTGATAGCTATTGCCACTGGCTAATTCATCTTTTATTTGATTAAATGCTTTTTCATACTCTTTTTTGGATAAATTTTTTACAATTTGCGGATAAAAATATGGCTTAAATATAGAGAATTCAAAACTCTTTTGGGCTTTAAAAATCTCTTTATTTTTATAACCTTTGAAGTGCGCTATAGGGTAATTTGACGCTGTTTTGCTAATATCATAAACTATATAACCTACAAAATATAAATTTTTTATCTTTTGTATAGTTTTTAAAGCTTGATTAAGCTCATCTTTATTAAAGCAGATAAATTCGCTTTTTAAATCACGATATAAATATTTACCAAAAATGCTAAATTCACTCATATAATTCTCTATTTTAATTTAAAAAATTTTAGCCAAAGATTTATAATTTTTAGCTAATATACCTAAATTTTAAAAAGGACTAAAAATGGATGAAAAAATTCTAGACAGACTAAAAAGCGTGATTTACCCAGGCTTTAAAAAGAGCATTGTAGAATTTGGCTTTGTCAAATCCACAGATCCAAAGATCATAGTAGAGATCACCTCAGCCAAACCTGAAGTCGCTCAAACTATCAAAAATGAGATAGAAAAGCTAAATTTAAACAAAGAGATAGAGATCATCGCCCCACAACCTCAAACCCAGCAATCAAATTCACAAAGTGGCAAAAATATCGCCCCACAGATTAAAAACTTCGTAATGGTAAGCAGCGGCAAAGGTGGCGTAGGCAAATCCACAACTACTTTAAATTTAGCCATTAGCCTAGCCAAACAAGGCAAAAAAGTAGGGCTATTAGACGCTGATATTTATGGTCCAAATATCCCAAGAATGCTAGGAGTTCAAGGCAAACAACCAGAGGTCATCGGACAAAAATTAAAGCCACTTCAAACTCACGGAATCGAGATGATGAGCATGGGGCTTTTGATAGAAGAGGGTCAAGGATTAATGTGGCGTGGCGCTATGATTATGAAGGCTATAACTCAGCTTTTAAATGAAGTTGAGTGGGGAGAGCTAGATATCTTACTTCTTGATATGCCTCCAGGCACAGGCGATGCGCAAATCACCCTAGCCCAAAGTGTGCCAGTAACAGCTGGAATTTGCGTTACAACTCCGCAAACAGTCGCTCTAGATGACTCCGCTAGAAGTCTTGATATGTTTGAAAAGCTCCATATTCCAGTGGCTGGCGTGATAGAGAATATGAGTGGATTTATCTGCCCTGATAATGGCAAAGAGTATGATATATTTGGCAAGGGTGGAGCTGACGCGCTGGCTAGTGAGTATGATACTGCGATACTAGCTCAAATCCCTATAGAACCATCTGTTAGAATAGGTGGCGATAGCGGAAGGCCAGTTAGCTTTTATGAGCCAAATTCAATTAGCGCTAAAAGATATGAAGAGGCCGCTACAAAGCTATGGGAGATTATAGAAGATATCAACGCAAACGGCGGTGCTGATAACTCAGCTATTCAGCCTGATATGAGTAGGTCTGGCTGTCATTAATCAAATTTGAAAGGATAAAAAATGAAATACAAAGAGATCACAAACGAGAGCATTGCTAAGCTTATGGAGAGCTTTTATGAAGCTATTAGAGAAGATGAGAGCGGTCTTGGCGAGATATTTAATAACAAAATCGGCACAAGCGAAGAGGCGTGGGACGCTCATAAGGCTAAGATTGGTGAATTTTGGAAAGGGATGCTCATAGGTCAGAGCGAATTTAAAGGTAATCCTATGCAAGCTCATATGAATCTTGATCCATTTCCGCCTGAATATTTTGATAATTGGCTAAATTTGTTTAAAGAGAGCTTAGATAGCATTTATGAGCCTGAAATTGCTGATATGATCTTAATGCGCGCTCAAATGATCGCAAATAGATTTAAATCAGTTTTATACTCATAATTAATATCCAGCCAAATTTGGCTGGATATAGCTAAATATTATCTGCTATTCAAATTTAAAATCAAAATAATTTTTGCTCTTAAATAGATTAAACATATCTATAAATTGCTTAGAATCAAACTCAAAATTACTATAAATACTATAAGTCATTTTGCAATATGATATTTTATAACCAGAATCTTTAAATCCGTGATTGCTATAAAATTTACTGCGTTTGACTCTTTGTAAGTAATCAGTAGCTTTTGGATCTAAACTCTCAATCTCTAAGACGATTTGGCTAAAATTTGATTTTAAAATCTCTAAAATTAAACCACCAAAACCACGCCCTTGATACTTAACACAAACTGCTAAAAATGCTAAATAAGATATATTTTCATAGCTATATATAGCAGCATAACCTACAAACTCATTATCATTATAAAAAGAGAAAATAGATAGATTTTCATCATTTGCATATATGTTATTAGATAAATTTATTGGTGCTAATAGCTCATTTGAAGGGAAAACTTCTGAATTTAGCCTTAAAATATCTATAAAAATATCGCTATTTACATCAACTAATCTACAATCCAAACTCATTTACAAACCTCATCAAACATCGTATTTATCGTATTTTTAAGCATATTATAAACGCTTTGAAAATCACTCATATCACCATAATACGGATCTGGAATTTCAGCCCCATCAAGCCCAAAATCCCCCATCAAAGCTACCTTATTGCCAAGCTTTAAACGCAAAATATTATCATAATTTTGCTTATCCATCGCTATAATCAAATCAAATTTAGAATCACTCCTATCAATTTGCCTACCTTTTAGCATAGAGATATCAACTCCATTTTGCCGCCCGATCCTTATAGAGCGACTATCTGGTGGCTCTGATATATGATAATTGCTAGTCCCTGCTGAATCTATCAAAATATCCAAACCACGCTCTTTGGCTGCCTTTCTTGCGATACCTTCAGCCAAAGGCGAGCGACAAATATTGCCAAGACATACAAACAAAATTGATTTAACCATTAAGACGCCTTATATTTTATTTTAAAATCAATTATTTTGATTTTGTTGCTTTTGCGTGATGGATGTGGCGGATAGCCATCTTTCCATTTATACATTTTCTTGCCTTTTAATTTTAATTATCTTAGGAATTCTAGAATTCTACCACCATTTCTAGCCAAAAAGTTTATAAAACCAAAATATTTCCTTAGTTTATAATTAAAATTATTTTGTGAATTATAACAAAACTAACATTACAATTCTAGCTAGAATTGCAGACTATTTATTATCTGTTTTAAAAATCATTTAAAACATTAAAATAGCTTTTGATAAAGCAATCTCACCTTCTTTATAAATGCTTGATTCTTCAATCATCACTTTTTCAATACGAGAGATATATTTTACTGACACTTCAAAAGTCATCATTTTACAAATAAAAGCTCCGCAAAACCTAAACTCATCACATACGTCATCAACAAGCTTATATCCGCAAAGCTCGTATTCATAGTCGCCTTTTTTACCCTTTCATCAACTAATACACCATAGCATTCGCTTTCATCAGACAATAGGATTTGAAAGGAATTATATATATTAAAACAGACACTTTTATGTCATATTAAAAAATATTTTTATCCAATCTTCTTTTTGTAGCTCAATGCTAGTTTTATTGCTTTTATCACCCTTTTTTCTATTAGCACTGCCCATCCCACCTGCGTGTGCCGTGACATAGATTTTACTTTTACCATATTCAAACTCATTTTGTGTTACAATAAAATAATTAAATGATGCGATTTTTGGTATTTCAAGCTCTAATGCTTCTAAAATAATCTCATAAGTCATCTTACCAAGAGCTATGATATATTTGGGCTCTAGAATTTCTACAAGCTCTTTAAAAATCTCTTTATCTGTAGAAATTTCGGCTTTTGTAATGTGTGCTGAAGTATTTATTTTGCGATATCCTAGCGAAATGTTTGTAAAAAATAAATCGCTATATCGTTTTTTGTCTATATTAGGATAGCCGATGCTGGCAAATAATTCTACTAAATTTTTATCAGTTACAAAAGGTTTTAAACCATCTAAATATTGTATCTTTTCATATTCATTTGGACTTAGTGAATTTATCTTAGAAATGTTTTCTAGTGTTTTTCCACTGTCAAAATCTGTATTGCCCCAGTCTTGCCCCACAAGCAAGATTCTTATTTTTTGAGTATCTATTTCATAGCCTAGACCTTGCCAATAAGTCCATAGGTTTATTGCTTTTTTTACACTCATCACACCAATTGAAATTTGCGTGTTTTTTATATTCGTAATTTTGTCTTGCTCGTTCTATAAGTGATAAATACTTTTGTTTTTTATCTCTCATTTTTTACCTTTTCTAAGCACTTTAGTAATTATAACAAACAAAACTAACCCCTTATTTCTTTTATATACCTCTCCATCTCCGCTAGTATATCATCGGCTAGGCTGCTAGGCTCTATAACTTTGATATGCGGCAGGTAATAAAAAACAAGCGGTTTTATCTCCATTATATGTGTGACTTGAACTTCTATTTCTATACTGCCATCTTCGTTCTCACACATTATTTGTTGATTTGGCAGTGGTTTTCGCTCAAAGTATTTTTTGACCACTTTATCTATCCATAGCCTTACGATAAAGCTTTTCTCAGGGTCAAACCAAGCCGAATTAGCACTTTTAATGCGGTTTTCTAGGCTCTCATCTATCTTAAATTTACTAGGTAGAATTTTTATCTCTTTTATACTTTTTAGGTGAAATTTCTTGAGCTTTTCACCAGCCATTGCAAGCAGATACCAAAAGCCATCAAATAGCGCAATTTTAATAGGCGAGAGTCTGTGAGTTTTACTAAAATACAGTAGTTCTATTTCATTGCAACTTGCGATGACACTCTCTAGGTTTTCTATTAGCTCAATGTCTTTTTTCCCTAGCTTCTCAGCACTTAGACTTACAAAAATCGGATGGTTTAGCGCTTCGCTTATGCCTTTTAGCAAGCCATGAGCCTTTGAGTAGAACTCAGCCCCTACATTTTTTGCCATTTTATCAAGTACGGCTAGGATGATTTGATTTTCGTCTTTTGGGTCAATTTTGCTCTCATCTATGCTCCACAGCCTACCATTTCGCACAGCTCCGTATTTGACTAGGACGCCATTTAAATCACGCTGGATGGTGCGCTCGCTCACTCCTAGCTTGTCTGCGATTTGGCTGGTGCTAAGTGGAGTTTTTGCGATTAGCTTACAGATTTCATTTATACGCCAAAAACGCTCATTTGGTTCTTTTTGTATTTCTTTCATGCTTTGCCTTTTTTAATTTTCAAAATTCTAACATAATAATGATATTTTTCAAACCTTTAAGATAACAAAAACAAGAAAAGTAGCCAAGAGTAAAAAAGTAAAGCACTAAGCGGGAGTTTAGCCTATATCTCCGACAAGCTATGTTTGCAGTCCGCCTTGACTACATTAGCGCATTAACGCTTTAAGCCATGTTATAGCAAAATATTTTAAAAATAAAGGTAAAATTGTAAAATTTTACCTTTATCCTCAGCTAATTCTAGAATTCCCTATCTCACAAAGCCTAGTTTGCTGCCACTCTCAGTGTTTTTTATCTTTACTTCATCAGCCAAGCGTTTAGCAAAGTCATCGCTATCTTTTATAGGATAAAAGGCATTTGCTCTTTTAACCGCTGCAAAGTCGCCAGGGGCTAAGGCTCTTAGAGAGCTTACACACTCTAAAGCACCAGCACTTATTTCAAGCCCCAAAAGCTCGCATTCTTTTTTAAATAATGCGCTAGCTTGCTCAGGCTTTAAATACCCAAACTCAATTTTCATATCAAAGCGCCTTAAACTCGCTTTATCAAGGCTTTCACAAAGGTTGGTTGTAGCTATAAAAACACCATTAAAGCTTTCCATTTGAACAAGCATTTCATTTACTTGACTTATCTCCCACGAGCGATTTGCGCTGCTTCTATCTTGCAAAAAGCTATCAACCTCGTCAAAAACAAGCACCGCCTTTTTATTTTTAGCCTCTTTAAAGGCATTTGCTATGTTTTTTTCAGTTTGCCCCACATACATACCTAGGATTTCACTAGCTTTTTTGATGATTATTTCGCAGCCTAGCTCGCTAGCTACAAACTTAGCATAGGCACTTTTGCCAGTGCCAGCTACGCCATATAGGCAGATTCTAGCATTTGGTCTTTCTTTTATCCCTGCTACCATAGCTTGCGGGTCTACGCTAGTATTTATATAGCTAGTATCGTAGCTTTGCGGAAGTTCTGTGCCCTTGCTTTTTTTAGACTTTTTGCTCTCTATGCGTAGTTTGCCTTGGGCGTTTAGATTAGCATTTATTAGCGTAGTAAAGAGCTTATTTCGCTCTTTTTCATCTGCTACTTTTAGGGTATTTAGCACCTTGCTTGCGCTACTTATTAGAGCTGGGGCGATATCTTTGTTTTTGGCTAGTTTATTTATAGTTTTTTCGCACACAGCCCCTTTTGTGTAATTTTTTATTAGCTCTTTGCGCTTAGTTTTTGGCGGAATTTTAAACTCTATTACCATATCAAATCGCCTAATATACGCATTATCCATGCTATAAACATCATTTGTAAGCCAAAATGTAGGCACTATATTTTCTTCAAGCGTGCGGTTTATGAGAGCCTTTGAAATATGCCTATCTCTAAAAATATCCTCCACTTCATCAAACAAAATAACGCTATTTTTCGCTTCCAACAGAGCATTTGCGCAAATTAAGCTAGAAAATCTCTCAAGTGAGTTTAGACTATCCCCATCATCATCGCAAAATGCCACCTCAAAAAGCTCTTTTTTAAGCCTGCTGGCAATAGCCTTACAAAACTCGGTTTTGCCAGTGCCAGGCAAACCATGAAGCAAGATATTTGCGCCTTTTTGGCAGTTTTTTAAATACTCTAAGATGTCATCAGTCTTTATACTTAAATGCTCATAATCACTTATTTCAAGCTTTGAGCTAGAACACTTGCGCAAAATACCAGCAAAAAGCATATCAATACTAGGCTTTTTAAGCTCTATTAAATTAAAAGGAAAATCATCATCGCAAAACTCTATCAAATCGTCAAAATCAGGTCTATAACGATTTTTATTAAGCTTAATTATTTTACAAGAAAGCAGAGCCGAGTTAGCCTTTAGCGCAGATTTTACTAGATTTAGCCTTACTCCAAGCACCTTTGAGATGAAAAAGCTTAACTGGGAAGTATCCACCTTAATATCTCTCATCAGCTCTTTTAACACTCCTATAGACTTTGATGCAGCAAAAAACTCTAGCAAATCACGCTCAGTTTGACTTAGACCAAGAGTGTTTTTTACTAGCTCTAAGTTTGCGTTTAGGTTAGCATTAGAGCCTATTTTACCAGCCTCATTTAGCTCTTCAAGGCGTCTTAGCTCGTCTTTTAGCATTTTGCTTACCTTCGGGGTGTCCTTTTTCTCTAAATCACAAGGAATACCAAAAAGATTACAGCTATCATCACTTCTAATCACAAGGTCATAAACCCCATCGCATTTAAATATCGCACGAAGTGCCCATAGCTTGATTTTATCTCTTAGTCCAGTTGGCGTGTAAACTTTCATTTTAGCTCCTTTGAATTTTTATAGTATTATACAAGACTAAGCAGACATAAATTTGTCGTTTGTAGCATTAGATTTTTTAAAAATATTCCACGCTACGCAGTGTAAGGCACCGCCTAAACTAGCGATTTTTTGGCAGTTTATGCTAGATATTTTTGCTCCCACAAAAGCTCTAGCTATAAATTCCTTTGCTATTTCATCATTAGCACTGCCAAAGCTAGGCATGATGATATGCGAGCCTATTTGTAAGAAGTTTATATATGCCCAGTCGTATTCATAACAAGGCTTAGCAAAGCTCATCTGCTCCACGCTAAATCCATGGAATTCTAGAATTAGCTTTATATCTTGCGCTTCGCTAGGATAGCTATCAGCGTGGCTTGACATTAGAATTTTGTTCTTTCCGCAGTATTTGACAAAGCCATCACTATGTCCGTAAATATCGCCATTTTTATCGCTAGGGTGCGCTCTCCAAGGCAAGAAAATCAGCTTTTTGCCAAGCTCTTTTTCTAAGCGAGCTATAAACTCTTTGTCATTTTTGCTTCTAGAATTCTCAGCAAAAACCTTATCGCAGACCAGCGCATACTCGCCAGCAAAGACGATATTTCCACCATCAAAGACTATATCGCTAATATCTAATTCTAGATTGATATTCTTTGCGATTTTGCTTTGGTCGCTGATATACTGCTCTTTGCCCAGCAGATAATCAGGGCTATATTTGTAGCCCCAAAAGCTATCTTTGCTCAGCTGAACTGGCATGAAATCACGCACCCAGATATCTCTCGTGCCATCTAAAAAATCCCATGCAATGCCAAGCTTGCTAAAAAGCCCAGTTAGCTCATCGCAAAAGGGCTTAAAATCACTTCGCAAAAGCCTTGAGATATACACAAAGTTTGTATCAAAATCATTCATTTTTGCGCCTTTTTTTTGTGAGATTATAACGGCGCAAAAATGTAGTAAAACTGAAAAATTTCTTAGGAATTTCTTAGGCAGGAATTCTAGAATTCTTAAAGGGAATTCCAGAATTCTAGTAATCTATTTAGTTTGATCTACTGTGTAGCGGTAAGGTTTTAGAGCACTGTCAGCAAAAGCATTTATTATATTCTCTTTTTCTTTATCATTGTTAATTACATACCTATCTGATAGAATCAACTCAGCTCTTGGAGTTGAATATTTTTTTATTTCTTCTATGCTGCTTTTTATTCTATCAATTTCTTCTTTTCCTATAAAACCTTTTATTATTTTATTGTTTTCGCATTTCCGTAAAATATGATGACGATAAGTTCTTGTAGCAATATCGTTCAGTTTTCGATCTTTTAGGTCATGACCTGACTCTTCTTTTAAAAGAGGAAAATTTACTAAAAAATGCTCCGATTCTTCAAAAGCACTAAATTTATCAAAAAGTTCGTCAACAATATTTTTAGGGGCATCCGTTAGGTTTTTGCTGCTTGAATATCCACCCACTGGCTTTATTCCACGCAGTAAAATTCCGCCAAAAAAGGAATTATTTTCCAAAATCGCCTTATCGTCTTCAAAACTTAAATTGCTACCAAAACTTATATCTACGCCACTATCGTGAAAAAACCAATCGCCTGCCTCACAATTTCGTGGATAAGTAATAATATCCTCGTGTCTATCACAATAAAGGTAGAATTCTATATCCGTAATATAGTATTCTCTTATGCCTTTTACTATTTTTGTTTTTGTTAGTAGAATTTTGGCAATTTCATCAAATTTTTCTTCTAACCCATTAACTCCTTTTTCTAGCAAAGACTCTTTTGTTAAAAGCTCTTTTAATTTAACTTCACTCATTTTCTCCCCTTTTTAGTTTTTGTGATTATAGCTAATTTTGTAGCTTTTTTATAAACCCAAGATATATCTAAAAAGCCTAAAAACCGACACACATTGTCGCTTTGTTTTGCTATAATTTTATATTAAAAAAGGAACAACAATGCAACTACTAAAATCATTTTTCAAAGCACATGAGCAAGACGATATCTATTTTGACCATAACGATTTAAAGGACTTTTTAGATATCGGCGGACTTTCTTATATCAAAGAAATCAAAGCAAATGAGCAAAGCATAGTCTTAAAAATCAAAGAGCTTTTTGATATAGAGAGCGAACTTTACAATCTAAAAAGCGCAAAAATAGCATTTATCCACATTAGCACTCGCCCTGATTTACCATTTGAGATAGCGCAAAACACCATAGAAACGATAAATGAGTGCTTAGGCAACAAGATTGATGATGTCTATATCGGCACAAACACAAGCCAAGAGCAAACAAGCGATACAATCACTTGTGGTATCATGCTAGGCGGAATAAAACAAAGAAAATAGCGCAAAATTTTATCGCAAAACTCTTGCTTTTTGGCTAAAATTGCGCTATAATTAAAATGATTTATGGGGAGACGCCTCCCCACTTTTACTCCACTAAGTTAATTTCAAATCCTTTTAAAATATCATCTAAAAAGGTTATGAGTTTGTTTGGATTTATACGCTTAATAGCAAAATCATTATTTTCAAAATCAACCTTTGCGCTTAGCCTTGGTAAACCATTTTTCTGTATTTTTAATAGATTTTCTAAGTGAAAAGCACGGTTTCTTATATTTTATTATAAAAATTTTAGCAGGTGTATAGTTTGCAAATTATACACATTGTTAGCAAATAAAGAGCGTGAGTAATTACTATTTATCGCTTCATAGATAAAAAATAGTGCGGCAAATAATCTATTCGCATTTTCTTATCGTTTAGTAAGTAGGTAAAACCTTTACAATTATGAAACATGCGACATTAAATTTTAAGATTTGCTGGCTTATCTAAGGGCTGATTAAAAGCCCTAGCTCCATTAAACATGCTTTCTGTGTTTTCTAACTACTTACAACCCAGTATCCAATAGAGATATTAAAACAAGCGTATCTCTTAAGCTCTATATAGCTATTTTGCTAAAATTCTAGCTAAAAAACTTCTCTATATCAGCTTCTATTTTTGGCGCAGCAGTTGTGGCTTTTTCTATGTAGCATTTGTTAAATGCGTGGTCTATATCGCTTTTATCAAGGTTGTTTAAAATACTCTTTTTAGCGTATTTAGCAAAGCTTGCCACATTTAGCACTTGACCACTCGTGCCTATGCATACAAATAGTGAGTCCTCAGCATATCGTAAATCTTCTAGCTCGTGGTATAAAGTAGCATAAAAAGGTGCTGCTTCGCCAAACATAACGATATTGTGGCGAAACTTCTTACACCCACATTTACAAATATGCTCTCTAGCATTTATAGCCTCGTAGCCGATATACTCTACTTTTTTACAATTTTGGCAGTAAATCTCAGGCAAAAATCCGTGTAAATGAACTACCTTTTGACATCCAGCTCGCTCTAGCAAATCATCTACATTTTGCGTTAGTACTGCGATTTGCTCAGGGTATTTTGCCTTTATACGAGCTATCATTTTGTGAGCTTCGTTTGGCTCACACTCTGCTAGCTGAGCCCTACGCTTGTCGTAGAAATCTAGCACTTTTTGCCTATTTGCTCTAAACCCACGAGCCGAGCAGACCTCTTCTATATCATACTCTTCCCAAAGTCCGCCGCTGTCTCTAAAAGTCCTTAGCCCACTCTCAGCTGATAATCCAGCACCACTTAAAATAAGCACTTTTTTCATCTTTACTCCTTAAAAATACTAATAACTCTAGCCAAAATTCCAGACTATAATAGAATTTTGAAAAAATTTATATAATTTTTGTGACTAAATAATAAAAAGTTCCATCACTTCTTTCTTCATCTACATTTGAAAATTCATTCCATTCCATTTTATAAATACCTTTTAGTGTTATGGGGTCTTCAATGCCTTTTTTCGTCCCAGCGCCAGTATGTTCTGCCCATTCTAGCTTACCTTTTTTTATAGCTCCATCTTCAAGTGAAAAATCCTTGTAAACACAATTATTTTTTTGCGGTGGGTTAAGATATGTTTCATCATTTGTGAGAAAAACAGCATAGCCCTCTTTAAAATTATTCTTTACTTCTTGTTTTATGCGTTCTATTCGCTCAATGTCTTTTAGATACAAATAACAGTTTATATTTTTTGCCCCTTGGTTTTTTAGATTGAAAACCTCTTGAGTTTTTTTATATTCCAATGCTCCTTCTCCGCTATTTTTAGTTTTGTATTTTAGCTCTATCGGTATCCATTTATTGCTAATAAATACAAGAATATCAATGTGCATTTTATCATCAAATGTAGGCACATACTCTAATCTTACTTCCGCATTAAGATACATTTCTTTTATAACCCAAGCCATTTCTAACTGAAAATCAGCCTCAGAACAAAAAATTTGACGCTTGTCTTGTAATTTTTCTATTATTTTTGTCATGTTAATTGACATTTGATACCTCTTTTTTGAATATTTAGATTTTTGAATTATATCTAAAATTTTTGTGCTTTTAATTATTTTTTGTCTTTACAAAATCATGACAAATTTAGCAGACTATTTGAAATCTTTTTCTAGCTCTCATTGTATAAACCACTTAAAATTCCTATCTTCTTCCATTTTGTCTGCTATCACTTTAAATACATCGCTTAGCGTGGTATTGCTTGGCTCTGGGGTTTTAAAATACGAGCTTACATCGTAGTTATCACTCCACAGCGAGCGAGCAGTTTGTCCGGTGACAGAGCCGATTACTTGCCTATTTGCGCTTATTATCTCATTGCAGAGCCGCTCATAAAACAGCGCCTTAGCGTGAGTAAAAGCAAAGTCCTTTATCCACCAAGGCAAATAAATCAGCTCTTTAAGCAAAGCCAAATTTATCTCACATTGCTTATCAAAATTGATTATATCGCACTTTTTGGCAATGACATAAAACTCGCTACTCTCATCAAAAGCATCATAAATTTTAAATCTATTTATCCCGCAAATATACTTGCCACCGCACTCATACTTGCGAACTACCCTTTGGGCGATAGGCGAGATAGGCAGGCTTGCTGATTTGGCAAATGCGATAAAAGTAGTGGCAAAAATATTCTCACCATTTTCATCCTTGCCACGACCAAAAGCCACGGCAAATTCTATATCTCCACGCTTTCTAAGCTCTTTTAGCTCTTTTGGGTATTTTTGATTTGGTTCCTTGCTAAACACGCTAAAAATCGCAATTTTCTCTTCTTTGATTTTTGCGATGATTTCATCTTTTTTGTCACTATAAAGCCTAGCAAAAAGAGCCTTTGAAATGCGCCTTTTAATCTCATCTTTGTGTGAGTTTCGCACCCAAAGAGCCTCGCTCTTAATAAGTTCATTTATTTGGCTTAGCATTTGCGCCTTTGCAGCTTTATCCATCGCTTTGAATTTGCTAGAATTTTCTAAGAATTCCAAGTAGTTTGTAAGATTTGTATTCATTTATTATCCTTTCTGCCGATACATTTTTTGCATTTTGGCAATTATAGCATAATTCTAGCTAGAATTACAGACTATTTATTGTCGTTTTAGTTGAATTCTAGAATTCCCTAATTTTAACTTAAAAAAAATTGAGCGCCTTTCTTGCGATACCTTCAACCAAAGGCGAGCGACAAATATTGCCAAGACATACAAATAAAATTGATTTAACCATCGATATTTTGCTCCACTTATTTTAAAAATCTTTTAAATTTATTTAGCATCTGCGAAACATCGTATTGCTATTAAATTTATTTTTATACTTTGATTTTCTTCTCTTTTAGATAACTTTCTAATCTCTCATCATCTAAAACATCATCAAATTCACTTTTGCTTCTATAATCTTTTTCTATATTAAACTCTTCTACGCTCTCAAGAAATTTTTTAAAATCAGGATTTTTATCGCTTAACTCACTCATCACAGAATAATCTAATCTCTCCCTAAATCTCGCCCTAGCCAAAATCACACTCTCATCGACATTTTGAGAGCTTAAACTTACAATACCTATACCAAATGAATAGCTAAGGCGCTTGATTAAATCCATAAGCTCCTCATCGCTCTCATCGATATCAAGTGCGACAAGATAGCCCTCATTTGCCCAGCTTGAGTTACTCACAGCTTGAAAGTAATACTCTCTAAAATTACCAACACTAAGATGCTTTTTCATCTCAAAAGCGTAAATTTTAATCGGCAAAGAGTCAAATTTTCCTATAAATCTATTTAACTCTTTTTGATAATCCCTATACTCAAAACTCACACCAACTATATCTGGATATAGCCATTTGTCTGCGCCTTTTTGGGATTTTTTGCTACTTTCGTGATAAATCGTCTTTGTATAGACTTTAAAATTCTCATTAAAAGAGACAAATCTACTTAAAAGCGGATGCAAATCCCTTTCGCTATAAGAAGTTTTTGGCTCTTTTATCTCGCTATTTTTCTCCATTTGAGCTTCTAAATTTATAACTTGATTTTTTAGCTTTATAAGTATAGGTTTTGTAGCCACTACTTCAAAAATGCTATCTGCTTCTTTAACATTCATATAAATAGCAGCTCCAAAACTCTGCCACGGCGTTTTGCCATTTAAATTTAGCTCTTTAGTAAGCCCCATTTCATTTGCTATATGATACATTTTAATTGGATTTAACGCCTCTTTTTTACGCTCTAATATCTCCTTTGCCACCTCTATAATAGATTTTGCCATATCAATATCTCACTTTATTTTGCTTTAAAAAATCCCTTAAATCATCATATTCAGAATTAGTAAAATACCGCCATTTCCCCTCGCTTAATTGATCTAAGCTAACCCTACCAAAGCTAACTCGCTTTAGATCCATAACCTCTAAATCAAAATAGCCAAAAAACCTTCTTAACTCTCTATTTTGCCCCTCATTTATGATGACTTTTAGCCTTGTGTAGCCACCACTTTGGCTTATGATTCTATAGGCTAAAAATGGCTTAAATTCCATTGAAATTTGCTTTGTTTTAGCATGAGCTCCTTTGGTAGCATCCTTAGCGAAAAAGCCTTCACGCATCGCATTTATCACTTGTTCTGTGATATTGCCTTTAATTTTTAGGTAGTATTCACGCTCTATATCGCTATCCATAAGAGCCTGAGCAATCGCAGGAGCGTCAGTCAAAAGCAAAAGCCCCTCACTAGCAAAATCTAGCCTACCGATACTAATAAATTTAGAAAATCCCCGTGGCAAACTATCATAAATCGTCCTTCTGCCACGATCGTCTCTTTTGGTTACTAGCTCGCCTTTTGGCTTGTTATAGACTATGACGCTAAATTCTTTTTTGAGCTTAACTAGCCTTGAGCCGATTCTTACCTTATCGCCATCTTTGATATCAGTTGATAAGTCGCTTATAATTCGCCCATTTATACTGACCTTACCAGCCTTGATAAGCTCATCAGCCTCACGGCGTGAGTAGTTTGTATTGTGTGAGATAAATTTATTGATACGCATTTTATAGCCCTAAGCTCGTTAAATCATGAATATGTAAAAGACCTATTGGTTTTTGATCTTTTTGTATTATGAGAATTTGAATCTTATACTCTTCTATTAATCTAAATGCATCATATGCTAACATATCTGGATTATCTAGAGTTTTTGGATTTTTGGTTGCAAATTCTATAGCCTTAGAGTTAATATCAAAGCCATCTTGCTCTAATGCTCTTCTTAAATCTCCATCGCTTAAAATTCCACTAAGCTTGCCATCATTATCTACTAAAATCACACTACCTAATCTACCTTCGCTCATTGCTGTAATGGCTGATTTTAACGAT
The DNA here is from genome assembly GCF_002138935.1 of Campylobacter sp. P091. NCBI lineage: Bacteria > Pseudomonadati > Campylobacterota > Epsilonproteobacteria > Campylobacterales > Campylobacteraceae > Campylobacter > Campylobacter sp. P091. Next base: position 84,224 of record NZ_MJKZ01000004.1, read on the forward strand.
ATATCATCTTTGGCAATTGGTAAATTTGATTTTCTCATAGTATCTTTTACCTTTAGATATAGCCTTTTGCCAAGGCTTCCACCTGGATGAAATGCTGCAAAATCCTCGCTTTTAAAATCTCTAAGCTTCATAAGGCAAACAGCTAACGCATCACCAAGCGCTAAGGTTAGCGTAGTTGATACTGTAGGTGCTGCACCTATTGGACAAGCTTCACGCTCTATATCTATATTTAAATTTACATCACTTAAATTGGCTAAGCTTGAACCTGATTTAGAGATGCCTATGATTTTTATATCTCTTCTTTTAATATGCGGAAGAATAGCTAATAGCTCGCTACTTTCGCCACTATAACTAATAGCCAAAACTGCATCATCACTCCCAATCATTCCCAAATCACCATGCATAGCCTCTGTTGGATGGATAAAAAAGCTAGGCGTTCCAGTACTTGCTAAAGTAGCAGCAATCTTAGCTCCAATATGGCCGCTTTTGCCAACGCCAGTTACTATTAGCTTGCCTTTGCAGCTATAAATTAAATTTACAGCTTTTTGAAATTCGCTACCAACTAAACCAGCCTGACGCCTTAACTCATCAGCTTCTAAATTTAAAACTTCACTTGCAATTTTAGCTATATCCATTTTTAACTCCGTTACATCAGATAGACAACTGGTACAATTGTCGGATATTTTTTAAGCTTTCTAAATATATGCTTTCTAATAACTTGGCGAATTTGATTTTCTAACGCCCTTTGGTCATTTAGCATATCATCTTTGACATTAGTTAAAAATTGCAGCAATATCTCTTCAAGCTCTTTACTTAGACTTCTTGCATGTCTTTCGCTTACTAATCCATAGCTAATTACTCTATTATGAATTAGAGTTTTAGCATTTTTATCAATTTGTGAAATGATAGTAACAACTCCAGCCTCAGCTAACTTTTGACGATCAATTACTACATCATCAGCGATCTGTTTGTTTATCTGATTATCTATAAATACCTTACCAGTTTTAACTGTTTTTACTCTTTTGATATGGCGTTGGCAAACCTCAACTTGATCTCCATCGCTCATCAAATATATATTTCTCTCATCAATTCCACAGCTCATCGCTGTCTCTTTGTGCTTGACTATGTGATTATACTCGCCATGAACTGGAAGGAAAAATTTAGGTTTAATAAGCCTTAGCATGAGCTTTTGCTCCTCTTGGGCTGCGTGTCCGCTTACATGAATTTCGCTAAAATCTTGATGAGCCACACTTGCTCCACTTTTTAATAAAAAATTCAAAATCGTTGATACGCTAGTTTCATTGCCAGGAATTGCTTTGGAGCTAATGATTACTTGATCACTTGGCTTGATTTTGATATATTTATGCTCATCAGTTGCCATCCTATATAGAGCGCTCATTGTCTCGCCTTGACTGCCTGTTGTGACTATTAAAACCTCATTATCTGGATATTTGATAACTTCATTTGCATCGATAAAAATCTTGCGATCTAAATTCACATATCCAAGCTCGATAGCCGTCCATAGATTTCTCTCCATACTTCTGCCTATCACGCAGACTTTACGGCCATATTTTATACCGCGCTCGATAGCTTGATAAACTCTATGGATATTTGAGCTAAATGTACTCATTATCACCCTGCCCTTAGCGGTAGCAAATATAGAATCAAAGGTCTTTCCAACGCTACTTTCACTCTTTGTAATTCCATCTTTGTAGCTGTTTGTAGAGTCGCTTAATAAGCACAAAACGCCCCTTTCGCCATAATATGCTAAGCGATTTAAATCTGTTGGATAGCCATCGATTGGGGTGTGATCGATCTTGAAATCGCCTGTGTGGATTATAGTTCCAGCCTTTGTGGTGATAGCAAGAGCACTTGCGTCGATTATAGAGTGAGTGATATGTATAAGCTCAAATTCAAATTCCCCAAGCTCATAGACCTTGCGTTTTTCAATCGGGCGAAAGTAGCTTCTATAAGACTTTAGCCCATGCTCTTCAAATTTATTGCTTATCATCCCCAGTGGAAGTGGCGTAGCATAAATCGGGAATTGAAATTCTTTGAAAAAATATGGCACCGCACCGATATGATCTTCGTGTGCGTGAGTGATAATAATGCCTCTGATTTTGTTTTTGATCTTTCTGACATAGTCAAAATCTGGCACCAAAATATCCACGCCATGCATACTCTCAGTAGGAAAACTCATACCAATATCAATGATAATCGCATCGTTATTTGTCTCGAAAATAGTCATATTTCCGCCGATCTCGCCAAGACCGCCAAGCGGAGTTATATTGATTTTGTGTTCGGTTGAATTTAGGTATTTGAGCGGTTCAAGACGCAACTCATGACTAGCCTTATTTGCTTCTATGGCGGCTTTCATATCTTTTTGCCACTCTTCGTTGCCACTGATTTTTACTGTTGGATTGCTATTTTTGCGACGCTTTTTAGCTTTTTTGGCTTGCTCTTTTGACTCATCAGTTTTGGTAGCTTCATTAATTTGCGAATTTTGATCCTTAGCTGCGTGTTTCGCCTCTTTTTTTAGATTATCTTTATGATTGCGATATCTTCTTTTTTTGCTAGGTTTTTCACCTAGAGTTTGTGTATTCTCTTCGTTCATTTTTAGCCTCTTTAAATAGTTTTAAATATAAGGCGACACAAAGCTCATGAGGACGAGTAGTAAGCGGTAAATTATGTTTAGCCAAAAAGCTCTCTACAATAGACTTTGAGCAAAAACAAGCTAAATTTTTAAGTAAAGTTTTACGTGGAGCAACAAACGCAGACCTTAAAAACTGCTCAAATTCACCAAGCTCAAAATCATCTACTAAATTTCTATCTTTAATAATTCTAATCACCGCTGAGACAACCTTTGGCTCTGGATTAAACGCAGTTGCAGGCACATCAAAGAGCAACTCTACATCACCCCTAACTCCAGCTAAAATAGCCAAAGCACTAAACTCGCTATCGCCTGGTTGTGCGCTAAATTTCAAGGCTACCTCTTTTTGAATCATAACAACAAGCCCCTTGCATCTGCTATCGCTAAGTGCTTTTAATATCATATTTGTCGCTACATAGTATGGCAAATTCGCTACTAAAAAATAATCATGTCTTGCTATCTCATCCCAGGATTCAAGAGCGTCGGCGTTAGTTATTTTTAGTTTTTGCTCCAAGATCTCACTAGCAAATTTATCTAGCAAAATCTCATAAAGCTCGCTGTCTATCTCAAAACACTCGATTTTTCCACTCAGTTGTACAAGCTTTTGTGTTAAATCACCTAAGCCAGGCCCAATCTCTACGATCCTTTCTAAATCATTGGGAATCGCTTGGATGATTTGACGCTTTATGCTCTCATCGGTTAAAAAATTCTGACCAAATTTCTTTTTTGCACGTATCATAGGTAGCTATTTTAGCTAAATTTGACTGAATTTATAGTAAAATAAAAATAAAAAGTTTTAAAAATGGAAAATTTCGCTAAAAGAATCATACCTTGCTTAGATGTAAATAATGGAAGAGTTGTCAAAGGTGTTAATTTTGTAGGGTTAAAAGATGCTGGTGACCCGATCGAAGTAGCCAAAAGATATAATGATGAAGGTGCTGATGAGCTATGCTTTTTAGATATTACTGCTAGTAGCGATGGTAGAGATACTATCGTTCATGTAGTAGAAGAGGTCGCAAAACAACTATTTATCCCTCTTACTGTAGGTGGTGGAATTCGTAAAATAGATGATATATCAAGGCTATTAAATGTTGGCTGTGATAAGGTCAGCCTAAATTCATCAGCTGTTGATAATCCAAATTTAATTTATGAAGCTGCTAATAAATTTGGTTCTCAATGCATTGTAGTTGCTATAGATGTCAAAAAAAATAGCAATGGTAGTTATAATGTATTTGTTCATGGAGGACGAAAAGATACCGGACTAGATGCGATACAATGGGCTAAAAGAGTCTATGATTTAGGTGCTGGAGAGATACTTTTAACCTCTATGGATAGCGATGGAACCAAGGCTGGATATGACTTAAATATAACATCGGCCATATCAAACTCAATCCAAATTCCAGTCATTGCTAGTGGAGGAGCAGGCACAATGCAGCACATTTTGCAAGCTTTTCAAAATGGAGCTGATGCAGCGCTTGCAGCTAGCATATTTCATTATAAAGAGATTGAAATTATGAAATTAAAAGAATTTTTAAAAGATAATGGAATTGGGGTTAGAATTTGAGTCAAAATAAGCTTAATAGCAATACTTTGATAGTTTGTGCCGGAGAAATGGAGAGTTTTCAATTTGCTACAACAATTGGAATTGGAATAGTTGAACCAGCAATAAATTTAACTAAAATTTTACTTAATTTAAAACAACTACCAAAAAAGATTATATTTATTGGAAGTTGCGGAATTTATGGCAATGAAAATTTGCTTAAAATTTACCAAAGTTCTTTAGCATTTAACTATGAAATTAGTGGAATTATAGGGCTTAGCTACACTCCTATCAATATAAATTTGCCTAATGTTTCACAAAAAACAATTTTAATAAATTCATCAAACTTCATTACAAATTCAGCTGAAATTTCAAAAAAATTTAAAAATTTAGGTTTCACAGCTGAAAATATGGAAGCTTACAGTGTACGATGTGTAGCAAATTTATTCAAAATAGATTTTGAATGCATTCTATGCTCCACAAACTACTGCAATGAAAATGCACATGATGATTTTATTAAAAATTATCCACAAGCCAAAGAAATAATTACAAAATATCTAAAATCAAAAGGAATTATATGAAAAATTTGCTTGATTATACTCAGGCGGAGCTGTCTGAATTTATCCAGCCAAAATTTAGAACAAAGCAAATTTACGAGTGGATATATAAAAAAAATGCAAGATCATTTGATGAGATGAGCAATCTACCAAAAGATATTAGAGAAAGATTAAAAAATGAATTTTATATCGAACCACTAGAGATGATCAAAAATGAGATTAGCAGCGATGGAAGTATAAAATATCTTTTTAAACTTAAAGATGGCAAAACAATTGAAAGCGTTCTTTTGCCTATGAAAGATGAAATTTTGGATCAAAATGGCAAAGTAGAAAAACACGCTAGATACACTATCTGTGTCAGCTCTCAAGTGGGTTGTAAGATGGGTTGTAGCTTTTGTTTAACAGCCAAAGGAGGCTTTATACGCAATTTAACTGCTGGAGAGATCGTAGGGCAAATTCTATGGATAAAAAGAGAAAATAACATACCTTATGAAAGAAGAGTAAATATCGTATATATGGGTATGGGCGAGCCTCTTGATAATCTAGATAATGTATCAAAGGCTATAAATATTTTAAAAGATAATGATGGTCTAGCTATAGGAGCAAGGCGACAAACTATTAGCACAAGTGGATTAGCTACACAGATTAAAAAGCTTGGCGAAATGGATTTGGGCGTGCTTTTGGCTATATCTTTACACGCTGTTACAGATGAATTAAGAGAGAAATTGATGCCGGTAAATAAGGCTTATAATATCGCTAGTGTGATGGATGCTGTGCGTCAATTCCCTATAGATATGAGAAAAAGAGTTATGTTCGAATACCTAATAATGGATAAGATAAATGACAATCTTAGCGACGCAAAAGCCCTTGTAAAGCTACTTCACGGGATTAAAGCAAAGGTGAATTTAATCCTTTTCAATCCACATGAAGGTAGCCCATATCAAAGACCATCGCAAGAAAATGTAGAAAAATTCAGAGATTACCTTCAATCTCGTGGCATCACATGCACAATTCGTCAAAGTAAAGGGCTTGATATAAGTGCTGCATGCGGACAATTAAAAGAGCGAAGTAAAGGGGAAAATAGTGCCACTGCTTGATATAATACAATTAATTTTTATCTCAATTGTTGTGATTATCGGATTAATTGGTATGATTTATGTGATTAAATCTGATAAATGAATTTTAATACTAATTGATCTATCCCTAACTCATCTTTAAAAATTTAACTATTTTTTATAGTAATTTTAATCATATTTTAAGTTAGGGGGGGGGGTAGAATACTCTTTTTAGACCAAAAAAAGGAGTAATTATGAAAAAATTTATCCTATTCATCGCCCTAGTTGCAAGTGCTATCTTTGCTAATGCATATGATTTATCCTATGGTTCATCTAGTTATGAATACCAAGGATTATCTGATAGAGTTGATGAACTAGAAAGAGAAAATAGAAATCGCAAAAGAGATGCTCAAATGAGAAGTCTAGGTACTGATGATTTCTATAGACAAAATTTGCCATTTGACCCAGGTTTTTAATCCATTTGCGCAAATGGACTTAATCCAAATTTCATCTTGGAACTGATATCAAATTCAGTTCCATTATAGTTAAATTTGAGCCGATTTGAGTGAAGCATAAGTCTATTAGCCCCACTCTTTTGGATACGCTCGTTTTTGCTCATTTTGCCATCTAAAATTCTCTCTATATCACGTCGTTCAAGCCCATAAATTGGATCACCTAAAATTTTATGTTTCACATAAAACAAGTGAAGCCTAAGCTGATGCTGGCGTCCAGTTAATGGAATACATTCAACTAAAGTTGCATTTATTTTCTCGTCAAATTCAATCGGCCTAAATAGTGTTATAGCACGCTTGCCATTATCACAAATTTGCATTCGAATTTTAATATCATCATAATCTCTTGTAATATCCATCGCTCTATCTATCACAAGCCAATTCTCATCGTTAATAAAACTAAATTTATCTACAAAATCCATATAATTTGCTGCTATGAATCTCTTAAATTTACTCTCTTGAACTTTACCACTCACCAATGCTAAATAGCTTTTAAAAATACATCTACTCTCAAACATCGCCTTAAGTTTTTTAGTAGTTTCTATACTTTTGCCAACTACAATAACTCCACTTGTCTCTTTATCTAATCTATGTGCTACAGATGCATTTTTTCCCCATAGGCTCCAAATCTCATCACATAGGCTATAGTTACAATTCCTACCATTTGGATGGGTCAAAACTCCACTTGGTTTATCAAAAACTCCAAATTCATCAGATTCAAAAATTGGCTCTAATCCAACTGGCTTACACTCATAATCTATAAAAAATAATTCACCATTTACAGTACTATTTTTATCTAATGTCACACCATTTTTATCAATTAATCTACCCTTATCGCAAAGCTTTTGAGCTTGGCTCATTGTATAGCCACTTGATAACAAAATTTGATAAGTTTTCTGCCCGATAAATTCACCAATTTTCATCTTAACATATGCCATTTATTAACCTAATTTTTAGAACATTTTTTATATAATATCAGATTAAAATTATATAAAAATTTAGCAAAAAAGGTTCTGAAATGGTAGAGAGATACGCTAGAAAAGTTATGAGTGATAAATGGAGCTTACAAGCCAAATATGATGCGTGGCTAAGAGTTGAGCTAGCAGCAGTCAAAGCATGGAATAAGCTAGGATTTATTCCAGATAGTGATTGTAAAAAAATATGCGAAAATGCTAAATTTGATATTGCTCGCATAGATGAGATAGAAAAAACTACAAAACATGATGTTATAGCATTTTTAACAAGTGTTAGCGAGAGCTTAGGCGAAGAGAGTAGATTTGTTCATTTTGGTATGACAAGTAGTGATTGTATCGATACAGCTGTGGCTTTGCAGATAAAAGATAGTATGGAGTTAATCTTAGATGATATTAAAATTTTAATGGACACTATCAAAAAAAGAGCTTACGAGCATAAAAACACTCTAATGGTCGGCAGAAGCCATGGAATTCACGGAGAGCCTATAACATTTGGTTTAGTTCTTGCTATTTGGCATGATGAGATCAAAAGAGCCTATGAGCTATTAAACCACGCTAAAAGCGTTATTAGCACTGGTATGATAAGCGGTGCGATGGGTAATTTCGCTCACTCTCCACTTGAATTAGAAGAGCTAGTATGTCAAAACTTAGGCCTAAATCCAGCCCCAGCAAGCAATCAAGTAATCCAAAGAGATCGCTACGCTCAAGTGATATCGGCTCTAGCCATACTAGCTAGTAGTTGTGAGAAGATAGCAGTAGCGATAAGACACTATCAAAGGACAGAGGTTTATGAAGCTGAGGAGTATTTTAGCCCAGGACAAAAGGGCTCAAGCGCTATGCCACACAAGAGAAATCCGGTACTAAGTGAAAATGTAACTGGTCTTTGTAGAATGATTCGTAGCTACGCTATCCCAGCTATGGAAAATGTCGCCCTTTGGCACGAAAGAGATATCAGCCACTCAAGTGTAGAGAGATTTATCTTGCCTGATGCCTTTATAACGAGTGATTTTATGCTAAATAGATTAAATGGCCTACTAGCAAATTTGGTTGTATATCCAGAAAATATGATGAAAAATTTAAATTTAACCGGCGGATTGGTCTTTTCTCAAAGAGTCCTTTTAGAGCTACCAAAACAAGGCGTAAGCAGAGAAGACGCATACAAAATCGTCCAAAGAAATGCTATGAAAGTTTGGGCTGACTTACAAGAGGGCAAAAAAGCTCTTAATGAAAATGGCGAGAGTCTATTTTTACAAAATTTACTAAATGATAATGAGCTTAGAGAAAAACTCAATGAAAATGCGATAAAAGAGTGTTTTGACTACACTTACTATACAAAAAATGTAGATAGAATATTTAAAAGAGTATTTGAAATTTAATATAAAGGCACAAAAAAATAATATGAAAGTTATAAAAAGAAATGGCAGAACTGAAGAGTTAGATATATCTAAAATCAAAAAATACACAAGCGAAGCAGTAGCCGGACTAGATAATGTCAGTTTAAGCGAGCTTGAAGTTGATGCGAAAATTCAATTTCGTGATAATATCACAACTGAAGAGATCCAGCAAACTCTCATCAAAACCGCAGTTGATAAGATAGATATAGATCGCCCTAATTGGACCTTTGTCGCAGCTAGGCTATTTTTGTATGATTTGTATCACAAAGCAACTGGATTTAGCGGATATAATAGCCTTGAAGATTATCTAATCAAAGGTGAAAAAGAGGGTAGAATCTTGCTTGGTTTAAAAGAAAAATATGATCTTGATGATCTAAACAACTATATAAAACCAGAGCGAGATATGCAATTTACATATCTTGGGATTAAAACTCTATATGATAGATATCTTATAAAAGACAAAAATGGAAAACCTATAGAGCTACCTCAGCAGATGTTTATGGCGATCGCTATGTTTTTGGCTCAAAATGAGCTAGATTCTCAAGGTTGGGCAAAAAAATTTTACGATATCATAAGCAAATTTGAAGTAATGCTAGCAACTCCAACTCTCTCAAATGCTAGAACCACAAGGCACCAACTATCAAGCTGCTATGTTGGGAGTACTCCTGATAATATCGAAGGAATTTTTGATAGTTATAAAGAGATGGCTTTGCTCTCTAAATTTGGTGGTGGTATCGGCTGGGATTGGTGTAAAGTGCGTGCTATGGGCGGTAGCATTGATGGGCATAAAAACGCAGCTGGTGGGATAATACCATTTTTAAAAGTTACAAACGATATCGCAGTTGCAGTCGATCAGCTAGGCACTAGAAAAGGCGCAATAGCAGTTTATATCGAGCCTTGGCATATGGATGTAAGCGACTTTTTGGATCTTCGTAAAAACTCTGGCGAAGAGCGTCGCAGAGCTCATGAATTATTTCCGGCTTTGTGGATAAATGATCTTTTTATGAAAAGAGTGGAGAATAATGAGAGATGGACTCTATTTGATCCAGCTGATACGCCTGATCTTTGTGATCTATATGGCGATAAATTTGAAAAAAGATATCTAGAGTATGAAAATAACCAAGATATCGCTAAAAGCGTAATCCAAGCCAAAGAGTTATGGAAGAAAATTCTTACAAGCTATTTTGAGAGTGGTATGCCGTTTTTATGCTTTAAAGATAGCGCAAATAAGCTAAATCCAAATTCACACAAAGGCATAATTAGAAGTTCAAATTTATGCACTGAAATCTTCCAAAATACTGAGCCAAACTATTATCAAACTAAGGTAATTTACACAGATGGTAGCTATGATCTATTTGATGAAAATCTAGAAGTAACAGTTGATGGCGGATACACTAAAAAGGCTAAAAAAATTACCGCTTTAGATAGATTAAATAACAAAGATGTATTTATAGTAGAAAAAGGCTTAAAAGAGGGCAAAACCGCCGTTTGTAACCTAGCAAGTATAAATTTAAGCAAAATCAACACCCCTGAAGATATAGCAAGAGTTACGCCAATAGCCATTAGAATGCTAGATAATGTTATAGATCTAAATTTCTACCCACACGCTAAGGTTAAACACACAAATTTAGCTAGTCGCTCAATAGGCTTAGGTGTGATGGGAGAGGCTGAAATGCTAGCTACAAAGCAGATAAAATGGGGTAGCTACGAACACCTTGAAAAAATAGATGAAATAATGGAAAATATCAGCTACAATGCCATTTATGCTTCATCAAATTTAGCCGTAGAAAAGGGCGTTTATCCAGATTTTCCTGGCTCAAACTGGAGTAAGGGAATCTTCCCAATAGACCTAGCAAATCCAAACGCCAAAGCCCTTGTCAATCGTGGCGGAAGTCTATTTGATGAAGGTAGTTGCGATTGGGCTAAATTAAGAGAAAAAGTCAAAAAAGATGGTATAAGAAATGGCTATTTAATGGCCATAGCACCAACTTCTAGTATAAGCATATTAGTAGGGACAACTCAAACAATCGAGCCAGTATATAAACGAAAATGGTTTGAGCAAAATCTAAGCGGTATGACCCCTTGCGTAGTCCCAAATTTGAGCCCTGAAACTTGGCAATACTACACTCCAGCTTATGAGCTAGACCAAAGAGTCCTTATCAAAGCAGGAGCAATCCGCCAAAAATGGATAGATCAAGGTCAAAGTCTAAATATATTTATGAGTTTAGATAAAGCTAGTGGAAAATATCTTAGCGATATATATATACTTGCTTGGAGCTTAGGTGTGAAATCTACATACTATCTAAGAAGCGAAAGCCCAGACTCAAGCCACTTGGATAATAAACCAGTTGATCGTAGCATAGAGTGCGAAGGGTGTCAATAAATTTAATTCATAGCTAAGATCTATTCTAGCTATGAATCTTTTTAATTCTATTTAATAAGAATTATCTTATCAAATCAAAATACATTAAAACGAGCAATGCACTCACGCCATTTAAATATGATTGTAATTGGCGGTGCTATTGGAACAGGACTTTTTGTTACTAGTGGCAATACTATTTTGCTACAGCTGGATCTGGTGGAGCGCTTTTAGCTTATGCGTTAATAGGCTTTATGATCTATTTATTAATGCAAAGTCTAGGAAAATTAGCTACATATATGCCTGTAGCTGGAAGTTTTCATGAGTATGGAAGTAGATTTATTAGTTCATCTTTTGGATTTGCTATTGGATGGAATTACTGGTTTAACTGGGATATTACAGTTACTGCTGGAGAGGCTAAAGATCCAAACAGGAGTATTCCAAAAGCTATAAATGCAATATTTTTGAGAATTTTGCTATTTTATATATTTGTTATTTTTATCATTGGTACGCTTTTACCTTTTACAGATCCAAATTTGCTCAAACTTGAGCCAATTTTAGCACTTATAATGTGTATAATTGTAATAATTGGGCAAAATTATGAAGCCTTAATATAAAGTAGAGATTTTGTCACACTTCTTACTAGCTATATTGGATTGTGGCTATTTTTGCTTATTTGGGCTGGGTATAAACTTATAACTAAAAGTAAAGCTATTGATCAACTTCAAGCCGATATAAAACGCTATAATTACTAAGATTTTATATTAAAACTATGAGTTAAAGCTATTGCTATTGCATCTGTAATATCAAGTGGCTTTATCTCTTTAGTTATTCCTAGCATCTTTTTTACCATAAATGAAACCTGTTCTTTTGTCGCTTTTCCTTTGCCTGTTACAGCTTTTTTGATTTGAAGCGGAGTATATTCACTAAATTCACCATGAATTTGCAAAATTTTAAGCATTAAAGCTCCACGAAATTGTGCAAGCTTTAAAACTGTTTTTGGATTATAAGCAAAAAATATATCTTCGATTGCTACTGCATCAATTTTATGTGCTTTAAATATTAGATCTAAACCTTCACAAAGCTGAGTAATTTGAAATTGTAAATCGTCTTGTTTTATTTTAATAAGTCCAGCCTCAACCAGTGATTTTCTATTGCCAAATTTCTGAATTATCGCATAGCCGCAATTGCGAGTACCAGGGTCTATTCCTAAGATTTTCACATATATCCTTTTAAGTTATTCACATTATTCACATCTTTAGTGAATTTAATTTATAATAATATCATAATAAGTCATTTTTAATTAAATTTTTAGTAAAATATTAGCCAATAAATTTAAAGGGAAAATATTGCTAGGCACAAAAGCGCTTGAAATTTTGGGTCAAGAGATCTCCAAAAGCGAGATGGATAATTACATTTTACGGATTAAATTTAGCGAAAAGGGTTCAAATTCTCAAAGAGTTATTTTTATCGCTCCTAATGAGCTTATAGCTAGATTTATCCAAACAAAATATGCTAACAAACTAGCTAATATCTACGAAGTTCACACAGGTATAAAGCCTGAGGTTTTAATCACAACCCAAAAGGCAAATTTAAGTATAAAATCAAAAGATGTAAATGTAAAAGAAATTAGAAGTCAAAGTTCACTATTAAATCCTAGCTATACATTTGATAACTTCGTTGTTGGTGATTCCAATCAATTTGCATTTATTAGTTCAAAACAAGTTGCAAGCAATCCAGGAAAAGCATATAATCCGCTATTTATCTATGGTTCAACCGGCCTTGGTAAAACCCATCTTTTACAATCAATTGGTAATGAGTGCTTAGAACATGGCAAAACGGTTATTTGTATTACAAGTGAGCAATTCACTAGTGATTTTATACGAAATCTAGAAAACCGAACTATGAATAAATTTAAAGAAAAATATCGTAATTGTGATGTTTTACTAATTGATGATGTGCAGTTTTTTCACAAATCAGAAAAAACACAAGAAGAATTTTTTCACACCTTTAATGAAATTCACGCTAAAAAAGGTCAAATAGTAATGACCTCAGACAAACCTCCAAAAATGTTAAAAGATTTTGAAGAGCGTCTAAAAAGTCGATTTGAATGGGGATTAATGGCTGATATTACGCCGCCTGAACTTGATACTAAAATCAGAATTATTAAAACAAAATGTGAATTTGATAAAATAGAACTAAGTGATGATATAATAGAGTATATCGCTTCAAATATGGGTGATAATATTAGAGAAATCGAAAGCGCAATTATAAATATTAACGCTTTTGCAAATATTATGCGTCAAGATATCACACTTGAATTTGCCAAAAATGTGATAAAAGATCAGATAAAAGAGAAAAAAGAAGCTATAAGTCTAGAAAATATAATAAAAGATGTAGCACATGAAATGAATATTAAACCAAGTGACATAAAAAGTAAAAATCGTACTAAAAATATCGTAGAAGCTCGTAGAATTTGTATATATCTAGCCAAAACTCTCACTCCAAACTCTATGCCTCAGCTTGCATCACACTTTGGATTAAAAGATCATAGCGCAGTTAGTCACAATATTAAAAAAATTAATAATCTAATGGAAAACGATAGCTATTTTAAAGCTAAATTAGAAGAGTTAAAAAATAAAATATTATCAAAGGAATAGTGAATATGTGTGAAAATTCCCTTAAAAGTTTTTCAATAAAATTTACCCGATTTTGCGGTGTTTTGTGTAGTTATTCACAAAATCAACAAACCAACTAAAAAGAAAAAATAAATTTAAAAAATAAAGGCAAAAAATGAAAGTTTTAATCAAAAAGAATATTTTAGAATCAATTATCATAAATACAAACCCTTATCTTGATAAAAAAGATCTTAGTTCAATAACATCTCACATATTCATAAATGCAAAAGATTCAATTCTAACAATTAAAGCTACAGATAATGAAATTGGTCTAAGTTATAAAGCCTCAAATGTAAATATAATTGAAGATGGAATAGCCACTGCAAATGGTAAAAAACTTCTTGATATCATAAAAAGCCTTAAAGATGGTGAAGTTATCTTAGAAACAATCCAAAACCACCTATATATAAAACAAAATAACTCAAAATATCGCCTACCTATGCAAAAAGCCGATGATTTCCCAGATTTCCCAACAATAGAAAATAAAAAAAGATTTAATATAAACGCAGCTAACCTAAGCAAAAGCCTTAAAAAAATCACAAATTCAATAGAAAATACAAATTCAAAAATAGAATTAACAGGTGCTTTAATCGATATAAAAAACAATAATATAAATTTAGTTGGTACTGACACCAAAAGACTTAGCGTTTATACCCTTAATATAGACTCACAAAGCGAACCATTTAGCATAATAATCCCTAAAAAAGCTATAGTAGAAATCCAAAAAATATTCTATGAAAATATAGAAATTTACTATGATGAAAATATATTTATAGCAATTAGCCAAAATTTTGAATTCTTTACAAAACTGATAAATGGTCGCTATCCAGACTATGAAAGAGTAATCCCAAAAGAGAGTAAAATCAATATAAATTTAAATCGTGAAAAGATGATAGAAGGTATCAAAACAATCTCAATGCTATCTGAAATTATAAAAATCACAATAAATAAAGAAAACATAACATTTGAGAGTATAAATAACGATAATAGCGAAGCAAAAACAGTAATTGAGCAAAATTTTGATATAGAAGACAACATTATATTAGGTGTGAAAAATAGATTTATTCTTGATTTCTTATCAAGCATTGAAGATAGTGAATTTACCTTATCATATAATGATGTAGGACTTCCATTTGTGCTTAGCTCTGAAGAGTTAAAAACAGTTATAATGCCTATAAATATTTAAGGATTAAAATGGAAAATTTAGAACAAAAAAAATACGCCGCTGGAAGTATCAAGGTTTTAAAAGGTCTTGAAGCTGTAAGAACACGCCCTGGAATGTATATAGGTGATACAAATATAAATGGCCTTCACCATATGATCTATGAAGTAGTAGATAACTCCATAGATGAGTCAATGGCAGGATATTGCGATACTATCGATATTGAGCTTACAAATGAAGGTTCAGCCATAATTACAGATAATGGTAGAGGAATTCCAGTAGATATCCATCCAACTGAGAATATTTCAGCTGCGACTGTGGTTTTAACAGTGCTTCATGCGGGTGGTAAATTCGATAAAGATACATATAAAGTATCAGGCGGACTTCATGGGGTTGGTGTTTCTGTTGTTAATGCATTATCTAAAAAATTGGTTTTGAATATAAAAAGAGATGGAAAACTTCATCGCCAAGAATTTGCCGAAGGCATACCACAAAGTGATTTAGAAGTTATCAAAACTACTAATAAAACTGGAACTAGCATAGAGTTTTGGCCTGATGATACTATCTTTGAAATAACTAAATTTGATAGAGAAATTTTAACTAAAAGATTTAAAGAGTTAGCCTATTTAAATCCTAAAATCACTATAAATTTCAAAGACCAAAGAGATGGATTTAAAGAGAGTTATCACTTTGAAGGTGGGCTTGAGAGCTTTGTAACTGATATGAATAAAAGCAACCCAGTAAGCAAAGCTGTGAGCTTTAGCGGTGGCGAAGAAGATGTTATAGTCGATTTTGCTCTACTTTATAATGAGACATATAGTGAGAATTTACTAAGCTTTGTAAATAATATCAAAACCCCTGATGGTGGGACTCACGAAGCTGGATTTAGAGCAGGGCTTACTAGAGCTATTACAAATTATATAACAGCAAACGCTAATGCTCGTGAAAAAGATACCAAAATCACTGGAGATGATATAAGAGAGGGACTTATAGCTGTTGTAAGTGTCAAAGTCCCAGAACCACAATTTGAGGGCCAAACCAAAGGCAAACTCGGCTCAAGCTATGTCAAACCAATAGTCCAAAAGATAACTTTTGAAGTGCTTTGTAAATATTTTGAAGAAAATCCAAACGAAGCAAAAGCTATCATGAATAAAGCTCTTTTAGCAGCTCGTGGTAGAGAAGCAGCCAAAAAAGCTAGAGATTTAACACGCAAAAAAGATAATTTAAATAGCGTTGGGACACTGCCTGGTAAATTAGCCGATTGCCAAAGCAAAGACCCAAGCGAGAGTGAAATTTATCTTGTTGAGGGTGATTCTGCTGGTGGTTCAGCAAAGCAAGGCAGAGATAGAGTATTTCAAGCTATTTTACCGCTTCGTGGTAAAATTTTAAATGTAGAAAAGAGCAGACTTGATAAAATTTTAAAATCCGAAGAGATAAAAAATATGATAACCGCATTTGGTTGTGGTATTGGGGATGAGTTTGATGCTAGTAAATTAAGATATCATAAAATCATTATTATGACAGATGCTGATGTCGATGGAAGCCATATCCAGACTCTACTTCTTACATTTTTCTTTAGATTTCTTACGCCAATTATAGAAAATGGAAATGTCTATTTAGCCCAGCCGCCACTTTATAGATACAAAAAAGGCAAAAAAGAAATTTATCTAAAAGATGAAAAAGCCTTAAATGAATTCTTAATAGAAACAGGAATTGAAAATGAAGATTTTGAAGGTATCGGCAATAATGATTTGATCGATTATTTAAAGTTAATTAGCGCTTATAGAAGTGTTTTAAATGAGCTTAAAAAGCGTTTTAATCTATTAAGTGCAATTAGATATATGATAGAAAATCCAGATATCATCGGCAAAGATTTTAAAGAGTTATTTGAGATTATAAAAACAGAGCTTGAAACTCAAAATTATAATATCTTAAATTCATATGTCAATGAAGATGAGATTAGAATTTATGTCCAAACTCCAAATGGCCTTGAAGAGTTGATTATCAATGATACTTTATTTGTTAATCCTTTATATATTGAGGCTGTCCATATATATTCTAAGATGAGAGAGCGTGATATTGACCTTAATGGCGATCCATTGGAAGTATTAGAAAATATAGAAAAAAATGCTAAAAAAGGTGCTTATATCCAGCGTTATAAAGGTCTAGGTGAGATGAATCCAGATCAATTATGGGAAACTACCATGAATCCAGAAAATCGCCGTTTGTTAAAGATAGATGTCAAAGATATGCAAAGCGCTAGTGATGTATTTGAGCTATTTATGGGTGATGAGGTTGAGCCAAGAAGAGAGTATATCCAAGCTCACGCTAAAGATGTTAAGCACTTAGATGTTTAAGGATAGATATGGAAAATTTAAAATATGGTGAAAAGATTATAGCTGAATTTGATATAGATAAAGATTTTGAGATATGGCCAAATAGTGCTAATAAAGATTATGCGATCAAAATCACTCTACCAGAGTTTGCTTGCTTTTGTCCAAGGAGTGGCTATCCCGATTTTGCTACAATTTATCTAACCTATGTCCCTGATAAATTTGTAGTAGAGTTAAAGGCTCTAAAATTATATATTAATAGCTTTTTAAATCGCCATATAAGTCATGAATCTAGTATAAATGAAATTTACGATACTCTAGATAATAAGCTAAAACCAAAATATCTAAGAGTTGTTGGTGATTTTAATCCAAGGGGCAATGTCCATACGATTATAGAAGTTGATAGCAATATGATAAAAGAGCAAAAATACGATACAAGCTCTATAGTATTTGAAAATACTAGGAAATTTAACTAATGATAAATCCAAAACTTATTGAACATATTTTCAAAGCAGCCAATATATCAAGGTGGAATGACTATCCTAAGATGGTTGAGCTATCAGAGCTAGATAAACAAGCTCATAAATTTATAATAGCATATTTCATCGCAAAGCTTGAAAATGATGTAGATATGCGTTATATAATAGAAGGTGGGGTTTTTGAGTTTTTAAGTAGAGTTGTGGTAACTGATATTCGCCCAGATGTCTTTCACCATATCCAAAAAACCAAAGCTAGTGAGATAAATAACTGGGTTTTGACAAATTTAGAACCATTAATAGAAGATATCGAAGATGGTAAATTTTTAGATAGATTTAAGAGTTATTTAGAAGATAAAGGCCACAAAAAAGAGAGATTGATTTTAAAAGCCGCTAGTTATCTAGCTACTAAGTGGGAATTTAGCATTGTATATCAAACTAGTAAATTTTTAAATGATATCGATGAATTAAAGCAAAAAGTAGATGAAGAGCTAGAAGATTATTATGAATTAATCGGCGTTAGAAAGATCGCTATGAACCAAAAATTAGCTCGCATAGTCGATCTAAGTGGAAGATTAAGATTTCAAAAGCGTTGGGCGCAGACGAACCGCATTCCAGAAACAGCAGTTTTAGGTCATATGCTAGTTGTAGCGATATTTGGCTATTTTTATTCAATCAAAGTTGGAGCAAATTCAAAACGATTAGAAAATAACTTTTATTGTGCTTTATTTCATGATCTGCCTGAGAGCCTAACTCGTGATATTATAAGCCCTGTTAAATATGGTATTGATGGGTTAAATGAGATAATTAGCGATTATGAGATGAGATTAATCGAAGATAAAATTTTGCCATATATCCCACAAAGTTTTAGAGATGAATTTAGCTATATTTTGGGTGTTAGAAGCGATGATGGAGTCTTTAAAAAAGATGAATTTGAAAATAGAATTTGTCGCACAACTCCACAACCATATCACGGAAGTATGAGTAATGTCAATGATGATGAGTATAATAGTATTGATGGCAAGGCTTTGAAATATTGTGATAGATTAGCTGCTTTTGTCGAGGCTGGACTCTCTATAAGCTATGGTGTTAAAAGCAAGGATTTAGTAAGAGGATTTCAAAACATAAGAGCTAAATTCAAAAAAAGCCCAAAGATTGAAGGGGTGGATTTTGATAAAATTTGTAGAGATTTTATGAAAGATTTAGATATAGAAAACCTCTCCCCAGATGACTGCGGCACACACCTATAAAAAGTGCTCTGCTATGTTCCCATCCTGAAGCGGTGCTTTTTAAAAGCATTGCACAGGTCTAAGGAAAGGCGGATGAAATTATATCTATATTTTACTTAAAATAGGATTATGATGAGTTATAAATTACATTTTTTATCTATTTTTCGTGAGCTTTTTGTTCCGCATTATCGATCACTAGAGTTTAGAGCCAAGATTTTTACCGCTATGTTAATTGCTAAAAATAGTATTTTAGATAGTGATTATCAAGAGGTTGAAGAGATAGCAAAAGATATATATGGTGATGATAAAAAGCGAATCCACATCCTAGTCCAAACGGTTAAAGAGTATGTAGAAAAGGCCACTCAAGGCTCTAAATTGAATTTAGATATATTACTAAAAGATATAGATTATGAATTAAAAATGATAAAAAGATATGTCAAAAAGATTGATTTTGCGCATTTGCGTCGTTTGATGGTTAATAGTGATGAGATAGATGCACATTTTCAACAACAAGTTTATGAGTTTTTTTTAAATGAAGTTAAAATTTATTCACATAGTTAATTAGTTTATATTATATTGCAAATGATATATCTAAATAAAATGGCTCTTTTTGATTTTGTCTTTTAGTTTATTTTCTATTTTTGTTTTTTCTGCTGTGATTTTTATTGTTTCTTTTTCTAAAGTATCAAACATTACATTAAGCGTGAAACTAATTAAGCCCTACAGCCCACTGCCAAAATGGCATTACATTATATGTGATTTTTTCAAATTTAGCTATTTGACTTTGTGAATTTGAGATTATATCTACTTTTTTTAAACCTAGATCATTACAATGATTGCTTAGTTTTTTAGCTTTTAATATTGCAAGTTCAGATGGCAAAAATGGCAAAATCAAAATCCCATAACTCATATCAGGAATGATAAAATCAATTTGATTGCTATACTTTATCTCTTTTTTTAGCTTTAAAAGTTCGCAAAATACCATGTTTGCTATTGTTGCTTTGGGATCTTTGTGTAGACTTAGAGCTGATTTTAGAGCAAAATTGCTAAAATATACCCGTTTTAAAGCGATATTATCGTTGATATTTGAAATAGTTTTTATAAGATTTTGATCTTCTAAATCGGTTATATTTTTATAAAGTTTGTCTTTGCTAAGTTTCATATGAGTTTTTAGAGTTTTGTAAATCTTAAATGAATTTAACGGTTGATGTATAAAATTTGCGATATTTGCTAATATCTTACTATTTAGATCTCCTTTTGATGCTTTTATATGCTTTTGCAAAAATGCCGTAGTTTCAAATTCGCTTAAAAATGGACTAAAAGCCAAATTCCCACGAATCAAAAAGTGGCTAAAAAGCGTTCTAGCTTCATAATTTTTACGATAAAATAGTATAAACTCTTCATAATCCAGTCCGAGTATTTCAAGTTGATTTAATCCATCTATATGCAAAGAATTTAGATCAGTAGAGATGATAATATTATCACAAATAGGCAGTTCTATTTTGGATTTTAGATTGTCAATTGCTAAGGCTTTGATATTTTTGGCCTTGATAAACTCATTTAAGTTATTAAGTTCTATACCAAAACTTCTTATATCATCTAAGTCTATATATAAAAAATTATCAAATTTACTTAAATGATTTAAAATTAATGAGCTTTTGCCACTTCCATTGGCTCCTTTTAGTAGAATTTTAGAGCCTTCTATGCGTATTTTTCGCTCTAAAAACTCTCTTGATTTTGGCGGGTTTTGATATAAATTTTCTAAAATATTCAAATTTCATCCCCAAATAGCGAAGCCTCAAGTGCTTTTGGTTTAAAACTTTGTCTAGTTAATTCATTTGGGCCATATTTTTGTAGTGCTTCTATATGAGCTTTAACTCCATAGCCTTTATGTTTTGAGTAGCCAAAGTATGGATAAAAGCTATCAAAACGGCACATTTGCAAATCTCTACTAACTTTAGCAATTATACTAGCAGCGCTAACTTGTGGAATTTTAGCATCAGCTTTAATAATTGTCTCAATCCCATCAATACCATAATTACAGTTTCCATCATAGATGATTTGATGTTCTCTAAAGTGAAATTTAATCACCCTTAAAGCTCGTCTTAGACAATTGCTAAGGCCGATTTCATCTATAATTTTATTGTTAAAATATATGGTTACAAATTCACATTGTTGGATTAATCTTGTATATATTTGTTCTCTTTTTTTAGGGGTTAGCTTTTTAGAATCGGTTAAATTTAACTTACTTAAATCGCTATTAAAAGCACATCCACATACAACTAGCTCACCAGCTAAAGCGCCTCTACCAGCTTCATCAACACCGCAAATTTTAGTCAATATTTCTCCTTTTCAACACTGAGTGAATAAGTGCTAAGGCGATAAATAGCATACTAGCTGTGCCAGTTATAATCTCACTAACTTCGTAAAAAATTTTAATAAACATTATCACTGCTAGAGCTAAAATCGCATAGTGAGCGCCATGTTCAAGATAGATAAAACTCTCAAGTATCTTTTTACGAACCATATAGATAGTTAGACTTCTTACAAACATAGCTCCAATACCAAGCCCAATCATAATAATAAAAATATCTTGACTCATTGCAAAAGCTCCAATAACCCCATCAAAGCTAAAGCTAGCATCTAAAACTTCAAGATATAAAAAACCCATTATCCCGCTTTTAATTCCACTTGTACTAAATATCTCATCAAACATTCCTAGCCCTAAATGCAGCACTATAGCACTAAAATATGCGATGGCATAGGTAGAATTTTGGGTTAGCATAATTAGGATTATTCCAGCTAAAATAGCAATAAAAAGAGTTATATTTTGAGATTTTGAAAGGGTTTTAATTAAATGATTATCCTCTAAAAGTCTAATCCATTTTGTCTCTTTTTCTTCAAAAAAGAATGATAAAAATACCATTAGTAAAAATCCGCTACCAAAGATATAAATTTGATTTTTATTACTATGTAGAGCGTGATGATACTCATCTGGATTATTTAGTGCTAAATTTAGCGTCTGTAGCATCCCCATATCAGAAGCAATTGATACAATAAGAATTGGAAATAAAAATCTCATTCCAAAGACAGCAATAGGAATTCCATAGATGATAAATCGCCTTTGCCATACTTGAGACATATGACGTAAAATTCTAGCATTTACCACAGCATTATCAAAGCTTAAGCTAACTTCAAGAATAATTAGTAAAATACAGATATAAACAGCAACAAATCCACCTAAAAAATATGCTGCTACTAGACCTAAGATTGTTAAAATAAATGATGAATAGAAGTATTTCATGATTTAGAAAATAGCCTAGAAACTGCTAACTCACTAGCTGTAGATTTCAAATTTTCTTTAGCATCACTTTTGCTGATATTTGGAAAAATCGCACGCATCTCTACATTAATTGGTGTATGATTAAAGTTTTCATTAAGCACAGAAAGAATTATATTTTTGTATTTACTAGCTTGATTAAATGGCGAATTATTCTTATCAATATTGTCTAAAGATTTCCAGTTTTTAACCTCTATTATATAAATTCCAAGCATTGGGTGAATAAGTAAAATATCAATTTCGTAAATTATATTGGCATTTTGAAATTTAGCTTTTGGTATTAGGTAGTAGTTTTCATTGCTATGTTGTAAGATTGATATTAAAGATTTAATTACTATCTCTTCGTCTTTTAGATATTTAGCTAGAAATTTTTCTATATTAATAATCCCCATACTGCTCCTTTGAGTAAGTTATAATTAAAGAATTTAAATCTCAAATTAGATCTGAATTTAGTTTACCGCATACTCAAATGCCCCAAAGGGGCTAGATTATCTAAGTGTTAGCGTATATCCATTGCCGCTTTGTCGGATAGCGTAGTGATAGTTACCATCTAGGGATAAAACCACTCTATAATAATCCTTATGAGCCCCGATTGTAGCTTTTTTTAGTGGGCCTTTTTGAACCTTTATACTTTGAGTTGAAAACTCGCTACCTCTTTTAAAATCCATAACTATTTTATCAGGTTTATTAATGATAAAGTCTCTAAACATCTGATCTTTTGTGATTATTTCAATTTTAGAAGCAAATATATCAAATTTGATAAAATCCATAAATGCTATACTTTTTAGCGGTGGTTCTATTTTTGGTAGGACACTAAGCGGTTTTGGTGTAGCTTGTTTGGCTACTGCTTGTTTAGTCTGTTCATTTGTGGTAGTTACTGAGACATCTAAAGATGGAGTAGTCTCGCTACTTACTGGTGGCTGAGATAAGATAATTATATCATCGTGCCAATCAAAACTAGCATTAATATCAATACTTTTTTGTTTTATGCTACCATCTACTGATTTATAACTAAATGTTGCTGTGACAATCTCTCTAGCATCGCTTGGAAATTTAGCTACAACTCTATTTAATTTTGGCGGGTTTTCACTAATATTAGTTGAATCTAGTGTAGTAACATTAATATCATCTGGGGTAAATGGATTTTCTCTAGCTACGAGTGCTAAAACGCAGCTTGATATTAAAATAATCTTTTTCATTTTTTACTCACTTGTAACTATCTGGATCGAGTCCGATTAGCTCGAAATACTCTTTTTGTAGAGCTGAATTTAACTCTTGGTATTTTTTTACCTCGTTACTTAGGGCAGATTTTTGCTCTTTTAAATCATATAAAACACTAGCTGAGCGACTCCCAAAGAATACATTCCCTACATATATTGCAAATAGTATAGTAACAAATATTAGCAGTGAATATGCGATAATTTTTCTGATGGAGCTAGATTTTTTACTCTCTAGCTCAGCTAGGATAGGGTTCAAATTTTATCGCCTAGATATTCGCTAGTTTCGCACTCGATTTCTAGTAAGCGATTGTATTTAGCATTTCTTTCGCTTCTACTAGTTGCGCCAGTTTTAATTTCGCCAGTATTTAAGGCTACTGCAAAATCAGCAATAAAACTATCTTCGCTTTCACCACTTCTATGACTCATAATACAGCGATAGCCATTTCTTTGTGCTAGTCTTACTGTTTGCATAGTTTGGCTTACTGTGCCTATTTGATTTGGCTTGATTAATACAGCGTTTGCGATACCTTTTTGAATTCCCTCTTTTAGGATTTTTTCATTTGTTACAAATAGATCATCGCCTACTAATTGAACCTTGCTACCTAGTTTATCAGTTAGGATTTTCCAGCCAGCCCAGTCATCTTCGCTTAGGCCATCTTCGATTGAGAAGATTGGATATTTTTCACATAATGCGGCGTATTTATCTACCATTTGTTCACTTGTAAATTCCTTGCCTTCAAGTTTATAAACCTTACCATCATAAAGTTCGCTAGCAGCAACATCTAAAGCTAGTTTAATCTGCTCGTTTGGTTTATATCCAGCTTTTATAATAGCTTGCATAATTAGTTCAAGTGGTTCTTCATTATCTTTTAAATTTGGAGCAAATCCACCCTCATCACCTACTGCAGTACTATGTCCAGCATCATTTAGTAGTTTTTTAAGTGTTTGATAAATTTCAGCTGCAGCACGAAGCGCATCGCTAAATTTATCAAAACCAAATGGCATAATCATAAACTCTTGAAAATCAACGCTATTATTAGCATGCGCCCCACCGTTTATAATATTAAACATCGGAACTGGTAAAATAGTAGCATTTGCTCCACCAAGATATCTATATAATGGAAGTTTGCGTGAATTTGCTGCTGCTCTAGCTACTGCCATAGATACACCAAGAGCTGCGTTAGCACCGATTTTGCTAAAATTTTCAGTACCATCTAGGGCAATTAACGCATCATCAATTGCTTTTTGATTTAAAGCATCTTTACCACATAACTCTTCAGCTATCATTGAATTTACATTTTTAATAGCTTTTAAAACGCCTTTACCACCAAATGCATCACCACCATCTCTAAGTTCTAAAGCCTCTCTTTTACCTGTGCTTGCACCGCTTGGGACGATTGCTGAACCGGTACTACCATCACATAGCGTTACAAATGCTTTGATTGTTGGATTTCCACGACTATCTAAAACTTCAATTGCTCTTACATCTTTAATTACTGGCATTACTCTTCCTCACTTTCATTCTCATCATCACCGCTACTCATCATGCTATCACCTATATTTTCACGGATTTTAGCTGTTATCTCATCAGCTATATTTAAATTCTCTTTTAAAAACGCTTTTGCATTCTCTCTACCTTGACCTAGTTTTGTGCTTTCATAGCTAAACCAGGCGCCGCTTTTATCGATTATATCAAGTTTTACACCATAATCTATAATTTCACCTTCTTTACTAATTCCTTCGCCAAACATTATATCAAATTCAGTCACTCTAAATGGTGGAGCAACCTTATTTTTAACCACTTTAACCTTAACTCTATTTCCAATTGGCTCTTCACTTTGTTTTAATGTGGCGACTTTTCTTACATCTAAGCGGACTGAAGCGTAGAATTTAAGTGCATTACCACCTGTTGTAGTCTCTGGAGTACCATATCCCATAGCGCCGATTTTCATACGAATTTGGTTGATAAAGACAACTGTGGTTCCCATTTTATGGACGACACCAGTAAGTTTTCTTAGGGCTTGACTCATTAGTCTTGCTTGAAGTCCTACATGCTGGTCTCCCATATCGCCTTCTATTTCGCTTTTTGGTGTTAGAGCTGCGACACTATCTACTATGATTAGATCTACTGCACCACTTCTAGCTAGAGTCTCAACAATATCAAGCGCTTGTTCACCAAAATCTGGCTGAGAGATGTAAAGATTATCAGTATCTATGCCTAGATTTTTAGCATATTTAACATCTAATGCGTGTTCTGCATCGACAAAGGCACAAACTCCACCATTTTTTTGACATTCAGCAATTAGATGAAGAGTCAGAGTTGTCTTACCGCTACTTTCAGGACCGTAAATTTCGATGATTCTACCACGAGGAATACCACCTATGCCAAGTGCAATATCAAGTCCGATTGATCCAGTTCCAATAGCATCAATTGGCTCAATTTCCTTATCGCCAAGCCTAAGAACAGTACCTTTACCAAAGGCTTTATCAATCTGTTTAAGGGCTAAATCAAGGCTTTTTTTCTTATTTTCGTCCATTATTTTCCTTGTTTTTTGGTTATGCAAATGCTGGTATTTTATCTTAAAAAAGCTAATATGCTAATAAAATTTACTAAATTTGAGATTTAAATTTTTATAAATTCAAGTTTTTGTGTAGTTTGTTTTCTTAATTATTATAAATCAACTTTTAGTATAATATATCACTAGTAGAAGAGTTGCTAACTCTAGGTTATTTTTTTAATCCCTTAAACAGCTTCATCCACTGCTTCATTACCACCTCTTTGCTAAATTTATTTTTGACTATCTCTTTGCTTTTTTCGCCCATTTTGGCTCTTAGATTCTCATCTTGCATTAATATTTTTAGTTTATTAGCATATTCATCTAGATTATTATCTTCTATCAAAAATCCGCTTTTTTCATCTTCTATTATATCGCTTGGGCCTGTGGCGATATCAAAGGCAATTGTTGGCAAGGCATAAGACTGAGCCTCTATAAGCACCATAGGAAGTCCTTCAAAGTGGCTTGCCATAGCATATATGCTAGCACTTAGATACTCACTCTCTACATCTTTAGTAAATGGTTTTAAGATTATAGAGTTAGATAAATTTAGATTTTCTATCTTGGTTTTTATCTGCTCTTTTAGATCGCCATCGCCTACAATGTGTAGCTTCCAATCATTAAATTCCCCACTATCTTGGATTAATTTCCATATATCGATTAAGCGCAAAAAGCCCTTTTGATTGGTTTTTTCTATGCGCCCCATTGAGAGCACAACTTTTTGAGAGTAATTGGTATTTAAATTTGGGATATTTGGGATGAAATTTGGGATTAAAAATATATTTTTATGATGGCTTTGCCAAAAGCCAATCTCTTTAGAGGCTATAAGTACTATAGAATCAAAATAGTTATATCTAGCCAGGTAGCGTCCTTTTGAATTTATGTGGATGATTTTTAGATGTTTTGTATTTTTATTTTTAAATAGCGGAAAATGCGGTGAGTTATTGAAAATCACAAAATCCTTATCTTTAAAATCACGCTTTAAGATATAGCTCTCAATAAATTTATAAAAGATTTTATAGAAGAAATTTTTACGCTTATCGTCAAAAGATTTATCGTGTAAATATCTTAATTTCACTCTACTATCAAGCTCAAAAGCTTCATTTATTCCGCCTTTATAAAAGCTTAAAATCTCCACATCTAGCCCAGAGGCCGCATAAGCATTTGCTAGATTAGTTACAACTCTTTCAGCACCGCCTTTTATAGTGATATCGCCTATTGTTAGCAATACTTTTATCGCCATTTGACTCTCTTTTCTTTGATGGTGTTTAGGTAAATTTGGTGGTTTGATTCTAGCATTTTTCTGCTGTTTTCAGCGTGATAAAGATGATACGCAATCCCTGAAAATTTAAGCCTTCTAAGCTCTCCACCACTAAACAAAAATCTCGCCACAAACTCAGAATCCTCCCTACCCCAGCCAATGAAATTCTCATTAAATCCGCCGATCTCATCGCAATCAATTTTATAAAAGCTCATATTACAACCTCTAATTCCTTTGATAAAATCTCGCTTTTTAAAGAAATTTGCTTCTATGCCTGAGTTTTTGTAGATGAGTTTTGAGAGTATGGAATTTCGCTTGGATTTAAGAGTTTTAAACTCACTCGCATACCCTCCCCCATTTATCAATAAATCAGTTTGACTCTTATCCAAAACCACTCTTGAGCCTTGTAAAAACTGCTTTTGCTTGGCAAATTTAAGATGATCTAAAATAAAATTTCTATCTAAAACCATATCGCCATCAATGATTATGATATACTCGCTAGTTGCGATATTTATAGCTTTATTGCGAATTTGGCTCAAGCGAAAGCCCTTATCTTCTTGCCAAACATGCTTTAACTCACAAGGGAAAATCGCCTTAAATTTCTCAATCAAATTCCTTGTAGCTACGCCACTTCCATCATCAGCGACCAAGACTTCATTTGGCAAATAATCTAAGTTTAAAATACTTTTTAAGACCTGCTCTAAATATTTTTCACTATTATAAGTGGTGATGATTAGGCTCACGCTTGGCATTTGGTGGTTTAACTCATAGAGTTTGGCATACTTAAAAAACGCCCCAAGAGCATTACAAAGGCTAATCACAAAGCCCTTATAACCATACAAAAATCCCTTTTTAAAGGCGTAATCACGGATGAATTTCCACACGCTATGTAGCACGGCTTTGCTGATATTGCTCCTTTTGGCTCTATTTTGTATCGCATAAAGGGTGGAGTATTTTTGCATCTTTTCTATAAGTGTGCTTATATCATCATAAGCGTAATGTCTTAATCCGTTTTTAAGTTTTATTATATTTAAATTTTTGGCTTCCAGGCTCTCATGGACGAAATTAGAATTAAATTTGGTTTGAGTTTTATTAAATAGCCTTAGGACATAGTCTGGATACCATCCACACGCCTTTATCCACTCGCCTTTATAGAGATTTTTTCTAGGTAGGGCGTAGATATTTTGGGGATTTAGATCTAAATTTGCTATCTCATCAAGAGCTTGAGATTCCAAAATCTCATCGCTATCAATGCTAAAAATCCAATCATTATTAGCGTAATTTATCGCTAAATTTTTAAGCGGCCCAAAACCGATAAATTCACTAGAATAAATTTTCAAATTATTAAATTTGGCCTTAAATTCATTAGCGATTTTTAAGGTATCATCGCTACTTTGATTATCAAGCAAGATAATCTCATCAAAGCTTTTTAAGGATTCTAAGCACTCTTTAATGGTATTTTGGGCGTTTTTGACTAGTATACAGACGCTAATCTTGGTACTAAGTTTCATATATTCCTCTAAATATTTAGGGTTTTGTATCTACTTTTTAGTGCCGATATGAACTTATCAATTTGCAAATTTAGATGTTTCATATCTGAACTATTATCAATTACGAAATTAGCTAGACGGAGCTTCTCGTCGATTGATATTTGCGAATTTAATCTAGCCTTAGCCTCATTTAAACTAATCCCATCTCGTAGCATTATGCGTTCTAAACAGATTGGCTCAAGTGCATAAACCACACAAACACTCTCAAACTCATTATAAGCTGGCGCACTCTCAAAATATAAAGGTAGATCAACTAAATATGGTTTTTCTTTCTCTTCAAGTTCGCTAGCACTATCAAAAATTTGTTTTCTAATAAGTGGATGGAGCATATTCTCAAGCCTTTTTTTAGCATTCTCATCGCTAAAAACTAGCTTACCAAGGCGCTTTCTATCAACCTTTTTATCACTTATAAATTCATTGCCAAATTCATTAGCGACTCTCTCCCAGCACTCATCTAAAAGCTCATGTGCAATCTCATCAGCATCAATCACGCTAAAGCCATAAACTCTAAGTAGATTTACAACTGTGCTTTTGCCACTACCAATAACCCCAGTAATTACTATAGCATTTTTAAATTTACTCAATGGAAGCTATGACCTCTACTTCTACTTTTACACCCTTTGGCAATTCTTTTACTGCTACAGCACTTCTAGCTGGATATGGCTCACTGAAAAACTCAGCATAAATTTCATTCATTTGAGCAAATTCAGATATATCAGTTAAAAATACAACTGTTTTAACAATATTTTTATAGCTTAAATTTAGCTCTTCTAAGATCCCGCCTACATTTTTCAAAGCTTGGGTTGTTTGAGTTTTGATATCGCTTCCTACTACCTCTCCACTAGCTGGATCTAGAGGGATTTGACCACTACAATATACTAAATTTCCAACCACTCTATAAACGCTATATGGGCCAATTGCTTTTGGATAATTTGACATTTTATTTCCTTAAATGAAGTTTGGCTATATTAGCATAAAATAAGTTCAAATTTGCTAAAATCAGCCAAATTTTAGCTACAAAAGGATCTATTATGCAAGATTATGAAGGATTTTATAAGGCCGCTTTTAAGCTCTTTGATGGTAGAGTTTATAAAGATTATTTACGCCGATTTTGCTATGGTGTGGAGGCCTCTTGCTACTCATATATACCAAAGCTAGTTTTAATGCTAAAAAGCGAAAAAGAGATTATAAAGGCTTTTGAGCTATCTCGTAAATTTAACACTCCACTATGTTTTAGGGGTGCTGGGACTAGTCTAAGCGGTCAAAGCTCGTGCGATACGGTGCTAGTTTGTTTGGATTTTAGCTGGGATCATATGAAGGTTAGTAGAGATGCTAACTCTATAAATTTAGGTTGTGGGGTTATCGGCGAAAATGCCAATAAAGCCCTAAAACCGCTAGGCAAAAAGATCGGTCCCGATCCTGCTACTATCGCTGCGGCACAAATTGGCGGAATTGTCAATAACAATTCAAGCGGAATGTGCTGCGGAGTCAAGCAAAACTCATATAACACGCTAAAATCCATTAGAGTAATTTTAGGTGATGGAACTATCCTTGATAGCTCTGACGGCTTAAGTGTGGCTAGTTTTAGAAATAGCCATAAAGATTTAATAGAGCAAATTCTAAATTTACGCTCTCAAATCCTAGCTGATACTGAGCTTTGTGAGCTTATAAGGCGAAAATATAAGATCAAAAATACAACTGGCTATAGCATTAATGCCCTTTTGGATTATAGCGACCCAATTGATATTATCACTCATCTATTTATCGGTAGTGAGGGGACTTTAGGCTTTGTAAGTAGCGTAGAATTAGAGTGCGTGGATGATGAGAAATTCAAAGTTTGTGCGCTTTTGTTTTATGATGATATCTTAAAAGCGGCTAAGGTTGTGGAGATTTTGGCTAAATTTGAAAATGAGATTTCTAGTGCTGAAATAATGGATTATGGCTCACTTAAGGCCGCTTCTAAATTTAAAGGTGTGAGCGAGATTTTGCCTGATATTAAAGATGGTGAAGTCTGTATCTTGATCCAGAGCCAAAACAACTCTCAAGATAGATTAAATGAGCAAATTCAAAAGATAAAAGATGCGATCAAAGACTATCCAACTAGTCAAGAGATGAAATTTAGCTTTGATGAGAGTGAATTTGCTAATTGGTGGAAGATTAGAAAAGGGATATTTCCTATCGCTGCTACGGCTAAAAGGCCTGGAAGTAGCGTAATCACTGAAGATATATGCTTTGAGATAAAAGATCTTGGAGAAGGGATTAAAAGTCTTCAAGAGCTATTTAAAAAGCATGGATTTGAAGATAGCGCTATAATTTTTGGCCACGCATTAGCGGGTAATTTACACTTTATAATCACGCCTGATTTAAACCAAAATAGCGAATTTGAGAGTTTTGCGAATTTGGTTGAAGATATGTCTTTGATGGTTTCAAATTTTGGTGGAAGTATCAAGGCCGAACATGGCACTGGTAGGATGGTAGCGCCATTTGTAGAGCTAGAGTGGGGAGCAAAAGCTTATGCCATAAATAGAAAAATCAAAGAGATTTTTGACCCACACACTCTAATAAATCCCGATGTAATCATCACAGATGACAAAGAGATATACAAGAAAAATATCAAGCAATCAGCCATTATAGGAAATGAATTTGATGATTGTGTGGAGTGTGGATTTTGTGAGAAAAACTGCCCATCTAATAAGCTAACTCTAAGCCCACGCCAAAGAATAGCCCTAAAGCGAGAGATGCAAAGACTAGGGGCTTTAAGTGATAAAGCTAGTAAAAAGCTATTAAAAGAGCTAAAAGATGGAGCCAAATACTTCTTAAATGAGAGTTGCGCAGCCTGTTCTATGTGCGAAGAGTTATGTCCTGTAGGTATAAATACAGCAAACCTAGCCCTAAACGAACGCAAAGTAAATGCTAGTGATTTTAGCAAAAAAACTGCTGAGTTGGCTAAAGCAAACTTCTCTTTAGCTCTAAATGGAGCCAAATTTGCCCTATCAGCTGCAAATTTACTAAACTCAAATTCAATTCGCAAACTCTCTTTTAAAGCTAATTTAGCTATAAAAACTCCGGTTCTTAAAGAGTATCTGCCAAGAAAAAATAGCTATAAACTGCGTGATAAAAATTATGGATTTAATGAAAGTGTGGTATATTTTTCAAGCTGTCTAAATAGAGCCTTTGCCCCAAATCAAAATCTAAATGACAAACGCCCTATCCAAGAGGTATTTGAGTCTTTGTGTAAAAAAGCTAAGATAAATGTGATATATCCGCAGCAAATCAGCGATATGTGTTGTGGGAAAGTTTTTACCAATTATCCAGATACAAAAGAGCTAAATAGAGCTAAAAATATAGATATTTTAAGAGAGGCTACAAACGAGGGTAAATATCCTGTGGTGATAGATCACGGCGCTTGCTCTTATGAGCTGATAAAATCGCTTAAAGATAGATTTGAAATTTATGATTTGAGCGAGTATTTACTTAAATTTATCTCTACAAGACTTTCTATTGTCCCAATAAATGACTCAATAGGACTATACACAATGTGTGCTAGTAAAAAACTTGGACTTGAAAATACTATGATGAGTTTAGCTAAGCTTTGCACTAAAGGGCAAGTTATAGTCCATAGCGATACTGCATGTTGCGGTTTTGCTGGGTATAAAGGGTTTTTTACTCCGCAATTAAACATACACGCTACAAAGAAATTCAAAAGATTTTACCAAAATAGCGCAGTCAATATCGGTTTTAGCAACTCTAGCACCTGTGAAATCGGGCTAAGCGAGGCAAGTGGATTTAGCTGGCAGCATATTGCCTATTTGCTAGATAGCGTTAGCATTAGCCAAAAATAAGTTCAAATAGTGTAAAATCACGAAATTTAAAAGAGGTGAAAAATGATAAGTTATAAAGACGCAGGCGTAGATATAGATGCTGGAAATAGCTTTGTTGAGGGGATTAAACCATTTGTTAAATCGACTCTAACTCCAAATGTAATAGGTGGAATAGGATCATTTTCTGGAGCATTTAGACTTCCAAGCGGATATAATAAACCAACTCTTTTAGCTGCAACCGATGGTGTAGGAACAAAACTTCGCCTAGCAATAGATAGCGGTAAATTAGATAGTGTGGGGATTGATCTAGTTGCAATGTGCGTCAATGATTTAATATGCAATTTTGCTACTCCGATGTTTTTTTTGGATTACTATGCAACTGGTAAATTAGATATCAACTCAGCCAAAGAGGTAGTAAGCGGTATCGCCAAAGGATGCGTAATAGCCAAATGCGCTCTAATAGGTGGCGAAACGGCTGAAATGCCTAGTATGTATAGCTCGGGGGATTTTGATCTAGCGGGATTTGCTGTGGGTGTGGCTGAAGAAGATGAGATAGATAGAACTAAATTTGTAAATGAAGGCGATATTTTAGTAGCGTTGCCAAGCTCAGGCCTTCACTCAAATGGCTTTTCATTAGCAAGGGCGGTGATCAAAAAAGAGAAGTTGAATTTGGGTAGTGAATTTGAGGGTAAGACGCTTTTGGAGACGCTTTTAGAGCCTACTAGAATTTATGTAGATGAGTTTTTACGCCTTAAAGATAGCATAAACGCAATGGCTCATATAACTGGTGGCGGTATAGTCGAAAATCTCCCTAGAGTCTTGCCAAATGGACTTGGCGCAAAGATCCAAAGAAGCGCTATCAAAACGCCAAAAATCTTTGACCTTATTGCCAAAAGTGTAGAGCAAAGCGAGATGGATAGAACGTTTAATTGTGGTGTAGGAATGGTATTAGTAGTGCCAAATGATAAAGTTGATTATGTATTAGCTAATAGTGATGGGTATATAATTGGCCAGATTATCAAAGGTAGTGGCGTAGAGATGTTGTAGGCTTTGTGATTATTTATTATGTGCTATCACAAAGTATTAATATTAAGGCAATTTTTGGTAAAAAGCATTTTTAAATTCCAAATTTTGTCTTTTTTAAAATGTTTTTAACAGATGAGCATTGTAAATGAATTTGCATTCACAATGATTAAAGAACGCAAAAATAAAACTTAGGTCAAGTATATTTATCTATTCTTTTGTCGTCTGCATTATTTTGGTTTGTGCTAAATATTTTCATTGTATCATTGTTAATTTGAAATTTCATATTAAATATTCCTTTAGCATACCAAACACACATTTTGTGTTGTTGAGTTTGGTTTAATAAATCGCTTCTTTTTGCATTTATTAAAAACTTGCAATGATAAATATTTGTTAATTGCACCAAGTGGGGTAAGATCTATAATTTGAGGCTTAAAAATTTGATCAAATGACATTGAAACAAATATATCGCAATTAAATTTAGTAATCATAGCTAAAAATTTAGGCGAATTAATATCGCAATCTCTA
This sequence comes from Campylobacter sp. P091, assembly GCF_002138935.1. Classification (NCBI taxonomy): domain Bacteria; kingdom Pseudomonadati; phylum Campylobacterota; class Epsilonproteobacteria; order Campylobacterales; family Campylobacteraceae; genus Campylobacter; species Campylobacter sp. P091. The sequence goes on from NZ_MJKZ01000004.1 coordinate 118,441, forward strand.
AAAAGCTCTATACCATAATCAGCAGCAAATTTAGCTAAAATTTTATCATCTGAGCCACGCTTAACGCATATAAAACGAATCTGCATATTTGGATCATTTGCGATTATTTTAAATGCGTTATGCGACCAAATGCCATCGGCAAAATAGCCAATATTTAGTATTTTATTTTGGGCTTGAACCTCCCCCAGTCTCATTATAACTTCCTAAATTATTTTGTAAAATCTCTAAGCATTTTAATTTCATCAGCCCAGATAGTCTCATCAATAGTCTCTAAAATTAATGGAATCTCATCAATTCTATTGTCTTTCATAATACATCTAAATGCTTGTTCTCCAATTAGTCCAGCTCCAAGGCTATCGTGACGATCTTTGCGAGAACCAAGGGCGCCTTTGCTATCGTTGATATGCATTCCGCTTAAGTATTTAAATCCTACTATTTTATCAAATTCAGCCATAGTTTTAGTATAACTTTGCTCATCTTTGATATCATATCCGCTAGCAAATAAATGACATGTATCAATGCATACACCCACACGACTAGGATCTTTACTCATAGCAATTAATGCAGCTAGGTGTTCAAATTTATAGCCTAGATTACTGCCTTGACCGGCCGTGTTCTCAATAACTAATTTTATATTGCTAGAACGCTCTAGCAAGGAGTTCATCTCTTTAGCAATTAATTCTAGACACTCATCTTCGCTTATTTGTTTTAAATGTGAACCTGGATGAAAATTAATAAGCTCAATCCCAAGAGCTTCGCAACGCTCTATCTCGTCTAAAAATGAGTAAAAACTCTTAGCTCTTGCACTCTCATCTGGATGGCCTAAATTTACTAAATAGCTATTATGTGCTAGTATGCAAGCTGGCTTAATATTTGCACTGACTAAATTGGCTTTAAACTGACTTATATCACTTTGAGTAAGTGGTTTAGCGCTCCATTGTCTTTGATTTTTAACAAATAGAGCAAAAGCGTCCGCACCGATATTTGCAGCATTTTTTGGAGCATTTGCTACTCCGCCACTTGCACTTACATGCGCTCCTATTCTTTTCATTGCAACTCTCTTATTATAATTTTTATATTATTTTTACTATCTATAAATTTAGCTGTTTTATTGCAAACCTCATATCTAAAACTACTAAAATCTTGTGTAAATCCACAATCAGTTTGAATCAAATTTGCTGAGTCATATATTGCTCTTTGGGTTATAATATCATCTAAAATCTCATTATAATGGGGCGAATTTAGATATTTGATGTTAAAACTTTTGCGAGACATACAAGCTGAGTTTATGCAGATATTTTGAGCTAATTTTAGGTTTAGGGTTAGTGTGCCGCTATTGTAGATTTGAACTTGCGTACCATTTGTATAGCTGTGAATAAACCCTGTATCGCTAATGCGAATTTGTGGCGTAATAAAACTAAATAAAACCCCACTAGAACGCTTTGGCTGAGCAGTGCCACAGCCAAAAATTAACGCAGATAATAGTGTTAAAGTAGTAAATTTAGACCCAAATTTATAGATATTCAAACTATGCCTTTTTAAATTTGACAAATTATACAGTTTTTTTGTAAATCGCTATGATTTTTAAGCGATATTTAAGCATTACTCTTGTATAATTCCACTCGCACAACCGCAGTGGCCCCTTCGTCTAGCGGTTAGGACATCGCCCTTTCACGGCGGTAACACGAGTTCGAGTCTCGTAGGGGTCACCACTTTATTCTAAAAATCCCACATTTTATCATTTTTTATAATATTTTCTCAAAAGTATAATTTTTGTTAAATTTAAATTTATCTTCTATTTATTCTTTAAATTCAGCGAAATTTTTGTAAAATAAAGCCTAAAAATGACGATATTAAAGTTAAATTCAAAAGGACACATATGCAAAATGGTGAAAAAAAAGATGTTAATGAGTTAAAAAATGACATCTCAAAAAAAGATGAGCGAGATCTAACTGAAGATGAGAGAAAGTTTAAAGAGCTTGATTCTAAGATAGCTCAAAAAATTAAAAATGATGAAGAGATAACTACACTTGATAAAAACATAACTGCGATGATGCCTTATGCTATCGATACTTCGCTTGCGCTATTTGGTTTAGAGGAGAATAAAAAATTTGGCGTTTATATGGGCAAAGACCCGCTAGATCTAAATATCATAAATCTTGAAACCAAAGAGTATTTATACGAAAGCCCAGCTAAAGATGTTGAGAAAAAGATTATAGAATTCGAAGAAGAGTACGCCAGACATAGGGCGCTTTTTATCTATGGAATTGGCAATGGTGTGTTTTTGAAATCAATCTTAGCAAACCCAACGCATAAAAAGATATTTGTTTTTGAACCTGAGATTGAGATTTTATATGCTGCGCTTAGTTTGATTGACTTTTCTAGGGATATTTTTACTGATAGATTATTTATTTTAGATTCGCATAAGGTTACATTTTTACAATTTTATATAATTTGCAGGATGCCTGATGTATTTCATAGTTTTAGATTATATAATCTACATATTATTGATGATTATTATAATAATGAAAAATATCAAGAAAATATTATGGAATTAAATAAAACTATGCAAAAAGCAATTATCCAGACGCTTTATGAGCGTGGAAATGACTCTAGGGATTGCTTGCTAGGAATGATTCAAACAACACAACATCTTCCAGATGTATTTGGCGCAATTCCTCTAAGAGATATTATAAATAAAAGAAAAAATAAGATTAACTCAGCAGTAGTAGTATCTACTGGTCCATCGCTTCACAAGCAGCTTCCAATACTAAAAAAACTCGCTCCATATACTGTCATAGTAGCTGTTGATGCAAGTTATCCTATCTTAAAAGAGCATGGGATTAAGCCTGATTATGTAACATCCATAGAGAGAATTCCGCCTACTCCGGACTTTTTCAAACCTGCTAGAACTAAATTTGATGATGGTATAATCTTTGTTGTGGCTTCTCTTACGCATCATGAGTCAGTTGAGAATTTGCATGATAAAGATGTTTGTTATGCTTTAAGGCCGCTAAATTATGAGATGAGCTTTAAAGATTTTAAATTTGGCTATATCGGTGGGGGACAGAGTGCTGCGCATATGGCGTGGAATGTAGCCCAAGCTTTAGGCTGTAAAGATGTAATGTTAATAGGCCAAGACCTAGCTTATGGCGAAGATGGTACTAGCCACTCTAAAGGACATATATTTAAAGAGACTGAAATTCCCGTAGAAGAAGTTCCTGTAATGACAACCAAATATGGCGGTAAAGGCGAAATTCAAACTACACTTGTATGGAATTTATTTAGACAGTATTTTGAGCATAATATCGCAATGATGCAAAGAAGTAATCCAGATTATAAGCTTTATAACTGCACCGAAGGTGGAGCAAGAATAGAGGGAACAACTGAAATTCCATTTAAAGAGATGGCCGATAAAATTATCGCTAAGGGCAAAAAAAAGAGCTTCAAGCCAATTTCGCCAATTAGCAAAGAAAAGCAAGAAGAGCATCTAAAAAAAGCAATCAAAAATATAACTAAAATTTTCAAAACTGGTCATAAAATTCAAAAAAAATGTGAAAAGCTATATCTCAAAATCGCTAAAGAGATTGAAAAATCCAAAAAATTAAAAGAGCAAGATAAAGCAGATAAAATCAACTATGATAAGCTACAAAAACTCTCATTTGAGATTGATAGCCTAAAAGAATATGTCTTTAAAGATAGGGTATTTATGTCTTCATTTTATGGAATTTGCGGAGCGATGCTAAATAGCCAAGAGCTTGAGCTTGCCGTTATCTCCGCTCGTAGAGCCGATAGTGATGAAGAAAAAAATGATAAGTTATTTGAGTGGGTTTCGTGTCAGAGTTATTGGATATTTAGCTTAGCTGGTAGTATAGATGCGACTTTGGGTAAATTAGCTGACGCCGCTAGTGGATTTATGGATAGTCATAAGTTGTTAGAACAATGATAAATAGCGATATTAAATCAACATATGATGAGCATACATATGACTCATATTCATACGCTCAAACTTGTATAGATTATCTTTGTGCGGTGGCTAAATTTCATGGCCTAGATGCTGTTAATCCGCATAATTCCAAGGTTCTTGAAATTGGTTGTGCGATGGGTGGAAATATCATAGGCCAAGCTATCAATCATCCAAATTCAACTTTCATAGGAATTGATTTAAGTAGTGAGCAGATAGCTATAGGCAAGAGAGCAATCGAGGGAATCGGGTGTAAAAATATAAAATTGATTGAGATGGATATTTGCAATCTCATAAGTGAATTTGGTGGTAAAATAGAGTTTGATTATATTATTTGCCATGGTATTTATAGCTGGGTGCCTGATTTTGTAAGAAGTGCGATTTTGCAAAGTTGTCAAAAGCTATTAAGCCAAAATGGCGTGGCATTTATCAGCTATAACTGCTATCCTGGGTGGAAATATGTAGAGCCTTTGCGTGATTTTATGCGTTTTTGTGCGGTTAAAAGTAGTGGCAATGTCACTGACTTGGAGTCTGGATTAAATGCTATTAAATTTCAAAAGGCTTTTTACGCCAAATACAGCCCAAATGAATCAAGTGCTACACATATTAAAAATTTAAATTCTGAGTATATTAAACATATTCAAAACTACCCAAAAAGTTATGTGGCACATGAATATATGGAGATTTGTAATCAGCCATTTTATTTTTTAGATTTTGTAGCTGATGCTGGTGATAATGGGCTTTGTTATGTTGCTGATGCCACATATCATTTTGATCCATCATTTTTGCCTGATGGTGCGATAAGTGAGTATTTTAAGCTATCATTTGATGATTATATCTCAGCTAATCAAGCTTATGATTTTTTATACTCTATTAGATTTAGAAGCTCTATTTTAACCAAATCGCAAAATCAAAACAAGCTAGCTATAAAAGATGAAGATAAGGCTAAATTCTTACATAATCTACACTTTAAGCTAATAAAGCCGACACCGCAGCTTCTAAGCTCAGCCAAAGATACATATATAGAACCACTTGCAAAGGCATTAAATGATGCATTTCCATCAACTTTAAGCTTTGATGAAGTTCGTGCAGTTTATCCAAAAGATGATATAGTATTTAGATACTATGATATTAGAACGCTTACAAACAATGCTATTACCATTACTTGTAAACCGCTTCAAAAGCTATTATATATCCCAGGTAAGACTAGACTAAAAAGAGAATATATACCATATCTAAGATATTTCTTAGAAAATGAAGGTTCGCCAATTGGTGTAGCAACTCCATCAAATGATAGGCTAAATGCTGATAAGCATACACTTGAACTTGCATTAATGTTTGATGGTAATCACAGTATAAAAGATATTCAAAATCATATAAAAGCTAAATTTGAGAGCGAAAAACTGATTCCAACCATTCAAAAAGATGGCCAAAATGTTCCACTTAAAACTCCAAAAGAGCAAAACGAATATTTCAAAAACGCAGTTGAAACTATCAAGCTCTCACTTATCAATACCCTAATGCTAGAAGAGTATTAAACTCTTCTACAAAGCATTAGCGATCAGCTCAATTGGATTAGAGCATTTAGTATCGCTGCCATAGATATGTAAGGCGTTGTTTAGCTGCATTTTACAAGCGCTACACTCACTTCCTACGCATTTAGCGTCCATGGCGTCTATCTGTGCGGCTCTGCTTTGACCGGCCTGGCGGCTTAGGTGGTATTTTTCACTTTGCATTGTTACGCCACCAAATCCACAACAACTATGATTATCGCTCATATCATTTAAGATATAAGCGTGTTTTAAAAGCTCTCTTGGCTCTTTCCAAACTCCTTGCATCTTTCTAGCATGGCAAGGGTCATGATATGTGATTTTAGATAGTTTTTTATCTCTATTTCGCTCTTTTAAAATTTGAGCTAGATCTGTAAATTTAGCCAAATATTCAGTAGCTAAATATATTTTTTTGCTGATATTTATAGCTCTTTGTTTCCACTGCAAATCATTGTGAAAATAGTGTTCATAATCTACCTTTATCATCGCCGAACAAGTCGCTTCTGGTATTATAATAGCTTCGATTTTACCACTATTTAATAAGGATTCAAAATACTCAATATTCTTTTTAGCTAGATAATCAACTGTATTAAAATCCCCAGTGAAATACGCTGGAGCCGAGCAGCAGCCTTGAGATTTCATCAAATGAGCGTTGATTTTAAGCTCTTTTAATATCTTAAGTAACCCCTCTCCAATAGCGGTATAAGCATAATTTCCCATACAGCCGATAAATATCCCGATAGTTTTATCAGAGCCATTATCTATAAATTCAGTGTGAGAGTTCAAAAAGCTCTTTTTAGATGCTGCCGGCAATAGACGCTCTTTTTTTAACATTGGCAGACTAAATCTTGGGCTCATATTGCCATCTTTAATTTTAAATCCGCAGCTTTGAAAGACATATCCAAATTTCGCAGCAATATCCATAATCTTTCTATTTCTAAGTAGATAAAAAAATAGCCTTTTATACCACGAAATTCCAAATTTAGCCGCTATATCGGCTCTAGCATTTTCTATCATAGTATCAGTTGGCAAGGATACTGGGCAGTCTTGGACGCAATTTGTACATAAAAAACAGCTCTCAAAAATATCTTTTAAATTTTTATCAAGCTCGATTTCACCTCTATTATAAGCCCCCAAAAGATCCAAAAATCCCCTTGGGCTCTTGACCTCATCGTGGCTGATTTTGTATATTGTACAATTTGGCTTACATTTTCCACACTTCACACACGCATCGCTAATCTCACTAAAATTATAGTTACTCATTTATCCTCTTTGTTTCATCAAACTTGCTTTGATAGCCTCTATAAAAGCGGTTCTAACACCGGCTTTTTCTAGCTCGCATACACCCTCGATAGTCGTTCCAGCAGGAGAGCAAATGCTATCTTTTATTAGTGCTGGATGAGTATCTTTAATCAACCCAGCAAAGCTATCAAATAGCCCACTTGTCATAGCTTGAGCCTCATCTAGTTTAAGCCCAGATCTTACAGCAGCGGTATTGATAGCTTCAGCTACTAATGCTAGATATGCTGGAGCGCATCCGCTGATTATGCTAGCAGCATCAAAAGTGGATTTAGAATCAAATTTAACCGCTTTTCCAAAGCCATTTAGGATCTTTTCTACTAGATTGGTATCACCAATTGCTATATATGGATTTATGCTTTTTTGATATTTTGCGGCGATATTTGGCAAGCAAATAGCGTGATTTAGGGCGTTTATAGCTTGAATTTGCTCTAAGCTTGTGCGAGCTAGCACGCTAATTATCAAATTCGCCCTACCTTTTGCGAGATTTACAAACCACTCAAGGGCATTTGGTTTGATAGCTAATATAATGTTTTTATCACTTATATCGTAGTTTTGATCTATTATCTCTACTTTAAATTCACCTTTTAAAGCCTCTAATCTATCGCTCAATCTCCCCGCAAAGCTCACTTCAAAACCAGATAATTTCAGCCCATTAGCCATAGCTAAGCCCATATTTCCAGCGCCAATTATAGTAATTTTCATCTTACTTCCTGTCTTAAAATAGATACGCTACTTGGTAATTTAGAGCCATTTTTGATAGCGTTTGTTATGCTTGATAGATCAAATTTAGTATGATCAAAGGCGACCACATAGCAGATATCGCCAGGTTTTAGATATTTATTTTTGCCCGCCTCTTCATATCTTGTAGCGCCGATTGTGATTATCATCTCATTTGGGTAGTTTGCATTTTTTAAGATATCTGATAAATTCTCTAACACAGCGTAGTTTTCTTGTGTGTTTAATCTATCTTTGATCCACTCTAATAACTTTTCATAAAAATATGAGTATCCGCTTAATTTAGCGCACTCGCCATATCTGATTAGCTCATTTTGGCTTTGTAAAAATGATACTAAGCTATAATTATCACAGATTCCACCAAGGCTAAATTTGTCTATATCAATCTCATTTCCGATTCCTTTTGAGCCGTTGCTGAAGTTTTTCTTTTGTGATATTTTTGTAGCGGTTTTGTCATTTCTAACTGAAGCGTCATTAAAAGCAGCAAATTTAAGTGGCTTAATGCTTTTAACCTTATTATTTTCATATTCTAATTTGCATCTTAGGGCGATTTCTGGCTCCATTTGGATATTTAAATTTTTATCATTAGGTAGATACAAATAGCCATTATCTATACAATTCCTACCCAAAAAACTATCGCTACCTTTGATATAAAATGGAAATATTCCTTTTGGGGCGTATTCATCATCGGTTTTAACCAAGGCGAAATCATCAGCCTCGCCAGCTTGCTCTAAGTGTAAGGCGAAATTTCCAGCTATCCCAAATCCTAAAATCTCACTCACAAAATCTCCTTTAAACTGTCTTTGAAAAGCTATTATTAACGCCTTTAAATTTAGCCATATACTCATCAAAGCACATAGCGATATTACGGATTAATAGCATTCCAGTTTTGTTTATCTCAATTTTTTGGCTATCGATACTCATAAATTGCTTTAACTCACCTAGCTCATCTAATTCATCTTTAAAATGTTTAAAGAAATCAATCCCAAATTTACTCTCCACAGACCCAATATCAAGAGCGAAATTCGCCATCAACTCCATAATTACAAATTTTCTAAGCTTATCTTCTTCATTTAGCATTATGCCTTTGAAATTTGGCAATTTACCAGCATCAATAGCAGCTTCATAGCCACTCATATCTTTGTAGTTTTGAGCGTAATAGTCATCGCCCTCGCCGATACTAGTTAGTCCTATACCAATGAGTTGCGCTCCACCTTTTGTAGTGTATCCTTGAAAATTCCTATGAAGTGTGCCATTTTTTAAAGCACCAAATAGCTCATCACTAGGCTTAGCGTAGTGATCCATACCTATCATTTTGTATCCATTGGATGTGAGAAATTCCATAGTGTATTTTAAAATTTCAAGCTTAGTTTTTGGGCTTGGTAGCGTGGCTTCGTCGAATTTTCTCATACTTTTTTTGATCCATGGGACATGAGCGTAATTAAAGATAGCAAATCTATCAGGATTTAGACTAACTCCTAGCTCTAAAGTGCGTTTAAAACTCTCTAAACTTTGATAAGGCAAACCATATATAAGATCGGTATTTACACTTAACATTCCATATTTTCTAGCTAAATTTACAGCATTTTGAGTTATGCTAAATGGCTGAATTCTATGGATCTCTTTTTGAACCTTTTCATCAAAATCTTGTACCCCAAAGCTAACTCTATTAAACCCTTGCTTTCTAAGGACTTCTAACTGATCTTCATTGATAAATCTTGGGTCTATTTCACAGCTTATTTCAGCATCATTAGCAAAATTTTTAAAATGTTTTTTAATAGCTTTTATAATCCTATCAAGCTCACTAGCGCTATAAAATGTAGGTGTCCCACCGCCAAAGTGCATCTGTATCACTGCTCTATTGGTATCTACTATACTAGCTAAAATTTCAAGCTCACGTTCCAAATAATCCAAGTAGCGACTCATCTTATCACTTTTGCTAGTATATATCACATTACAACCACAAAAATAGCAGGCCGAGCGACAAAATGGTAGATGAAAGTATAATGAAAGTGGCTTATCGCACTCTTTTAATCTCTTGATATACTCATCATAGCTAAACTCATCGCTAAATTCCAAAGCCGTAGGATAGCTAGTATATCTTGGCCCTGGCTTAGAATACTTCACAAATGCTTCAAAATCTACCACAATCACTCCTTATTAACAAGCGAGCGCATATCCAAAAATAAATTTGGATGCTCTTTTTTGATTTTAGCTATAACTCTATCTAAATTTGGCTCTTTTTTGTAGTTTGCCTTTTTGATCTCTTCTATCGCCACAGTCCAAACATCACCAAAATCAATTGGCAAATTTTGTAAAATAGATCTCTCAAGCTTTAGCTCGAAATTCTCTTTTTGTGCGTTTTTTAGTGCGTTTATCACCGCTTCAAATAACTCAGCAGGCACTAGGGCGCAAGGCTTATCGCCATACATACCAAACCATGGAGTATTTAAATTCGCTTTGCCTTTGTAGCTAAGCTTCATTTGATTATTATCCATATCTTCTAGCTCAAATGTTGTGCGACGCCTTTTGCTAATGCCTAGAGTTTGACTAATATTTTCTAAATGATTATTCATATCTCATCCTATCGCACCAGACCATTACGCCTTTTTGTGCGTGAAGTCTATTGTGGGCTTCTCTAAATATCTCATCAGCGTGAGTCTCAAATACTTCTTCACTGACTTCATATCCTCTATAAGCAGGCAAGCAGTGTAAAAACACAGCCCCATCTTTTGCTAGACTCATCATACTTTTATCTACGCAAAATCCAGCGAAATCGGCGATTTTTTTCGCTTTTTCATCCTCTTGACCCATAGAGACCCAAGTATCAGTAGTAACGACATCTACGCCACTTATAGCCTCTTTTGGGTCATTGCTTATTTGGATTATTGCGCCACTTGATTTGGCATTTTCTAAGGCTATGCTTTTTACCCATTGTGGGACTTCATAGCCTTTTGGTGTAGCGATTCTAAGCTCAAAACCAAGCTTAGAAGCAGCCATAAGCCATGAGTTTGTCATGTTATTGCCATCACCTATATATGCGACTTTCATATTTTGGATATTTAAGCCAAGCTCATCTAAGGTTAGCAAATCGGCCATCAATTGAACAGGATGAAAATCATCGCTAAGTCCATTTATCACAGGCACGCCGCTAAATTTAGCAAGCTCAACCAAATCGCTTTGTTTATAAACCCTAGCCATAATCATATCCACCATTCCTCCAAGCACTCTAGCGGTATCTTTGATAGGCTCGCCACGGCCAAGTTGTATATCACGACTACTTAAAAACAGCGCTTTTCCGCCGAGTTGTTGTATGCCAACTTCGAAGCTCACTCTAGTCCTTGTCGAGCTTTTTTCAAAAATCATAGCTAAAAATTGATCTTTTAAATATGGTTTATACTCTTTATTTAAGGCCTCTTTTTTGATATCTTTGGCAATGTTTAAGATATCTAAAATCTCATCTTTGCTTATATCATTTAGAGTCAAAAAGTGTCTCATATCTATCCCTTGTTTGAATTTAATATCTTAGCAACTTCTTTGGCGTGATAGCTGATGATTAGATTAGCTCCAGCTCTTTTAAATGCTATCATAGTCTCCATCATCACACGATCATAATCTATAACACCCGCTTTAGCGCCAGCTTTTAAAAGTGCGTATTCTCCACTCACATTATATACACAAAGTGGTAAATTCGTTCGCTCTTTTATATCTCTTATGATATCTAAATATGCTAAAGCCGGTTTAACCATCAAAATATCAGCGCCTTGAGCCTCATCTTCTAAGCTCTCATTAATCGCTTCAAGTCTATTAGCGGGATTCATTTGATAGCTTTTTCTATCGCCAAAGCTTGGAGTGCTTTGCGCTACATCACGAAATGGCCCATAATATGCTGAAGCGAATTTGGTAGAGTAGGACATAATAGGTAAATTCATATATCCATTTTCATCCAATGCCTTACGCAAAGTATAAATTATCCCATCCATCATTCCACTAGGTGCTATCATATCAGCACCAGCTTTGGCGTGGATGAGAGCTTGTTTGGCTGATATTTCAAGGGTAGCGTCATTATCTACGCTGCCGCATTTGTGATCCAAAATCCCGCAATGTCCGTGATCTGTGTATTCGCAAAAGCATAAATCAGTAATAACTATAAGATCTTTAAATTTCTCTTTAATAGCCCTAACGGATCTAGCAATTATCCCATTTTCATCCAAAGCATCGCTACCTATGCTGTCTTTTAAGCTTGGAATTCCAAATAAAATTATAGATTTTATCCCTAAATTTATGATCTCATCGCACTCTTTTAAAACCTCATCTAAACTCATCTGAAACACACCAGGCATCGAGCTTATCTCATTTTTAATCCCCTTGCCCTCAACCACAAAAAGCGGATATATAAACTCACTAATAGATAGTCTATTTTCTGTTAGCATATCACGCAAAGGCTCATTTAATCTTAATCTTCTATATCTTTTAAACATTATTAATTCTCCTGAAAATTTAGTGATTATAGCAGAATTTAATTTAATCAAAAATAATTGATTTTGTTTAGATTTAATTGCAAATGATACAATAAAACAAAAACAGAAGGAAAAAAGTGCATATAGAGATATCTAAAGTTGCAAATTTGCCAACTAAATTTGGAAATTTCAAAATCAAAGCATATAAGGAAAATGATAAAGAGCATTTAGTAATTTTTAGTTCAAATTTAAGCGATCCATTAAATCTTAGAATTCACTCAGAGTGCCTTACAGGTGATGCGTTAGGAAGTAAAAAGTGCGACTGCGGAGAACAACTAGAAGCTGCGCTTAAATATATATCAGATAATGGTGGAATGGTGATATATCTTCGTCAAGAAGGGCGAAATATCGGATTATTAAACAAAGTCAATGCCTACGCTTTACAAGATACTGGCCTTGATACTATAGAGGCTAATCATCAATTGGGATTTAAAGCTGATGAGAGGACATATGAGATGGTTGATTTTATCTTAGATGATTTTGGGATAAAAAGTGTGAATTTATTAACCAATAATCCGCTTAAACTCTCAAGTATAAAAGCTCAAATAGTAAGCCGAATTCCGATACAAATAGAGGCAAATAAATACAATAAAGATTATTTAAATATTAAAAAAGAGCAGATGGGGCATATGCTATGAGTGATGAATTTTGGGAGAGTGTGGCTAAGTTTGATGAGGTCTTAAAAAAATTCAATAAAATTCATAATCTAACCAATTATAAAGATATCAAGCCAGTAGCCCTTGATAGCATAGAGCCGATTAAATTTCTAGACTTTGAGCCTAAGGTTTGTGTGGATGTAGGCAGTGGAGCTGGATTTCCGGCGATATTTTTGGCTATGATTTTAAGAGAGTGCGAGTTTCATCTATATGAGCCAATAGCGAAAAAATCAAGCTTTTTATCTTATGCGGCTTTGAGTTTAAATTTGCAAAATATCACCGTCCATAGTGGTAAAATTGAAAATTGTGATAAGATAAAAGCAGATTTGATAACCTCTAGAGCGTTGATGAATACGGCAGATTTGATTAAAATTTGTCAAGGCTTTTATGATGAAGAGACTACATTTTTGCTCTATAAGGGCTCAAATGCGAAATTTGAGATTGAAGAGTTAAAATGTGATAAGCAAATTTATTGCCAAAATGAGCGAAATTATGTAGTATTAAAGGGGTTAAAATGATAGCTAAAATCATAATATTTGTTTTGATTATAGGGGTAATTTACTATTTTATAATTCCTAAATTTAGGAGTAAAAAGCCTAGTGATAGTGGTGAAAGCTTTGTCGAATGTAGTAAATGTGATACATTTGTAGAGCTAAAAGATAGCACACTAAGAAATGGTAAATATATATGCAAGGAGTGTCTAAAATGATTATAATTGGTAGTGATTTAATAGCTTATGAGCCAGTGTTTTTATCTAAATTTGAGCCAAAAAATTTAAACTCAAAGTGTAATTTTATTGTAGTTTCTAATATTAAAGAGGCGTTAATTGCTAATGCTAATGGAGTTAAATTTATCGTATGCGATACTATAAAACTAGCTAAAAAACTACAAAAATTAGCCAATAATTATCTATTTGATAGCAAAATCGCCTTAATAATTAATAGCGATAATGAGTTAGAAAAAGCAGCTAAAAAACAGATTGATGCAGTTATCTATCTTGGAGCAATAAGGGGGTAAGATGGAGATTTTTAAGACTGTATTTTTTATGGTAGCTCTTATGTTACTTTTTGTTGTTGTTGGTGGTATGATAGGCGGAGTTGGTGGAATGATGATAGCATTTTGTATCGCTGTAGCTATGAATTTTTTCAGCTATTTTTATAGTGATAAGCTTATTTTAAAGCGATATAACGCCCAAGAGCTTAATAGCTCACATCCATTATATCATATGACTAAAAAGCTCTGTTTTAAAGCTGGATTAGAACTACCAAAGCTATATATAATTAGCGACTCTGTCCCTAATGCATTTGCTACTGGTAGAAATCCAGCCAATGCTGCTGTGGCTCTAACTACTGGATTGCTCGATACACTAAATGATGATGAGATAGCAGCAGTTATAGCTCATGAATTAGGCCATGTAAGACACTATGATATTTTAACTGGCTCTATTGCAGCAGTATTTGCAGGTGGAATTGCGATTTTGGCTAATTTTGCTCAATTTGGTGCTATGTTAGGAAGCAATCAAAATCGCCAAAACCCCATTTTGATGATCGCTCTAGCTATCATAATGCCGCTAGCTGCTACCATAATTCAGATGAGTATATCACGCTCAAGGGAGTTTGAAGCAGATAGATTTTCAGCTTCGATAACTAACGCTAATGACCTAGCAAACGCTCTATTGAAATTAGAGAGTAGCAATCAGCGTGGCGTAGTGAAAAATGCCAATGAACAAACCGCTCATATGTTTATCATAAGCCCATTTAGTGGCGGTATCGCAAGTGGGATATCTAATCTCTTTCGCACTCATCCTACAACCAAGCAAAGAGTGGAGAGACTAAGAGAGTTAAGCTATCAAAACCCAGCTAAAAGGTATTTTAATAGCTGATGGAGAATTTAGAAAAAGAGCGAAAATCTATAAGATATAAGCTTATTTGGATCTTGATTTTAGCGGCTTTTGTGGATTTTGTAATTACTTTGGTGCTTTGGTTTTTTGATCCTTTTTTGGCTTTAATCGGTGGATTTTTGGCAGGTCTTTGGATATATTTTTGGTTTAAATTTAAATTTTTTGCTGAATTTGAACTAGGTTTAAAAGAGAAACTAAGAGATGAGCTAATCAAAGAATTAGGCTTAAATCGGCCAAATTTATCTCGTATTAATAACCATTTTAATGGCGATGTTAGCGAGTTTGGACTATTTAGCTTAAATGGTTTTGATGTGCGTGATATATGTGTGAAAAATAGCGATGAAATTGTATTTTATGGTCTTTTAATCAGTGGTAAAATCAGCAAAAATATAGAGATCAAAGAGAATTTGCTAGGATTTAAAAGCTCATATTATATCCAAGATGGTTATTTGAGTTTATATATTTACACAGACTCTGATACTATAATTGCGAATTTAAAAACACCTTTAAATATCAGCTATAAAAGCGCTAAAGAGAATATAAAAAATATTATAAAGATCATAGATCAGCTAGGTTGATCCTAGCTGAATTTGAATTATAGATATCCTGCAAAAGTAGTAAAGATATAACCAAATACACAAGATACAAATACCCCAATCAAGCCTGGAATAATGAAACTATGATTGATTACATATTTGCCTATTTTTGTCGTGCCTGAGCGGTCAAATTGTATCGTAGCAAGGTCGCTTGGATATGTAGGAAGGATATAATATCCATAACAAGCCGGAGCAAACGCCACGATAATAGCTGGATCAACCCCGATACCCAAAGCCAATGGCACAAACGCCGCCAAAGCCGCAGCTTGTGAATTTACAAATTTAGATATCAAAAGTAGCATAATAGCATATGTCCATGGATATAGCTGAACTATACCACCTAATGATTCTTTAAGCATTGGAGTATGAACGCTAAACATTGTATTAGCCATCCAAGATATACCAAATACCGCTACAATAGCTATCATACCAGATCTAAAGATTGCGTTTTGAGCGATTTCACCCGCTTTTACCTTAGTTGCTATTATAAGGATTGCGCCAGTAATTAGCATAAATATTTGAATTACAGATACCATACTCATCGGCTTCATCACGCCTTTGCCATTATCAAATGCAGGGCGAAGCTCAGGGAAAGCGCCAAGGATAGCCACAATAGCGATCGCACCTAAGAATATCCACATAGCAACCCACTCTATCGTAGGGAGTTTGACATCTAAAAGTGTTTTAGAGTCGCCATAGACATATTTTTTAAATTCAGGGTCATTGTGAATTTTAGTTTGGAACTCTTCATCTTTATCTAGATCTTTACCTCTAAACCAGCTATAAATCCCAACGGCTAAAACACCTATCAAGGTTGATGGCACAGTGATCGCAAGTAAATTCAAATATCCATCAAAGCCCTCTAAATGTTTAACCCCAGGAGCTAATAACATAGCAGTCAAAGATACCACCGCCACGCTCACAGGACTTGCGATGATACCCATTTGCGAGCTAACCGAAGCTGCGGCCATAGGTCGCTCTGGGCGAATTCCATTTTTGATAGCGATATCATAGATAATTGGCATCATTGTATAAACCACATGTCCAGTCCCGCATAGAATTGTTAAAAACGCAGTTACAAATGGGGCTAGGATTGTTAAGAATTTAGGATTTCTCCTTAGGATTCTTTCAGCAATTTGAAGCATTACATCAAGACCGCCACTAGCAAGTAAGGTCGCACTAGCTACAACCACACATAAAATAGTAAAAATAACATCAATAGCTGGTTTGCCAGGAGCCACATCAAAACCAAATGTAAGCACGAACATACCAACACCGCCAAGCAAGCCAAGAGCTATACCGCCCTTTCTAGCACCATAAAATAGACAAATCAAAACAACCAAAAGCTGAATAGCAAATTGTTTGCCATCGCTTAATTGTGTTAAAAACTCCATCTATTCTCCTTTCTTTATAATAAATTTAAGAGCAATTTTATCTTTTAAAAAATTATATCTAACTTAAATTTTTATGCGTAAATTTAAAATTAAAAATTATTTTGTATAATCGAGCTATTTTATCTAAGGCAAATATATGTTTTCAAGCTTTTTTAAGAGTAAAAAATGGGCTTTTTGGGCTTATGGTGGGCTTTTTGTGATTATTGTATCTTTGATTTTTCAAACTAGATTAAATGTAGCGATTAATGATTGGTATAAAGATTTTTACGATATTATGCAAAATGTCAAAGATCATAGTGTAGATGAGTTTTGGGAGCAAATTTATAGATTTTTATTAATTGCGATGCCTTATGTGATTATCGCTACTATCACTACATTTTTTGCTAGCCATTGGGTTTTTAGGTGGCGAGAGGCTATGACTTTTGGCTATCTAAATAGATGGCGAGAGTGTAAGCACGATATAGAAGGCTCTAGTCAAAGGATGCAAGAAGATGTCTATAGATTTGCTAAGATTACTGAAACTTTGGGCTTACAGATATTAAAAGCTATAATGATATTAATAGCATTTATCCCAGTTTTATGGGGACTTAGCAGTGGAGTGGATCTACCATATTTAAAAGAAATTCCAGGCTCTTTAGTATGGATAGCCTTAGCTGTTAGTGTAGGTGGGCTTATAATATCTTGGTTTGTAGGTATAAAGCTACCAAAGTTAGAATACAATATCCAAAAGAGCGAAGCGGCTTTTAGAAAAGAGCTAGTTTATGCTGAAGATGATAAGGTAAATTATGCGAGTTTTGAGAGTGTATTGGGGCTATTTACTGGGCTTAGATTTAACTATTATAGGCTATTTTTACACTATGGATATTTCAATGTTTGGCTTATTTCGTTTTCACAATTTATGGTTATTGTGCCATTTATAATTATGGGAAATGGGCTATTTAGCGGAGTTATCACGCTTGGAGTCTTAATCCAAGTTAGCAACGCATTTGACCAAGTTCGCAGTAGTTTTAGCGTATTTATAGATAATTGGACGACGATTACAGAGCTTAGAAGCATACATAAAAGGCTTGATGAATTTGAGAAAAATATTAAATTTGGCTAGTTTTATATAGTTTTAAATTCAAATTTGATATAATCCGAGCTTATCTTAAAGTAAAGGAAAAGCGTATGCCAAAGATGAAATCTGTTCGTGGTGCAGCTAAACGCTTTAAAGTTGGCAAAAATAAGATAAAAAGAGGCTCCGCATTTAGAAGCCATATCTTAACCAAAATGTCACCTAAGCGCAAAAGAGACCTAAGACAATCTCAATATGTAGATAGCACAAATGTCTCAGCTGTGAAAAAAATGCTTTGTATATGAGTTTTTGACAATTTAAGTCATTCTAACCTCCCTTTTATGGGGCAAGTTCCAAATTTGGACGCCAATTTGTAAAGGATAAATATGGCAAGAGTTAAAACTGGTGTTGTAAGACGCCGCAGACACAAAAAAGTTCTAAAACTAGCTCGTGGTTTTTATAGTGCTAGACATAAACATTTTAGAAAAGCTAAAGAGCAGTTAGAAAGAAGTTTAGTATATGCGTATCGTGATAGACGCGCTAAAAAGCGTGATTTCCGTAGATTATGGATCATCCGCATTAATGCAGCGTGTAGATTAAACGATATTAGCTACTCAAGATTTATAAATGGTCTTAAAAAAGCAAACATCGAATTAGATAGAAAAGTTTTGGCAAACCTAGCTATGAATGATACAGCGGCATTTGCTAGCATTGTAGCAGAGGTTAAAAAAGCTTTATAATATTTGCCTAGCTTTTGCTAGGCTACTTTTATGTATTCAAATTTAATATCATATCTAGACCCAGAGTGGCAAGAGCTTTTAAAAGATGAGCTAAATAGCCAAAATTTCGCTAATATAATTAAATTTTTAAACTCACAAACCGCTACGATTTATCCACCAAAAGAGCTTATTTTTAATGCATTTAATTTATGCAAACCAAATGATTTAAAGGTTATAATTATCGGTCAAGATCCATATCATAATGCTGGTGAAGCGATGGGATTAGCCTTTAGCACACCAAATAATATAAAAACACCGCCAAGTTTGAAAAATATATTTAAAGAGCTTTTTGATGATTTAGATTGCGATATATTTACTAGTAGAAGCAGTGATTTAACTAGTTGGGCAAATCAAAGTGTTTTGCTTTTAAACACTGCCCTAACAGTAGAGCAAAATCGCCCTGCTTCACACTCTAAAATAGGCTGGCAAATCTTTACTGCTGGTGTTATTCGTGTTATAAATGCTAAATTTGACCACTGCGTATTTATGCTTTGGGGTAATCACGCAAAGGCGCTATCGCCACTGATAGACCCAAATTCACATCTAATTTTACAAGCTGCTCACCCAAGTCCATTAGCAAGGGGAGCATTTTTTGGTTCTAGGCATTTTAGCAAGTGTAATGAGTATTTGCTAACTCATGGCAAAGCCTTAATTGACTGGCTTAGCTAAATAAAAATCTTTAGTTAAAAAGCTATTAATATGCTTTGTAGTATTGGATATTATGTCTAATTTGCATTAGTTCATTTTCATCAATTTTTTCACCCATTTCCTTTAGAGTGCTTAGCTTAAGATTTTGCAACATGTATTGTTTTAAATCTTCAATATTTAAGCTTTTTGGATTGAAATTGATGCGATTATTTTTCAAATCATCATAGGTATAAATCGGAATAATGCCTTTAATAGCAGAAAAACGATTAATATTCTCTTGGTTTTTAGCTATTAATACCACAGGAATACCCATCGCAGTGCAAGGCGCAGCACAATGCAAAGCAGATGTAACTATTAATTTTGCCTTATTTTTATAAGTTTGTAGTAGATCCTCAGTTTTTCTATATAAGTTTTTCCAATCCAAAGATCCATCTACTTCGAAAGAAGCTTCTTGTTGATTAATATATTATAAAATTTGAATTATTTTATAATTAGTAAAAATAATTAAAGGAAAATCTACTCCAAGTAGCTGCCTGGAGTAGATTAGGTGTTAGATTATAGCAGAAGCGATAAAGCCAAATGCCACAGAAAAAGCAATGGCTAAAATGCCAGGGATTAAGAAAGCATGGTTAAATACATATTTACCAAGTCTTGTAGAGCCTGTATCGTCCATTTGAACTGCGCCAAGAAGTGTAGGATATGTAGGCAATACAAATAGAGCCGAAACAGCAGCAAAAGACGCAACTAGCATATATGCATCGCCTGGATTAGCTGCGCTGATACCAAGGGCTGCTATAACCACTGGAGTGATCGCCTTAGCGGTTGCTGCTTGAGAGTATAGAAGCATAGCCGCAAAGAAGAATATAACAGCAAGTAGTGATGGAACAGCCTTAACCCAATCACCAGCTAGAGTTTTAATCTCTTCTGTATAGCCACCAACAAATGTATTACCAAGCCACGCAACACCAAGAACACAAACGCACGCTACCATACCTGATTTAAATACGCTTGTATCGGCTACTTTGCCAACTTCAATTTTACAAAAGATTGTAATAAATGTGGCCACACCTAGCATAAAGCTCATAATAGCAGCATCTCTAGGGACAACGACATTTTCAATAAGAACTGGTTTTCCACCAACTTTAGAGATAGCAGTAGCATATAGAACAACTAGTAAAACACCGATT
Source organism: Campylobacter sp. P091 (assembly GCF_002138935.1). Classification (NCBI taxonomy): domain Bacteria; kingdom Pseudomonadati; phylum Campylobacterota; class Epsilonproteobacteria; order Campylobacterales; family Campylobacteraceae; genus Campylobacter; species Campylobacter sp. P091. Next base: position 138,726 of record NZ_MJKZ01000004.1, read on the forward strand.
AAAAAGATAGCAACAGATAGTTTAGCGCCTGGTTTAAGCTCTTTATTTTGAACGCCAGTTGATGGTTTTACTAGACCTTGAGCTAGACGTTCTTTATATACTGGATCTTTGCTTAAATCAAGATTAGCAAATAGTGTAATAATTAAAGCTGTAAGCATACAACCAGCAAATGTAGTTACTAACCATAATCCAATTAGAGTTGGATAGCTCCAACCAAGTGGCTCTAATACGCCTGTCATATAGACGACGGCCGCACTAACAGGGCTAGCTGTGATAGCTATTTGGCTAGATACAACTGCAATTGATAGTGGAGCTGATGGTTTGATATTTTGCTCTTTAGCAACTTCAACAATAACTGGAATCATAGAAAATGCTGTATGGCCTGTACCTGCTAAAATTGTCAAAAAGTATGTAACAGTTGGAGCTAGGAAGTTGATATATTTAGGATTTGAGCGTAAAATTCTCTCAGCTATTTGGACTAAGTAGTCTAATCCGCCAGCAAGTTGCATAGCTGAAATCGCTGCGATAACTGACATAATAATTAAGATAACATCCCAAGGAATAGTTCCTGGTTTCATACCTAGACATAAACCTAGAATAACAACACCGATACCACCGGCGTAACCGATACCGATACCACCGAGGCGAATACCCACAAAGATAGCGCCTAGCAAGACAATGATTTGTAAAATCAATACAAAATCCATAGATTCTCCTTTATTTGGCTTGCTAAGAGATCAACTCTTAGCAAATTTTAACACGAAATTTAGATTATTTATTTTCACCCATATGCGGATTAAGCATATTAGCAGGTGTTAAGATTTTATCAATCTCTTCTTTGGTTAGATAGCCACGCTCTAAGCAGATATCTGCTACGCTTTTACCTGTTTGTAGGGCTTCTTTGGCTATGCTAGCTGATTTTTCGTAGCCGATATATGGGTTGAAAGCTGTAACAATACCAATAGAGTTATAGACAAAATCGCTACAAATTTTTTCATTAGCTGTGATTCCATCTATACATTTGTCAGCTAGAGTTTTCATAGCTTTTTCAAGCATGATAATTGAGTTAAATAGACTATATGCTACAACTGGTTCAAAGACATTTAATTGTAATTGACCACCTTCGCAAGCGAATGTAACAGTAACATCAGAGCCGATTACAGAGTAGCAAACTTGATTTACCACTTCAGGGATTACAGGATTTACCTTGCCTGGCATGATAGAGCTACCTGGTTGCATTTTTGGTAAATTTATCTCATTTAAGCCACATTTTGGCCCTGAGCTTAGAAGTCTTAAGTCATTACAAACTTTTGATAATTTAGTAGCTACCCTTTTTAAAACACCAGAAATTTGGACATATACGCCTGTATCTTGTGTAGCTTCTATCAAGTCTTCGGCTACTTTATACTCATGGCCTGTAACTTCTCTTAATTTTTTCTCTACTACTTTTGGATAATCTGGGTGAGAGTTGATACCTGTACCGATAGCGGTACCGCCTAAATTGACTTCTAATACAAGTTTTCTAACTTCTAGAATTCTCTCAATATCTTCGCCTATCATTACGGCAAATGTTTTAAACTCACGGCCTAAAGTCATAGGCACCGCATCTTGAAGTTGAGTTCTACCCATTTTTAATACATTTTTAAATTCTTCAGCTTTTCTCTCATATGATTTTTTTAGATAACCCATAGCTGTAGCTAGGTCTGTTAAATAATCATGTAAAGCTAGATGAAGTGCAGTTGGGTATGCATCGTTTGTACTTTGGCTTAAGTTTACATGGTCATTTGGATGAAGGAATTGATATTCACCTTTTTTGTGGCCTAAATGCTCTAAAGCGATATTGGCTATAACTTCGTTTGCGTTCATGTTGGTTGAAGTACCAGCACCACCTTGGATCATATCTACTACAAATTGATCATAGTATCCACCAGCTAGAATTTTGTCGCAAGCTGCGATGATAGCACCTTCTTTTTCTTGATCCAAAAGGCCTAATTCTCGGTTTGCCATTGCGGCTGCTTTTTTAACTCTTGTGATAGCGCGCACAAATCTAGGGAAGTTTTTTAATCTGTCGTGAGATATGTTGAAGTTTTCAACGGCTCTAAATGTTTGGACGCCGTAATAAACATCATCGCTAATTTCTAATTCACCGATAAAATCGTGTTCTTTTCTTGTACCCATTTTTATCTCCTTTGATAAATATTTCAATTAAGATTCTATTACCTTATTACTTAATATATTTTGAAAATTTCAAAAAAGACCTCCAAATGTCGAATTTACGGGGATTAAAATTTGGCGATTATGGATTTTTGGGCTTTTAAAAGAGTATTATTTTTTTTAAAAATATTATATTATAATTGATGTTTAATTTTATTTTAATTTGATTTATATTGAAATTTAGTCCCAAAAAATGAGAATTTGGGACTTGTTAAGTAAGATCTTGTTTAAATTTATAGCTTATTTTACTTTATTGCTTAGTAAGATTGAGATAAATTTAGTATTTGGATTTGCATCTAGAGCAATTTTTATACTCATTGTTAGTGGTACAGCTAAAAACATTCCGCCAATGCCAAAAACAAACCCCCAAAATAGTAAGCTTAAAATCACTACTAGCGTAGAAATACCAAGTCCTTTGCCAAGAAATCTAGGCTCGATAAAGTTCCCAATAGCGATATTTACAACCAAATATATTAAAGTAAGCCACAAGGTTGCGCTCAAATCATTCACAGCTAAACTAACTAAAATAGCAGGAACTGCTGCAATAATAGATCCTATTGTGGGGATATAGTTTAAAATACAAGCCAAAATCGCCCAAAGAGAGGCGTGTGGTACATCAAAAAATATTAAAAATCCCCACACAATCACTCCTGTAGCAATTGATGAAACGGTTTTAATAGCTAGGTAATGTTTTAAATTTGATATAAATGTACTAGCAATATCTAAAGCTATAGGATTTTTGGAGGCAAAGTACTCGACCTTGTCTTTAAAAATCTGCGCTTCAAATAAAATAAATGCTAAAAGCAAAAATACTAAAAAAGATTGCGTAACTATCCCGCCTGTTTGAACTAATAAATTTGAAGTAGTTGCTAAGAGCTTGTCTATATTTATAAAGCTTAATATATTATTACTTATATCGATATTTGCGTTAGTTTTTAAATATATTACTAGGTTATCCATAAATATATCAATTTTAGCTTTATAAAGCGGCAAATTAGCACTAAAACCTAACAAAGCCGTAGCAATAACATTACCTAAAACCCAAAGTCCACTACCGCAAATACCAATTAAAATGATAAATGCAAAAAAGCGATTAATATGCACTTTACTCATCAATTCAAGAGCCGGAAAAGCAATAATTGCTATAAAAACTGCGAGTAAAAATGGCACTACAATCGAACTAGCTAGGCTTAGCCCACCAATAATAATTACAAAACTAGCAATTGCTACTAGATTATATCTCAAATTTATTCCTTATAATATCGATTTTATGCTAAAATTCCAGCATTTTGAAGTTTTTGACTTCGTTTAAGAGCATAAATTCGCTCATTGTTAATTAAATCATACTTCCAAATTGGTGCATTTGCCTTAAAATCTTCAACAAATTCATTTATTAGTTTAAGTGCTACTTTTCTTTGTGGGCTACAAACTCCAGCTATAAAGCTGCTTTCATGCACTGCTACATCGCCCCTGCTATGCGCCATTAAGATTATAGCATTTTGCGATTTTGCTCTTTCTTGCCACTTATTAAACCACGCTTTTAAAATCGGTTCATATAGATCAAAACTAAGCCCACTTATACCGCCCTCATCTCTTACCACGCCTACAAAACTCATAATAGCTCCATAATTTTTAAGCTTATTATCGCTATACCATCGGCTAGTTATTTCATTTGTGTTTAGATTGCCATCATAAATTTCCATCTTAACCTCCACAAACTGGTGGTAAAATACAGATTCTATCACCATCATTTAGCTTAGTATTTATATCACTTGCAATTTCATCATTGATTGCTACAGCGCATAATTCTAGCCATTTTGATACTTGTTCGTTTTGGGTTAAAATTTCCTTAAGCTCTTTTAAGTTTGCAACTTCAAGCTCCATTGCATCAAGTCCAATTGGTCCTAAAAACTCCACTTTTATCATATTTTTCCTTTAAATTTTAATAACTATAGTTTTATAATTTACATAATTTACAAAGGCACCATTTTGGATTTTTACATTTTGTCTTTTTGTATAATCAACCTCATAGCTACCGCTAGATTTAGTGCTAAATTGAACACAAAGCTTGGCCGCAAATAGCGTAATTTCCTCGTTTAAATTTAGCTTATTAGATTTAACAATAACATGTGCGCTAGCCCTATCTTTTAAATGAAACCAAAAATCATCTTTTTTGGCATTTTTTAGCAAAAACTCATTTCCTTTTTGACTTTTACCAAGGCTGATTTTATATCCATTGATATAGAAATTTTCTACCAAATCGTTAAATTTAGCTTCGCTTTTTTGTCCTTGCTTTTTAGGAGATAAAATCTCAATTTCATTTGTATCACAGCTTGTGTTTATAGCATTTTTAAGAGAGTTTAGAAATTCTAATTTTGTTAGCAAATTTTCTTTTTGAATCTCTATATTTTGTGCTTTTTGTCTTAATTTTTTACTAGATTTAAACATCTCATTTGCTGCAATTTTTGGCGAAGAATCAATAGTAATTTGAATAATATTGCCACTATAATCCATAAGCTTTAAATCTCTATCATAATCATTTAAATTATGCAAATTTGCAATTATTAAATTTGCTTTTTGGTTTAGCTCATTTGCCCTATTATTAAGCTCATAGCTTGTTTGGAGTGTATTTAAATTTGAGTTTAAAATCTCAATTTTTTTATTGATATTTGCTATCTTGTTTGCTTTGATCTGCTCTAAATTTTTTAAAGAAATTTTGGCAAATTCATCTTGAAAATACTCATCAAAATTCTCTATAATTTGGCTTGGTTTTTCTTTTATCTCTATCCCTTCAAGCAAGGTTAAAACCTTACCAACTTTTATACTTCTTGTAGAATTATCAAAATGATGTAAAGCCTCTAAGATTACTCCATTTTCATCGCAGATAATCGCATTAGTAAATCGCCCAGTAAACTCCAAATATAGCGTACTAACAAGCTCTTTATATGAACCTAAAAAAGATGCTTTAATAGCTAAAATTCTATTATTAGGTAAAGTTTTTATACTTAAAATTTTAGCCGAGTTTAGACGCTTTTTAAGCAAAATATCAAATGGAGCCTTATACTCTTTAATTTGAATTTGATCGCTTTTATATATAGCTGAAGATGTTTTATTTAGATCAAATATCAGCTCATAATCACCATCAAATCTAATAGCAATCATCAAATCACCAATTCTTTTGATAGATGAAATTTTACGAAATTTAGACAAAAATTCTGAGATTTGGGTTAAAATTTTGTATTTCATAAGCACGATTATACCAAAAATTTGCTACAATGTAGCCCAAATTTGGTTAAAAAAGGAAGTGTATGAAGCAGACAATAACTGAGAAAATTTTTAGCGAGCATGTAGGCAAAAAAGTAAGCGCTGGTCAAATCGTAGAGAGCAACATTGATATGGTAATTGGAAATGATATTACTACACCAATTTCTATCAAAGCTTTTAAAGAAAGTGGAGCTAAAAAACTAGCCAATCCAAATGGTTTTGCTATTGTGATGGATCACTATATCCCAGCAAAAGATATAATGAGTGCCAATCAAGCTAAAATCAGTAGAGATTTTGCTTATGAGCATGATTTACCAAATTTCTTTGATGAAAAAGATATGGGTATTGAGCATGCGCTAATGCCTGAAAAAGGTCTAGTAGTTCCAGGTGATGTTATCATTGGAGCTGACTCTCATACCTGTACGCATGGTGCTATTGGTGCATTTAGTACTGGTATGGGAAGTACTGATTTAGCATATGCAATGATAACAGGTAAAAACTGGTTTAAAGTGCCACCAACGATAAAAGTTGAGTTTGTAGGCAAACCAGGCGATCATATCTATGGTAAAGATCTAATCTTAGAAGTTATTAGAATGATTGGCGTTGATGGTGCGCTTTATAAGGCGCTTGAATTTACTGGTGATGCTATGGCGTATCTAGATATGGATAGTAGATTTAGCCTTTGCAATATGGCTATTGAAGCAGGCGGTAAAAGCGGCATAATCGCAGTTGACGATATCACAAAAGAATTTTTGAGCAAAGTAAATTTAAGAAGCGAGCCAAAACTTCATTATAGCGATGAAGGTGCAAACTATGACCAAATAATCACAATCGATGTTAGCAAACTTGAACCAGTAATTGCATATCCATATCTTCCAAGCAATGGTAAAAGCGTAAGTCAAGCTGTAAAAGATGATATTAAGATTGATCAAGCATTTATTGGAAGTTGTACCAATGGTAGATTAAGCGATTTAAGAATAGCAGCTCAAATTTTAAAAGGCAAAAGAGTGGCTAAACATACAAGGCTTATCATCACTCCAGCTACTCAAAAAATAGCCTTACAAGCACAAAAAGAGGGCTTAATGGATATCTTTGTAGAAGCTGGTGCAGTAGTAAGCAATCCAACTTGTGGTGCATGTCTTGGTGGATATATGGGAATTTTAGGCGCTGGGGAGAGATGTATCAGCACAACAAACCGTAACTTTGTAGGCAGAATGGGCGATCGTACAAGTGAAGTTTATCTAGCAAATTCAGCTGTCGCTGCAGCAAGTGCAATTGCTGGTAAAATCGTAGATCCAAGAGATATCTAATGCAAAATGCGTTGATACTAGCTGGCGGCAAAAGCTCTAGAATGGGTACTGATAAGACTTTGCTAGAGTTTTGCGGGGCGCCTAGTATCACGCATTTTTTATTTGAGCGTTTAAGCAAGCATTTTGATAATGTAAAGGTTGCAAGCAAACAGGAAAAATTTAATCCAAAATTGCCACTTTTAATAGATGAATTTAGCGAATTTGCTCCAATTTATGTCATTGCAAATTTAGATAAATATTATAATAATCCAGTCTTTATAATAGCAGCAGATACTCCATTTGTTGAGATTGATACTATTAAAGAACTATCAAAACAAAAGTCTCAAATAGCCATAGCAAGCGATGATGAGTTTATGCATTATCTATGTGGATTTTACTCTCCAAGTGTGGCTAAGTTAGCAAGACAAATGATAAAAAATGGCGATTTACGCCTAGCAAATTTAGCAAAAATTTGCGAGTGCGAGAGTATTAAATTTGGGAATCTGAAGCAATTTTTTAATATAAACACTAAAGCCGATTATGAAGAAGCTAATATTTAGCATTTTTTTATTTTATGGCGGATTTATTAGTGGTTTTGCTGATGAATTTAGAGGCAAAATTGATGAGTGTAGTGATGAGTTAGTAGCTAATTTTAGTGCTATAGAGCTTTATCAAAAAGCAGTAGAATTTGAAAAATCTAGCAATTTTAAACAGGCTTTAAAATATTACAAACTCTCAGCTCAAAAGTCGCTTAAAAAATCTAGTGATTTATCTTTACAATCAGTATCTAATTTAGAGCAGAGTTTAAAATCTGAGCTAATTTTAAGCCCTAAGATAAATTTACCCACTCAAACTAATAAGCAATCAAATTCAAAATCTAAAATCAATAAAAATAATCAAAATTCACAAGAAAATGAACTATTTTGGGGAATTACGGCATATCAAAATAACTACTTTTTACCTATTTCATATTCAAGCTACAAAGGCACTCATAAAGATATTACCAGTGAGTTTTCTATCAGTCTTAAAAAACTCATAGCTAGTGATATAATCGGACTTAATGAGGATTACTATTTTGCTTACACTCAGCTTTCATGGTGGGATATTTATGCTGATTCTTCGCCATTTTATGAAAATAATTATCAACCAGAAATTTATACTCAAATACCAGTTGATTTTTATAATTTTAATCATATTCGCCTTGGATTTTTACATGATTCAAATGGCAAAAGTGAGCTAGAATCTCGCTCGTGGAATCGTATCTATAGCTCGTTTGAGTTGGATTTTGGCAAGTTAAGTTTAACTCCACGGCTTTGGCTTAGGCTACCTGATAATGAAGATGACAATCCAGCTATTGTTAAATACAATGGAATTATTGATTTAACTGCATATTATAAGCTGCCTAGCGGCTCATTTATCCAAAGCATTTTTAGTAATAATTTACGCTTTGATAAGGAAAATAAAAGCTCATTTGAGTTACGATATCTGCATTATATTGGGGATGGATTTTATATTTATTTAAGCGGATTTAGCGGTTATGGATATGAGTTGGTGTATTATAATAAGTATCAAAATCGCATTGGAATTGGTATTGCGTTTAGATAAGTTTTGATTTGCAATATATTAAAATGGTTTAAAATTAAATTAATAGTTAGTCGTAAATTATCTTTGCAAGAAAAATAGCTAAAAATAAAAAAGCACAATATAAAGGGCGATAAAAAAGAGATTGAAGTCTTCATTAATATCTATAAAAGATAGATGGCATTAAATTAATAACACTCCCAACTACTTTAGCGGTTGGGAGTGTTACTTAAATAGATATTACTTGCTAAATTTATAATTCAAACAAAATCAAGTTCTTACACTCCTGCGATTTTAGCAAGTGTTTGGATAGTTTGAGTAAATTGGACATTCTCATCGGGATTTTGTTTCATAAAATCCTCCATAGCAGCTTTTTTGCTTATAGCATAATCTAACTCGTTATCTACACCTTTTTGGTAGGCGCCAATGCGGATTAAAACCTCATTTTCTTTTAACATCGAAAAGAGTCGTTTAAATTTACTCGCATTTTGTCTATGCTCTTTAGTAATTACGTCGTTCATAACACGGCTAGCTGAGTTTAAAATATTAATTGGAGGATATATCCCAAAGTCTGTTAGCTCTCTACTTAGTACGATGTGACCATCTAGTATAGAACGGCTTTGATCAGCTATCGGATCGCTCATATCATCGCCCTCGACTAAAACGGTGAAAAATGCCGTGATAGAGCCTTTGCCTTCTTCTTTACCGGCTCTTTCCATGAGTTGCGGCAATAAGGTTAAAGCGCTCGGTGGATAGCCTTTTGAAGTTGGCGGCTCGCCTAAGGCTAGGCCGATTTCACGCTGAGCCATAGCAAATCTAGTTACGCTATCCATCATAAATAGCACATCTTGCCCTCTATCTTTAAAATACTCTGCAACACTCATTGCGCAAAATGCGCCATATTTTCGCATTAGTGAACTATCATCGCTAGTGGCTACTACTATTACTGTGTTGATCAGGTCTCCGCCTAGATTTTTTTGGATAAATTCAGGCACCTCACGCCCACGCTCACCAATGAGCGCAATGACTTTGATTGGAGCTGTAGTATTTTTTACTATCATTCCCATTAGAGTGGATTTCCCAACTCCTGAACCAGCAAATATTCCAAGTTTTTGACCCTTTCCACAAGTTAGCAATCCATCAATGCTCTTAACACCAACACTAAAACATTCATCGATTAACCCACGTTTCATAGCTGGGATTGGCGGACGCATTATAGAGATTAGTTCCATACAGTTAATTGGTCCTTTATCGTCTTTTGGATTCATAAATGGATCAACTACACGCCCTAGTAAAGCCTCTCCTACTGGAATGCTCATCCCTTGATCGCTTGCATAGACTCTATCGCCAACTTTAAATCCTTCAACAAAGCCAAATGGGCTAACGCAAGCACCATTTTGATGGAGTTCTGTTACCATTCCTAGTTCAGTTTTATCGCTGTCGATACTAGTTATTTTTACTATATCGCCAATGCTTGGACGCAGACCAGATATCTCGATATTATTGGCATTAATGCGAGTTATTATGCCAAAGACGCTAGAGAGATTTACTTTTTTAGCGAGGCGATTTTTGATATTGTTCAGGCTCAAAATTTAACCGATTTTGGTGAATTTATTAGATCAAAGAACTCTTTGCGAGTCTCTGGGTTTTTTATAAATGAACCACGAAGTGCCGAAGTTGTAGTGACTGAATTGATTTTTTCAACGCCTCGCATCTCCATGCACATATGTCTAGCCTCTAGTACGACTCCAACACCTTTTGGATTAATCGCTTCTTGCAAGGCCTGTGCTATTTGTTCAGTCATCTGTTCTTGAATTTGTAATCTTCTAGCGTATATATTTACCATTCTTGGGATTTTGCTTAGCCCTACGACCTTTCCATCTGGAATGTAGGCTACATGTGCTCTACCGATTATAGGCAAAAGATGATGCTCACAAATACTATAAAACTCAATATCTTTGATTAAAACCATCTCATTATTGCTACTTTCAAACATCGCATCGCCTAGGATATCTAAAGGGCTTTGACTATAGCCTTGAGTGATGAATTCATAGGCTTTTGCGACTCTTTTTGGAGTGTTTAGTAATCCATCTCTATTTGGGTCTTCACCCATGATTTCAAGCATCTTTTTTACGCAGTCTTGAAATTCAGTCATTCTGTTTTTATCAAACATAATTCACCTTAAAAAAATTTTGCATAATTTTACAATAATTTGACTTGAGAGCAAATAAATTTAGCAATTTATACTTAAATAAAGCAAAATTTTGCTATATTATGCGCCAAATTTTTGTCAAAAGGAAAATAATGAAAGTTAATGCTAAACTTACAAATTCAGTAAATGTTACTGCGACAACAACTCTAACAGCAGATGAGATAAAACAAAAAGTAGAAAAATTAGCACAAAAAGCAGCTAAAAATGTAAAAATTGATGGATTTCGCCCTGGTAAAGTGCCAGTAGCTGAAGTTATCAAAAGATATGGTAAAGACTTAGAAAATGATGCTCGTGGCGAACTTTATAGAGAATTTATAAGCGAATCTGTAAAATCAGTAGAGAGATCAAACTCAGATATAATTTCAGAACCAAGAGTTCTTAAATTTGATGAAAAAGATGGTAATATAGATATTGAAGTTGAAATTTCATTCCGTCCAACTGTAGATGTATCAGGATATGAAGCACTTATTCCAAGCTTTGATGAGCCAAAAGCAGAAAAAAGTGAGATAGACGCTAAAATCAATGAATTTTTAAATATGATGGCTCCACTTGAAAAAGTAGAAAAAGATAGTTTAGAAAAAGGCGACTTTGCTAAATTTGATTTTGAAGGCTTTGTAGATGGCGTTGCATTTGATGGCGGCAAGGCTGAGGGATATGTACTTGAGATTGGTAGCGGTCAGTTTATTCCAGGGTTTGAAGATGGAATGGTTGGATTAAAAGTTGGTGAAGAAAAAGATATAAATGTAACATTCCCAGCTGAGTATGGCGCAGCACATTTAGCAGGCAAAGCCGCAGTATTTAAGGTAAAACTACATGAAATCCAAGGTAAAAAAATTGGGCAATTAGATGCTGAGGCTCTCAAAAAAGTTCTTCCAAATGAAGAAAATCCAACTAAAGAGATACTAGAAGAGCGTATTAGCAGTCAAATCAAAGCTGAAAAAATGGCTAAATTAGTTGCTGAGGAGCTAAAACCTAAATTCGCCCAATCTGCTGTAGAAAAATTTAGCTTTGATCTACCAAATAACATAGTAGAACAAGAGATTGATATGCAGTTTAGAAATAACTGGATGAGTTTTAGCGATGAAGAACGCAAAAAATTCCAAGAAGACCCAAAAGCATTAGAAGAACAAAGAGCAAAATATAAAGATGATGCGCTAAAAAGTGTTAAACTTACATTTATTATTGATGAGCTAGCTAAAGTTCGCAATATTGCTGTAGCCGATAATGAAATTTTACAAACAATCTATTTTGAGGCTTATAGATATGGAGTAGATCCAAAAGAGCATCTAGAAAACTACAAAAAACAAGGTATGATTCCAGCAATTAAGATGGCATTGGTAGAGGAAAAATTATTTACAGATCTATTTGGCAAAAAAGATGAGAGCAAATAATGATACCTTATGTAATTGAAAATGATGGCAAGGGAGAGAGAAGCTATGATATCTACTCTCGCTTGCTTAAAGACCGTATAGTAATGCTCACTGATGAGATAGAAGATCGTATGGCTAGTGCAATTGTAGCTCAGCTACTATTTTTAGAAGCACAAGATCCAGATAAAGATATCTATCTATACATAAATAGCCCAGGTGGTGTAGTAACTAGCGGTATGAGCATCTATGATACGATGAATTATATCAAGCCTGATGTCTGTACCATCTGTATCGGTCAAGCTGCTAGTATGGGCTCATTTTTGCTAAGTAGTGGGGCAAAAGGCAAGAGATATATTTTGCCAAATGCTAGGGTTATGATTCATCAGCCTCTAGGCGGAGCGCAAGGTCAGGCTACTGATTTAGAGATTAGAACCAAAGAAATTCTAAGAATCAAAGAGAATTTAAATAGTATTTTAGCTAAAAATACAGGCCAAAAACTAGCAAAAGTTGTAAAAGATACAGACAGGGATTACTTTATGAGTGCCCAAGAAGCTGTGGAGTATGGTATTGTTGATACGATTTTGACAAAGAGTTTTAAATAAATTTTAAGGTGTTGAGATGGTTAAATTAGATGAAGATAAAAAAGCAAGGCCAGCTCCTAGACCGGCTGTAGTTAGAACTGGAATTCGCCCAACTGCTATGGGTAGCGATGATGAGAATGTTGATTTAAATAAATTCTCTTCTGCGGTTTTAAAGCAGTTGCTAGCTGAGAATATCCAGCCAACACCTGAAAATTTTGATATATATTTTAGAAAACTTTTAGAAAGTAAGCCTGCAAATTTTCAAAAAAAGGTCTTAGAGCTATTAGATTTTAGCAAAGAAGACAAGCTTGACCGTCAAGCCTTAATAGAAAAAGATATTAAAACTGGCTTTGCCCAGATTCGTTCTATGATGCAGATTATATCGCTTATTTATAAGAATTTAGGCATTATGAAAGGCATAGCTAAAAAGCGCCTAAATGAGATGAGCGCTAGTGCTAATCCGCTTGAAATTCAAGGCAATATCAAGGCTTTTGGTGAGGAGTTGAGTAAGCTAAATATTTTAATGGAGCGCCACATCGGAGCTATTAAAACTAGCTATGAAGAGGTTGATAAAATATTTAAAAATGTTGAAGATAACTCTATTTATGACTCCAAATTTGAAGTTTATAATAAAAAATATTTACTAAAAGTTTTATACGATGAGTTTAATGATGTTAAACGCTATAAATACAATGTAAGCATCATGCTAATTCATGTTAAAGATAGTGTTTTAAACAAAATCCCAAGCCTAAAAGACAAAAACGGAATTTTACGAAATATTGCCAAAATTCTACTTAAAACATCACGCCGAAGCGATATTGTGGCTCACTATGGTGATGGTTGTTTTGCGATGGTGATGAAGCACACAGATCTTGAAAGTGCCAAAAAGGCAGCCCAAAGGATTGCAGAGCTGCTTTATCAAACTACATTTTTTATGGGCGAAGATGAACTAGATATGGATATGGAGCTATCTGTTGGTTCGATTGATCCTGAGAGTAGTATAGAGGAGATTCTATCAGCACTTTTAGATGCATTGCCTCGTAGCGGCAAAGGGTTAAAGCTATTTGAGACTGTAGAGAGCTAATATGGTTTTAGAAATTTTAGAATATCCTGATAAGAGGCTTTTTGAGCGTAGCGTAGAGGTGGATAAATTTGACACTGAACTAGGCGAGTTTTTAGATAATATGTATGATACGATGATTTTTAAAGGCGGAATTGGTTTAGCTGCTATTCAAGTAGGTAGACCAATTCGTGCCTTAATTATCAATCTAGTAAATGAGAATGAAATTCAAGACAAAGGTGATTTGCTCGAAATCATTAATCCTAAATTTATAAAAAAAGATGGGGAGCAACTCTATCAAGAAGGCTGTCTGAGCGTGCCTGGATACTACGAAGATGTAAAAAGAGCTGCAAATGTAACACTAGAGTATCAAGATAGATTTGGAGCTAGTCACACACTTGAGGCAGATGGTTTACTAGCTGTTGCCTTGCAGCACGAAAATGATCACTTAGATGGACATCTGTTTATAGAGCGAATTGGCTTTAATAAGCGTAAAAAATTTGATAAAGAGTATAAGAAAAAGTCAAAACAAAAACCATTATGAAAGCCTTAAAATGCGCCTGTTTGAACTCAAAGCTACATATAATTGATATAGAATCTACTTTGCTTAGAGCTTTGCCTGGATTTGAGATCGTTGGACTTGCTAGTGTAACTATCAAAGAGTCAGTAACCCGTGTCAAATCAGCTCTTGCAGCTTTGCACGATTTTACTCTTCCAGCGATGAAAATCATCATAAATCTTAGTCCAAGTGATGTTAAAAAAGACGGCTCGCATTTTGATTTGGCTATTGCACTTTTGGTATTGCTGCAAAAAGAGCGTTTCGATAGTGATTATTTTGTATTTGGCGAGTTAGGTCTTGATGGTAGACTGCGTAGCTCAGCTGAGCTTTTTTCAGTTTTGCTTTTTCTTAGTACGCATGTCAAAAGTGCTAAAATATTACTTCCAAAGGATATTGCGCTTAGAGCTGCAATGATACCAAATTTTGAAGTTTATGCTGTGGAGAATTTAGCACAAGCAAGGGATTTTTTCTTAAATGATGAATTTAAAATTAGTTGCAAAGTCGATGCAACTCATCCAATTTTTGATAATGTCATCGAAATTGCAGGTCGTAAATTTGTTCCAAATTTACATTTTAAGCTCGATTTTATCGATATCAAAGGGCAAGAGCGTGCTAAGCGCGCTAGCATAATTGCAGCAGCTGGAATGCATAATATTTTATTTGAGGGAAGTCCAGGATGTGGAAAGAGTATGAGTGCAAAACGACTACCATATATTATGCCGCCACAAAGCCTAGAAGAGATTTTACTAGCAAGTGCTTATGAGTCATTAAATTCAAATAGTAGTGATTTTAGCGCCATTAGAGCCTTTAGGAGTCCACATCACACAAGCACAAGAAGCTCAATTTTTGGAGGCGGAAGCAGTGCAGCAAAGATTGGCGAAGTCGCATTAGCCAATGGTGGCGTACTATTTTTTGATGAATTTCCTTATTTTGGTAAGCAGATTTTAGAAAGCCTTAGAGAGCCATTAGAAGATTATAAAATTAACATTTCTAGAGTAAATTCAAAGGTTAGCTATGATACGAAATTTCTATTTGTTGCAGCGATGAATCCTTGTCCGTGTGGAAATGCATTTAGTAAAAATAATGTCTGCACTTGTAGCGATAAAGAGATTGCAAAGTATAAAAATGTTATATCTGGCCCTATATTAGACCGTATTGATATATATTGTGCTATGGGCGAGATTAATGATGGAGATGTGCCAAGTTATAGCTCAAAACAGATGAGCGCAATGGTTTTAAATGCTTTTAAAAATCAGATTGAGCGTGGTCAAAGTGAGCTAAATGGCAAATTATGCGACTTTGATATTGCTAAGTTTTGTACTCTTGAGAATGCAGCAACAGAGATTTTAAGTAAAGCAATTACAAACTATCATCTAAGTCAGCGTGGAATAAATAAAATACTAAAAGTAGCTCGTACGATTGCTGATTTGCGTGATGCTAAATCTATCTCAAAAGCAGATATAATCGAGAGTTTAAGCTATAGGATAAAGAGATGAAAAGACTTTATACTAATACGGCTAAATTTGATAAAAATGCTGTTGATGCATTAGGATTTAGTGAGTTAGTTTTGCAAGAAAATGCTGCTCGTGCGGTAGCAGATTTGGTTCGTAAAGAGCTAAAAATTGGTACTAAAATCTTAGCGCTTTGTGGTAAAGGAAATAACGCAAGCGATGCAATTGCCACACTTAGAATGCTTAGTGGCGAATATGAATGCGGATTGATTTTACTTCAAAAAGAACTTAATTGCAATGCTCAAATTCAGCTAAATATCGCTAAAAATGTCGGTGTAAATGTTTTAGATTTAGATAGTTTAAGTAATTTTAGTGAGTTTGATTGTATCATAGATGGGATTTTTGGTAGTGGGTTTTGCGGAGAGATTGGTGAAAAAATTGCTAAAATTATAAAAATAGCAAATAGCTGTAGCGCTCTTAAAATTGCTGTAGATATACCAAGCGGAATAAGTGAAAGTGGAGCTGTAGCAATAAATGGAGCGTTTAGGGCAGATTTTACCGTTTGTATGGGGGCGTTAAAGCTTGGGTTATATGCAGATGCTGCTAAAGATTTAGTAGGGCAGATCGTGCAGGCAAATTTGGGTTTAAATGAGAGCAAATTTAGTTTTGATGATAGCGATTTTTTAGTACTTTTAGATGATTTAATTTTGCCTAGTAGAGATATAGAAAATGTAAATAAAGGCGACTTTGGTCATGCATTTATTGCTTGTGGACAGATGAGCGGAGCAGCGCAGATTGCGGCAAATTCGGCGCTTAGAATGGGGGCTGGTAGAGTAAGTATAGTAAATTTGACTAAAAGTATTCAAGGGCCTAGTAGTTTAAATTTAGATCCACAGATTATGCTTAAAAGCAGTTTTGATGGTGCAGATGCTGTGGCTTTTGGAATGGGGCTTGGTGAAGTTGAGTTTGATTTTATGAATTTACTCAAAAAGCCGTGTGTAGTGGATGCGGATGCATTTTATAAGCCTTGGATTTGTGAATTTGCTAGAAGTAATAAAGCTATTTTAACTCCGCACCCAAAGGAGTTTAGCTCATTGCTTAAGATTTGTGAAATAGGCGAATTTGATGTAGAGCAGATCCAAAATAACCGTTTTGAGCTAGCTCGCAAATTTAGCTCTAAATTTCTTGCTACACTTATACTAAAAGGAGCAAATCCAATAATTACTCAAAATGGCGTGCTATATATAGCGCCACAGGGCAATGCAAAGTTAGCAGTTGGCGGTAGTGGCGATGCATTGGCCGGAATAATTTTAGCCTATTTAGCAGGTGGATTTAGCCCATTAAATTCGGCTATAAATGGCGTCCTAGCTCATCAAAAATCAGCTCAAATTTATAAGGGTAATAGCTATAGCTTTACCCCAAATGATATTATAGAAGGATTAAAATGGTTGTAAAAAATATTGCGGTTTTATTCAGTGGGAGTGGCTCGAATTTGCAAGCCATATTAGAAAGGGTGCATGATAAGATTTTTAATGGTATTAAAATTAATGTGGCGTTATTGATATGCAATAATCCTAATGCTAAAGGGATTGAGCGTGCTAAGAAATTTGGTCTTGATACTGTGGTTATTAATCATAAAGATTATGCCAGTAGAGAGGAGTTTGATAAAGCAGTAGTTGATGAGATTAATAAATATAGTATTGATTTGACTATTTTAGCTGGATTTATGAGAATTCTTACTCCTGTATTTACTGATAATATTAAAGCTATTAATTTACATCCAAGCATATTGCCACTATTTAAAGGAGCGCATGCTATAACAGATAGTTATCATAGCGATATGCAAATAGGTGGAGTAAGTGTACATTGGGTAAGTTCTGAACTAGATGCTGGAGAGATAATAGCACAAAAGACATTTGCTCGCAAAGATAAAACCCTGCAAGAGTGGGAGAAAAAAATTCATAAAATTGAGCATAAACTACTACCAAAAACAATTATAAAAATTCTAACAAAGGATAAAAATGCTTGAGTGGATCTATATGCCCGAGGCGTGGATTAGCTTAATGACGCTAACTGCACTTGAGATAGTTTTGGGTATTGATAATATCATATTTATAGCAATTTTATGTGGCAAATTGCCAAATGAACAAAGAGATCGTGCCAGGGTGGTTGGTCTTGGGCTTGCGATGATGACTAGAATATTATTATTACTTAGCCTATTTTGGATTATGAAGCTTACTACGCCGCTATTTAGCGTGATAGGGCAAGAAATTTCAGGGCGTGATATCGTATTGATTGCTGGTGGGTTGTTTTTGATAGCTAAATCCACTCTTGAATTACATTCACACGCAGTAGGTGAAAATGAAGAACAAAGTATGGCTAGTAAAGCTGGAGCTGGCTTTATAATGATTATTATTCAGATTGCTGTACTTGATATTGTCTTTTCGCTTGATAGCGTGATTACAGCCGTAGGTATGGCCGATCATATAGAGATTATGATATTAGCCGTTATATTAGCAGTTGGTGTGATGTTGCTTGCTAGTGGCGCTATTAGTAGATTTGTGGAGTCCAATCCGACTATTAAAGTTTTAGCTCTTGCGTTTTTGATTTTAATAGGCGTGGCTCTAGTGGGCGAAGGGCTTGAGTTTCATATACCAAAAGGTTATATATATTTTGCTATGGCATTCTCTTTGGTAGTAGAGATGATAAATCTTTATTCAAGAAAAAAGAGAGAAAATTAATAATATTGCTTAAATTTGGAATAATTTTTCAAATTTAAGCTAAATTTAATTGACAAATAATTTTTTTTTGTATATAATTTCAGCTCTTTATTTGAAATAGCGAGACTATACTTCGGGGTGTAGCGCAGTCTGGTTAGCGCACTTGGTTTGGGACCAAGGGGCCGAAGGTTCGAATCCTTTCACCCCGACCATGTGGTGAGTGTAGCTCAGTCGGTTAGAGCATCAGATTGTGGTCCTGAGGGTCGTGGGTTCGATTCCCATCACTCACCCCATTTATATGAGGAGACTGCGCTTGTAGCTCAATTGGATAGAGCGACAGACTTCGGATCTGTAGGTTGTGGGTTCGAGTCCTACCTGGCGCACCACTTTCAAATATAAGAGCTGAGTTTTCATATGCGCTCATAGCTCAGCTGGATAGAGCAACGGCCTTCTAAGCCGTAGGCCAGAGGTTCGAATCCTCTTGGGCGTACCACCTTGTTAAGTTTTTGCTTGACAAATCTTATTATTGTTGCGGACGTGGTGAAATTGGCAGACACGCCAGACTTAGGATCTGGTGCCTTACGGTGTGGAGGTTCAAGTCCTCTCGTCCGCACCATTACTCCATTTCAATACTTTTCTTAAACTTTCATAAATCATCAAAAAAGCCCTAAAAATCGGATTTTAGAACTGATTTAAGCTTTCATTTGTTATCATTTCATTTCAGTTATTTTCACCCAAAGGAATACCCACGCAAATAACCAAATCCCAAAAAGGATACACAAATGAAAATGAAAAACTTTACAACAGACAGCCAACTAAAAGCCATTACGCCACCACCGCAAGACCAAAAAGCCAATATCTAGATATAAATTTTTCAAATTTCTAAAATGATTTTTAAAATTCATTTTAAATTTAGTTTAAAATCCCTTTTATATCATTTAATAGCGATGAAATCATAATAGGTAAAATAGCAAATTTATACTAGATTAAGCTAAATTAAACTTCAAATCAAATATCAAATTTAAATTAATGAAATTCGCTACGCATAAAAATATAAATATTAAGAAAAATTTATGTTTAAGGCGAGTATAATAACTAATTTTTATTATAAAATAAATTTAATTCATATAATTAAATTAAATTATATTGATTAAATTATTTTTAAATTCACTCTAAGGAGAAATTGTGAGATTTTTAGCTATTTTGCTTTTTGGTTTTTTAATTGGTGCGAGTGGTTCTAATACTCATCATGGTGCGCCACATTGGGGTTATAGTGGTGATGGATCGCCAGAGCATTGGGGAGATTTGGCGGATGAATTTCGCACCTGTAAATATGGTAAAAATCAATCGCCAATTGATATAACTCAAGCTGAGAAATCTACGCTACAAAAGCCTATATTTGATTATAAAAATAGCCCAAAAGAGCTTATCAATAACGGACACACTTTACAAGTGAACTTCAATCCAGGTAGCACCCTAACATTTCAAAATAAAAAATTCGAGCTTTTACAGATGCATTTTCACACGCCATCAGAATATACTTTTGATAAAAAGCACTATCCTATGGTCGCTCATTTAGTTCATAAGGCTAGTGATGGAGAGCTTTTGGTATTGGCAATTATGTTTGATAAAGGTGGTGAAAATCCTGTGATTAAAGAGATTTGGGCGGACGCACCTACTAAGGTTGGAGAGAGTAGAAAACTAGCGAATTTAGCCTTAAACGACCTAGTCAAAAATCTTCAAAATTATATTGAGCTAGTTGGCTCACTCACTACGCCACCATGCTCTGAGGGTGTGATTTGGCTAATAAATCGTGACAACGCCTTTGCTTCAGATGAGCAGATTAAATTTTTTACTAATATAATAGGTCAAAACAATCGCCCAATCCAAGATACCAATGGCCGAAAAATCCTAGAAATATCTAAATAAATTTATAATCCATCCTTAAGCCACTACCCAACAACCGCCCAATTCGGGCGGCCTCCTATTACTATCAGCCGCTAACACCGGCGAATTTTTTGCCATTGCCAAATTCCGCTGTCAAATTTCGCTGCCAAATTCCGCCGTAGTATCCAA
Organism: Campylobacter sp. P091; assembly: GCF_002138935.1. Taxonomy (NCBI): domain Bacteria; kingdom Pseudomonadati; phylum Campylobacterota; class Epsilonproteobacteria; order Campylobacterales; family Campylobacteraceae; genus Campylobacter; species Campylobacter sp. P091. The sequence goes on from NZ_MJKZ01000004.1 coordinate 159,103, forward strand.
AAATGCCACCCGCAAAGAGCCAATTCCGCCACCCAACAACAAAAACACCACAAAAATTCGCCACCCAACCCTAAAAACGCTACACAAAAAGCCAATTTCATATCTATTCGCACAAAATCAGATTAAAATATTGTAATTTAACTAATGAAAATATATAATACAAACCAAAAACGCTATCAAAATCAAATTTAAAAGGTAATCAAAATGGCAAGCAACCACCAAAGAGAAGAATTACATAAAGCGATATGGTCCATCGCTGATGATTTGAGAGGTTCAGTAGATGGATGGGATTTTAAGCAGTATGTGCTAGGTATTATGTTTTATAGATATATATCAGAAAATATAGCAAATTATATAAATGAAGGGGAGAGAGAAGCGACAGGCGATACCACTTTTGATTATGCGAATTTAGAAGATAGCGAGGCCGAATTTGAAAGGGATAATCTTGTCACAGAAAAGGGATTTTTCATTCGTCCTTCAGAGCTGTTTTGTAATGTGATTAAATCAGCTAAAAGCGATAGCGCTACATTCACAGATAGCGAGGGCAAAACTAAAAATATAAAAGATAATTTAAATGAATATTTAGAAATGATATTTAACAATATCGAAAACTCCGCCAAAGGCACGCAGAGTGAAGATGACTTTTCTGGGTTATTTGATGATATAGATGTCAATAGCAATAAGCTAGGCGCCACAGTTGCTAAAAGAAATGAAAAACTTCTAAAAATATTAGATGGAATAGCTGGGATAAATCTAGATTATAAGGATAATGATATAGACGCATTTGGGGATGCTTATGAGTTTTTAATGTCTATGTATGCTTCAAATGCTGGTAAATCAGGTGGAGAGTTCTACACACCACAAGAGGTTAGCGAACTACTTACCAAACTCGCTATTTTAGATAAAAAAGAGGTTAATAAAGTTTATGATCCGGCTTGTGGAAGTGGGTCATTGCTTTTGAAATCTGCGAAAATTTTAGGCAAAGAAAATGTAAGAAACGGCTTTTATGGTCAAGAGATAAATTTAACTACCTATAACCTTTGTAGGATTAATATGTTTTTACATGATATTGGTTATGACAAATTTAACATAGCTTGTGAAGATACTTTGACCATGCCTAAACACTGGGATGATGAGCCATTTGAGGTGATAGTATCTAATCCACCATACTCTATCAAATGGGCTGGAGATGATAATGCCATTTTGATAAATGACCCACGCTACTCTCCAGCTGGAGTTTTAGCACCCAAATCAAAAGCGGATTTTGCCTTTATAATGCACTCATTATCTTGGCTAGCATCTAATGGCACAGCTTCTATAGTATGCTTTCCTGGGATATTATACCGAGGCGGAGCAGAACAAAAGATTAGAAGATATTTAATCGATAATAATTTTATTGACTCGATTATCCAACTACCTGATAATTTATTTTTTGGGACAAGCATAGCAACTTGTATAATGGTATTAAAAAAGGGCAAAAAAGATAATAGCACACTCTTTATAAACGCTTCTAAAGAGTGCGTCAAAGTAACTAATAATAATAGATTAACCGATAAAAATATAGATAATATAATTAAAATATTTAAAGATAGAAAAGATATCAACCACATTGCCAAATTAATCCCAAACAAAGAGATAGCCCAGAATAACTACAATCTATCAGTATCAACCTATGTAGAACAAGAAGACACAAGAGAAAAAATAGATATAGTAAAGCTAAATAATGAAATAGCCCAAATAGTAGCTAGAGAGAATGAGCTTCGCAACGAAATAGATAAAATCATTTTAGAAATCGAGGCGTAATCTGTGAGTAAATTAGAAGAATTAATCAATAAATTATGCCCAAATGGGGTGGAGTTTAAAACTTTAGGAGAATTAGGGAAATTTTATGGTGGCTTAACTGGTAAATCAAAAGAAGATTTTAATAAAGGGAATGCGAAGTTTATTACTTATAAAAATGTATATGAAAATTTATCTTTAAAAATTGATGTTGAAGATAGAGTAAATATAGGAGAAAACGAAAAGCAAAGAACATTAGAATACGGAGATATTATATTTACTGGTTCATCAGAAACTTCTGATGAATGTGGAATTTCATCGGTATTAACACAAAAAACAGAAGAAAAATTGTATTTAAATAGTTTTTGTTTTTTCTTAAGGTTAAATGATAAGAATTTATTAAATCCTGATTTTACAAAACATTTATTTAGGTCATCAAATTTGAGATATCAGATTGGAAAAACAGCAAGCGGCGTTACAAGATTTAATGTTTCAAAAAAAGCTATGGAAAAAGTATGTATTCCTGTGCCTCCGTTGGAAGTGCAATGTGAAATTGTCCGTATATTGGATAATTTCACATTGCTTTCAGCAGAGCTTTCAGCAGAGCTTTCAGCTAGGCAAAAGCAATATAATTTTTATAAGGATGAATTAATAAAAAATGCTAAAAATGTTAAGAAACAAAAATTAAGTGAAATAGCAGAAATATATGATGGAACTCATCAAACGCCTAAATATACAGATAGTGGTATAAAATTTATAAGTGTGGAAAATATTTCGGATATTTATCATTCAAATAAATATATATCAAAAGAAGATTATGATAAATATAAAGTAAAACCAAAGATTAACGATGTGTTTATGACTAGAATTGGAACGATTGGTAAATGTTCTGTATGTAGTAGGCAAGTTGATTTAGCGTATTATGTATCATTGGCATTAATTAGACCTAATTCAAATGTTCTAAATAGTTATTATTTAAAATATCTTATTGAAAGTATTATAGGAATAAAAGAATTAAGAAAAAGAACTTTAGTAAATGCTGTCCCTATAAAAATCAATAAAGAAGATATTGGAAGAATATTATTACCTATACCGCCGCTAGAAGAACAAGAAAGAATTGTAAATATATTAGAAAAATTTGACAAATTATGTAACGACCTTTCTGAAGGTCTTCCCGCTGAAATAGAAGCAAGAAAAAAGCAATATGAATTTTATAGAGATAAATTACTAACTTTTAAGGAGTTAAAATAATATGAATAAAGATAATACAACAATGGAAGAAGAAAGCGAACTTACAGTTGTGAGCAAATACGAACCAGAGCCATTAAAGAAAAAATCTGATAGTTATCAAAGCGAAGCAGCCTTAGAAAATGAATTTATAAAAATGCTTAGCGAGCAAGGTTATGAATATCTAAAAATCAATGATTCAAAGGCGCTTATTAGTAACCTTAGAGCTCAATTAGAGATATTAAATGATTATAAATTTAGTGACAATGAATGGGATAGATTTTATAAAAATAGTATCGCTAATAACAATGATGGAATAGTCCAAAAAACCAAAAAAATCCAAGAAGACCATATCCAAGTATTAAAAAAAGATGATGGAACGAGTAGAAATATCTATCTAATTGATAAGAAAAATATCCATAATAATATATTACAAGTTATTAACCAATATGTAGAAAAGGGCGGAAACTATGAAAATCGCTATGATGTTTCGGTTTTGGTCAATGGATTGCCTTTGATTCATATAGAGTTAAAAAGACGGGGAGTAGCATTAAAAGAGGCATTTAATCAGATAAATAGATATCAAAGAGATAGCTTCTGGGCTGGTAGTGGGCTATATGAGTATATACAAATATTTGTAATCTCAAATGGCACAAATACAAAATACTATTCTAACACCACAAGAGAGAGCCATATAAAAGAAAAAACCCAAACACAAACAAAAAGCAAGAAAACAAGCAATAGCTTTGAATTTACTTCATACTGGGCTGATGCGAGTAATAAAGTGATACCCGATTTAGTGGATTTTACTAAGACATTTTTTTCAAAGCATACAATACTAAATATATTAACCAAATATTGCGTATTTACAGCTGAAGAGTTATTGCTAGTGATGCGTCCATATCAAATAGCCGCAACTGAAAGGATACTAAATAAAATTCAAATAAGCACAAATTATAAAAAAATGGGAACGATAGAAGCTGGTGGCTACATATGGCATACCACAGGCTCTGGCAAGACCTTAACATCATTTAAGACCGCTCAACTAGCAAGTAAATTAGACTATATAGATAAGGTGCTATTTGTCGTTGATAGAAAAGATTTGGATTATCAGACGATGCGAGAGTATGATAGGTTTGAAAAGGGTGCGGCCAATGGCAATAGAAATACCAAAATACTACAAAAACAGATTGAAGATGATAATGCTAAAATCATAGTTACAACTATCCAAAAGTTAAGCGAATTTGTCAAAAGAAACCCCAAGCATCCGGCGTTTCAAAAGCATTTGGTTTTGATATTTGATGAGTGCCATAGATCGCAGTTTGGTGGTATGCATATATCGATAGCTAAGAGCTTTAAGAATTATCATCTATTTGGATTTACAGGAACGCCGATTTTTGCTAAAAATGCTACTAATAAATCAAATTTGAATTTATGTACCACTGAGCAGGCTTTTGGGGATAAGCTACATACTTATACCATTGTTGATGCTATAAATGATGGAAATGTCTTGCCATTTAGAATTGATTATGTAAATACAATTAAGAAAAAAGATGGCATAAAAGACAAAGAAGTCGCAAGGATCGATGAGGCAGGGGCATTGGCAGATGACAAGAGGGTTAAAAAAATAGTTGAATACATAATCGAGCATTTTAACCAAAAGACCAAAAGAAGCTCATATTATGATTTAAAAGGTCAAAGAATAAATGGATTTAACTCTATGTTTGCGGTTGCTTCTATTGATATGGCTAAAAAATATTATTTGGAATTTAAAAAGCAATTAGAAGAAAAGCAAAAAGATTTAACCATCGCTACGATATTCTCTTTTGCGGCTAATGAAGAAGACAGGGCCGATGGGATAATAGATGATGAGGGATTTGAGACTGAGCTACTAGATAAAAGCTCAAGAGAATTTTTGGATTTTGCTATAAGTGAATACAATAAAAAATTTAAAACAAATTTCTCATCTGAAGGCAATGGATTTCAAGACTATTATAAGGATCTATCCGATAAGGTCAAGAAAAGAGAAGTTGATTTATTGATCGTTGTTAATATGTTTTTAACAGGATTTGACGCTACTACACTAAATACATTATGGGTGGATAAAAACCTAAAACAACATGGATTGATACAAGCATTTTCAAGAACAAATCGGATATTAAATTCTGTAAAATCCTATGGAAATATCGTATGTTTTAGAGATTTACAGCAAGAGACAAATGACGCTATAGCCCTATTTGGCGATAAAAATGCGAGCGGGATAGTGCTGCTAAAATCTTTTGAAGATTACTATTATGGATATGATGATGACAAAAAGCATATTATGGGCTATGAAGAAAAAATATCCCAGCTTATCCAAAAGTATCCACCAGAAGAGCAAATCATAGGAGAATCAGCCAAAAGGGATTTTATAATCTCCTTTGGTAGCATTCTAAGACTAAGAAATATCCTATCATCATTTGACAAATTCAAAGGCATGGAGATACTAAGCGAAGAGGATTTTCGAGATTACCTTAGCGAATATGAAGATCTCAACGAGGAGTTCAAATCAAAATCAGAAGATAGCGAAAGTATAAAAGATGATTTGGTATTTGAGATGGAGCTTGTAAGGCAATTGGAGGTAAATATAGATTATATTTTAATGCTAGTTACAAAATACCATAAATCAAATTGTAAAAACCAAGAGATACGAAGCTCAATCGATAAAGCGATTAGAGCAAGCTTGTCACTAAGATCCAAAAAAGATCTAATAGATGGATTTATCAATAAAATTAACGCCGATACAGATGTAATGACAGATTGGGCGAAATTTGTCAAAGAGCAAAAGGAGAGCGATCTAAAAGATTTAATAAAAGAAGAAAATTTAAAAGAGAACGAGACGAGAAAGTTTATAGATAGCTCTTTTAGAGATGGTCAGGTCAAAACAATAGGAACAGACATAGAAAAAATACTACCACCTATGGGTAGATTTAACGGTGGCAATAGAAATGAAAGAAAACAAGCCATAATCGAAAAATTATTGAAATTCTTTGATAAATATTTTGGATTGGGTGTATAAAAGTGGCTTTTAAAGGGATATTAGGCTAAATTCTAAAAATCGTTAAAATTTATACTTTTTTGCGTGGTTTGGCTATTTTATAGGTAAAATTTGGATTTTGTATTAAAAATCTTAATTTATTAATAATTTTTGGTTATAATGAATTATACTTCAATTTTAAAGGAAAATTATGAAAAAATTTGGTTTTGTAGCATCTGCTTTGATGCTTGCTAGCTCTAGTTTATTAGCGGCTAATATGACGATTTTCGATCCTAAAAGTGTAGATCACATTGAGATCAAAGTTGATTTACTAGGACAAGACAAAAACACTCCAGTAGGTAGCGTAATAGCGGTTAAAACCAACTACGGCGTGGCGTTTTTCCCAGATCTTAAAGGCTTAGAGCCAGGCTTACACGGATTTCATGTCCATGCAAATCCTGATTGTGGCGCAACAGATAAAGGCTTAGGTATGAAAGCTGGCGGCCACTGGGATCCAACAAATAGCGGTAATCACTCTTTACCTTGGGATGACAAAGGCCACAAAGGCGACTTACCAGCGCTATATGTAGCATCTGATGGCACTGCGACAAATCCTGTTTTATCTCCTAAAATAAAAGATTTAAGCGAGTTAAAAGACCACTCTTTGATGGTTCATATCGGTGGTGACAATCACAGCGACCATCCAAAAGCACTTGGTGGCGGCGGCGCTAGAATGGCGTGTGGCGTTATCAAATAAGCCTTTAAGCCCTTTTTAGGGCTTAAAACTCTACGTGGACAAAGATCTTTGCTGCTATCTGAAAAAAACATTATAATAGGAGATCAATGTCTTTTCTCGCATACGATTTGGTTTAGAAATGCGGATCCACATTTAATATACGACAATATTACCAATAAACGTATCAATACTACTCAAAGCATTTATATAGGAGATCATGTATGGGTTGGACAAGAAGTAGCATTTCTCAAAAAATCATTCGTTGCTTCTGGAAGCATTATTGGCACAAAAAGTGTAGTTACAAAACTTTGTTATTCTAATACTATTAATGCTGGCAATCCAATTAAACAGGTAAAAGAAAATATCTCTTGGAGAGGAGAGTGTGTGCATAATTGGGATTTAGAAGAAACAAATAAATATAACTATATCCCAAATGATAATTTCAAATATACCTACAACCAAAACGAATTCTTATCTCCTAAAGCAATTGAAGAAAAACTAGACTCCCTAAACACAGCACAAGAAAAATTAGAATTTGTATATGATGCAATATATTGCAATAAAAATAAAAATCGCTTTGCATATTTTAAAGATATGCCTTATGATATCCCTTTGCCTAAATATGAAAATAAATTTAAATCTTTAAAATTTGAAGAGATAGATGAAACTAAACCACAGCCAACCCCGCCAGCTCCAAAACCTACACCACAACCAACTCCACAAGAACTAGAGATAAAAGCATTAAAAGAACAACTAGCACAAAAAGAGCAAGAACTCATAAATATGCAAGATAAATTTGATAAACAAAATACAAATATATCTATTTTAGAAAATAAATACCAAAAAGCCCTAAATACAAAAAACCATTTAAGCTACAAATTGGGAGAGGCTCTAATAAAAGCCAATAAAAATTGGTATAAAGGTGGATGTGTTAAATTTATATTTGAAGTTATGAGAATTAAAAAGGGCATAGAAATAGAGAGCAAATTTAGAAGATGGTTTATATTGCTCTTAAAATATAATGTAAATTTATTAAATTCAAGAGACAAAATTTTACTATATGATTATAGTAAGTACTAATAGTATCCCAAGCAAAGAGTCTCAGTGATTTTAATTCTCTTTTCAAATGGTGTAGGTGAAAAATATTTACATTTTTCGATATAAATATGGGCTGAATATGGAAGATCAAGATCATCATAGAGTTTTTTTAGATTAACGAATTTAAATTTATCAACCATTTTGATTTCGAGCATACTATGAAGAGCTGAGTTATTAGAAGCTACTAAATGCGAGTTAGATATACCTGTAAATGAGCAAAATGCGCTTGCTAACACAAACCCATCTAAATTAGAACAATAATTTATTGCATATTGATATTTCTGCGGGATCGATTTTTTGTGCAAAAAGAGCGTTCTAGAGTCTTGATAACTTGCTACAACAATACCTTTCCAGAATTTATACGCACCATTTGAAAGTTTACATGCGTTTGCAAATTCGCAATTTAATACATAATTATCTAAAAAACTATTTGATGGCAAGGTAAATTTAATCATATTTTCTCCAAAATTTTATTAATTCTACTAAATTTTTAACCAAATTTACAAATTTCTTTAAATTTTTTAGAATTTTCCCTAATATTTAATCTTTTTTTAAGCATATCTCTTATATAATTCCAGCTCACGAATTGAGAAACACCTTAACCTTTTGAAAAGCTTGGTTAAATCATCTCTTTATCGTTTTTGTTTTTTAATTTTTATAATGTTAAACTATCTTTTATAGTCAATCTTTGAAAT